>CAZXCE010000107.1:0-17140 GCA_964639175.1 uncultured Clostridia bacterium
GCCTCTGGGCACTTGGGATAGTGGCCCTGGTCTGGGGCACCTATCGCGTGATTCACTCCCCGGCTTTTACGCTCGCTCAAATTACAATTCAGGGCCAAAACCGACAATCCACACGCGATATTGAGCGGCTCGTTCAGCAAACGGCGCCAGGCAGCCTGCTCACGGCATCACTGACTGAAATTGAGCAAAATGTCGAAAGCCTTCCCTGGATACATCATGCTCAGGTTACTCGAATTCTTCCCAACCAGGTACACATCCAGGTCGAAGAACGAAAACCACTCCTCCTGGTACAAGGCGACCAGGGAAATCTGGTGTGGATTGATGAAGAAGGGATCCCGCTGGAAATGTATGCTCCAGGCAAAGATCAAAACCCGCCGCCCATCGTGATTGGACTCGTGGCCGGCAATAGCGAACAAAGTCTGCGGGAAAACCTTGAACGCATTGCGGTGTATAAAAAGCTGATCTGGTCACTCGACAGCGGTACCCCACAATTCTCTTCCAAACTGGAAAGTATCAACTTGAGTCGCCTCGAAGATATCGTGGTACAACTCAGTGACAACCCGATTGTAATTCATTTGGGACAGGAAGAATTTCGGGACCGACTGGTCCGCGCCATGGAAGTCCTCGATATGGTTCAACGCCGTGATGCCCAGGCGCTTGAGAAGTATCAGATTCGGGATACTGGTTTTTTAAAGTACGCCGATCAAATCAATTCCATCACGGCAGTCAATTCGGCTCAGATTTCACTTGGGTTTCGAACCGATGCTGGCGATTCAGCCGAGAAATCAGTTAACACCAGTGAGAGTGCTTCCAAATCAAAAAACGAAGCACCGACCAAACCGGCAGCCAGTCACTTAACCTCGCCGGAGCCAGTGAAACCCGCGAAAAAAGAACCAGCGAAACCAGACGCAAAAGACACGAAAAAAGAAACCAAAAAAGAAGTCAAAAAAGAGACCAAAAAAGTACCGTCACCGTCGTCAGTTGCTGCGGCCAAGTCTGCCAGGAAACCAGCGTCCAGCACAGCAGCTACCAATAGTAAGAAAGGGAACTAAGACGCTATGCCGAAACCCAATCATCCCCTGGTTGGACTCGATATTGGAAATACCCGAGTACGGGTGCTGATCGCGGCCTGGAATCCAGACAAAGATCGGCTCGATGTGCTCGGTGCGAGCAGTGTGGCTTCAAAGGGGGTTCGCAAAGGCGTAATTGTCAACATTGAATCAGCGGAGGAGTGTATCCGTCAGGCGCTCACCGAAGCTGAACATATGGCCGGTGTGGATGCCCATCAGGTCCATGTCGGGCTTTCCGGTGCCCACGTCCGCGGCCACAATGGGCGTGGCGTGGTGGCCATTTCGCGCAAAAACCGCGAAATTACCGTCGCTGATATTCGGCGCGTCATTGATCAGGCCAGTGCGATTAACCTCCCGTCAGATCGGGAGATTGTCGAAGTACTGCCCCAGGAGTTTATTGTTGATGATCAAGACGGAATTGGCGATCCCCTCGGTATGTTGGGGATGCGCCTGGAAGTTATCGTCCATATTGTGACTTCCCCGATTACCGCCAAGCAAAATATAGTGACAAGCGTAAACCGTTCGGGTATGATCGTTTCGGATCTCACACTTGAATCCCTAGCAGCAGCCGAGGCTACACTGAGCGAAGAAGAGCGCGAGTACGGTGTCGCTCTCATCGACATCGGTGGCGAAATCACCAGCCTGGCGATCTACCAGCGTGGAGCTGTTCGCCATACCTCAGTCATCCCGCTTGGCGGTACTCATTTCACCAATGACATTGCAGTTGGCCTCCGTGCGCCGTTCCCGGAAGCAGAGCGGATCAAGCGCCACTTTGGGTGCTCTTTTGGCCCATTGCTTGATACCTGTGAACGGGAAACTGTCCTTGAAGTGCTCAATGTCGGTGGACGGGTTTCCAAGACGCTGTCCCGGCAGTTGCTCTGCGATATGCTTCAGCCTCGCGCAGAGGAGCTCTTTTGCCAGATCCAGGAAGAAATCCATCACAGTGGATATGAACGCCAACTCTCAAGCGGGCTCGTCCTGACTGGGGGTGGGAGTTTGCTGGCTGGCGTCCCAGAAATAGCCGAACGAATCCTGGATGTTCCCGTCCGACTCGGATCACCGCAAGGCTTCGATGGGATTGCGGATGATTTAATCAGCCCTGAATATGCCACGGTGGCGGGGCTGGTCCTGCATGCGGCTCGTCAACAGGTACTGGGGCGGACCTCGTGGAATCAAAATGGCCTTCGCCGCCACAGTGCCCGGTTAAAAAACTGGTGGCTTGAACTCAAAAACCTGTTTTAACAACCCCTGTTTCGCCCCTCTATCAGAGGCCAACAGACATCAGAAGTAACCCTTTTTCAAAACAATCATATAACGCGGGGCACATCCCCCATCCAGGCAGATATTTTAAGAACAAGCAGGGGAACAAGGCTCCTGTGAGGAGGCAATAATTACATGGCAGCAGACAACAATCGCACAGACAATTCACTGAAATTGGAATTCGTTGATATTCCTCCAACGAACGGGGCAAATATTAAAGTGGTTGGGGTCGGCGGTGGCGGAAGCAATGCCGTCAACCGCATGATTGAGTTTGGGATCGAAGGAATCAAATTTCTGGTCGTGAACACTGATCTCCAGGCCCTGCGCATGTCACATGCCCCGGTCAAACTCCAGGTTGGGGCCAAACTTACCAAGGGGCTCGGGGCGGGCGCCAACCCTGAAATTGGTCGGCAGGCGGCTCTGGAAGATACCGATAAGATTATTGAAGCCCTCGAAGGCGCCGACATGGTGTTTATCACCAGCGGCATGGGTGGCGGTACGGGTACCGGCGCCGCTCCGATTGTGGCCGGGCTGGCCAGCGAACTTGGTGCCCTGACGGTCGCGGTCGTCACCAAGCCGTTTAGTTTTGAAGGTCGCAAACGCATGCTTCAAGCTGAACGCGGACTGGCAGAACTCAAAGAATGCGTTGACACCGTTATCACAATCCCCAATGAACGCCTGCTCCATACCGTGGACCGCAACACATCGCTGGCCGAAGCCTTTCGAACAGCGGATGATGTGCTGCGGCAGGCAGTCCAGGGTATCTCAGACCTGATTACAGTTCCTGGGTTGATCAATCTTGATTTCGCCGACGTGAAAACCATTATGAGCGGCATGGGAATTGCCTTGATGGGGACAGGTCAGGCTCGGGGTGAAACCCGCGCCCTCGAAGCCACGCAACGAGCCATTGCCAGCCCGTTGCTCGAAGAAGCGTCTATCGAAGGGGCTCGCGGCGTGCTAGTCAATATCACCGGCGGCAAGGATCTCACCCTGTTTGAAGTCAATGAAGCCTCATCCATCATCCGCGAAGCGGCCCACGAAGATGCCAATATCATCTTTGGGGCGGTGCTCGATGAACGCATGCAGGATGAAATGAAAATCACCGTCATCGCAACTGGCTTTGAGCAGGCGGCAGCGGCGCTCCAGCAGGATCCCCTGGCTGGACTCAATCGGAACGTTGCCGGCTTACGCACGGGCGGACTCGGCTCGTCAATGCCACGGTCTGGCGAAGGCGGGGGCATCTCACGTGATGACCTTGATATCCCGGCCTTTATGCGGAAAAAAGCCGATTAGCCTTTCACCTCTTCAACCAGTTTGATTGCCCCTCACAATATTTTGCAGTGCACAACCCCGGCTGAATAACTCGCTGTTATTCCCGGGGTCGTTTTTTTGGAATTGAGAATGAAGAATAAAGAAAAATCGGGTTCCGGGTTCCGGGTTCCGGGTTCCGGGTTCCGGGTGCCGGGTGCCGGGTTCGAAGAAAATGACCCACTCAGCTCCAAGCCCTCAACCAGGGCTGAGGGCTTGGGGCTGAAAACATCGAGATGAAGACTTGTTTTTTTTATCCTTTATCCTTCATCCCTCCTCCTTCGATTGCCCTGAAGCCTGAGGATTTTTCAGCCCCGCCCTAAAAATGGAGAAGCCAGCGGTTGTAGCCTAACCGCTGGCTTCGGGTGTCGTGATTTCGTGTTGCTGATGGCGTTTAATCCGATTTGTGAGATCTGAGTATGCCCGTTCTGCTGTTGAACTACCCTCGCATAATCAAATTTGGTATGGCGCGAGGGAGTGGATTCGCACCACCATCTGGCATAGGTAAAAATCGGAGGTTGATCCAGCAACCACGACGAATGCTGAGTTTGAGAGGTAAAAAGAAGCTTAAATCAGGCCAGCACTGAGTGTGCTTGCGTCTACCAGTTCCGCCACCCCCGTATAAGTCCGGCTTTTTCTTGAACAATTTGAATCTGGCACGGGGGGCAGGATTCGAACCTGCACGCCTTTTTGAGCTTAATTTTGAGGTTGAGATTGTCTCTGCCGGCTATGATAGCAGAAAGGTGAATAATTTTTTCCCTATTTTTTGTTCTTCCGCGTCGGCTGAATTGGCTTTTTCCCGGGCAAATTTCACGGCTTTGGCCAGTTTTTCAACGCGTTCCAGCAGCACCTTTTTACGAGGCACCGGTAAAGCACCACTGTGTTTGATCGTGTCCCAGTAGCCAACGATGACATCTTCGGTAATCAACTGGGTCTGGGCCGGATGCTCTTTGGTGGCTTCATACAGCACAATCGCCCGCTGAACTTTCTTAGTCCGATGGGTTGGAATGGGCGTGGTTTTAAACAAGCCAGAGTTTTCGTCTTTGCTCCAGTCATCGGCTTCATCCAATTCAGGAAGCTTGTCAATAAACGTGCGTAAGTCATTAAGCTGCTTTTCCAAAAACAGCAAATAGGAAACCGGGGCATTTGGGACCAGGACCTGACCATCCACTTCAACATCGGCTCGGGCATGGCAATTGGCAAAGTCTTTTGAAGCCGTCACGTCAAATAACTCGGTGAGGATGGAGGCAGCGCGGTCGAGCAGCGCATCAGCAATCACCTGAACTTTCTTCCGCTCTGCCGGATAATCTTCCCCTTCCTCGTCTTTCTTACGGTAGGTTTTGACAAAACCATTGAATGGCTCGGCTTTCTGAGACGATTTATGTAACTCGGTCAATTCGCTGTATACCCGGCTTTTAACACTCTTTTCAATCGCAATAACTTGATTCAGTTTTGGCATAAAGTCTATCGCTCCAAAAAAGATAAATGAAGGGGCGTATCGTACGCTTTTTCAAATTCGGCGACCAGCGGAAAAATGATGACCATCAGAATAGACAGACAGGATCCAGCACGGTCAGGTATCACCTGCAAATTCCCAAATTTCAGAACAATCGGACAGATAGATCGATTTCTAATCATTAGAATTTCTTAATTTTGGAAAGCTTTTCTTTTCTAAAATCGTGTAATATTGACTTTACAATAAATTTACTTTCTTATCATTCACTATTTTTCTCTTTAAAATCAATAGCTTATATATTTAAATAACATTTTTATTTAAAAAATAAAAAATTAACTTATTGACAGGTAAACGACCGTTCACCTATATTCGCGGGGTGACTGATCTTAACTCAAACCTACTCAAAGAAAAGCGGTGTGAAATCATCAACCTGCTCAAAACGCGCGGGGCGATGACGGTTGATGCTCTGGCAGCCGAACTCCATCTGACCAAGGTCAGCATTCGGCGGCACCTCGAGCTATTGGAGAAAGACGAACTGGTCATCTACCGCACAGAGTGGCGGGAACGCGGACGTCCACACCACCTGTATTCGCTCTCTGAAAAGGGCGAAAACCTGTTTCCGAAAACCTATGATGTGCTGGCCAAAGATTTACTCTCTGCCACACAGCGGTGTTTTGGAGAACGGGGCGTTCTCAAAGTCCTCAGCACCCGGGCCGAGGATATGGTGGCGGCAATGTTGCCTCAACTTGAAGGACTGATGTTTGAAGCACGAGTCGAAAAGCTAGCCAAAATCCTTTTGGAGCGCGGCTATCTGGCTGAATGTCAGCCACTTCCAGATGGCTCATACTTACTGGTTGAACGCAATTGCCCAACTATTAGCATTGCCTACGAGTTTTCGCAAATTTGCCACCAGGAAAAACGGCTCTATGCCGAACTGCTTGGTTGTGAAGTCATTCGCGAACAACGTATTGCCGGGGGTGATCAGGTATGCGCGTATCGCATCCTGAAACCCCATTCACCTCAATCAACACTGGAGACTGAATCTTCATTGGGCGCCTCGGCCCTCAATGGATTCAAGCAATCATCGTGAGTTTTTGGAAAACCGATAAAGTCAACGAACAACAGGTAGTCGAAGCCTTACGGGCAGTGAAAGACCCGGATTTGCATCGTGATGTCGTGAGTCTCAACATGATCCGCGATATCAAGATTCAAGGCACCGAAGTCGCCTTCCGATTTGTGCTGACAACCCCTGCCTGCCCGGTCAAAGAAAAGCTGGAAGATGACGCCAGGAAAGCCGTTTTGTCCATTCCCGGAGTCACCAAGGTCGAAATCAAAATGGATTCTGAAGTCCCGAAAGGACGCGGAATTCCAGAAAAAGAAGCCATCCAGGGCGTGCGCAATATTATTGCTGTCAGTTCGGGCAAGGGTGGCGTTGGCAAATCAACCGTTGCTGTCAATCTGGCCGTTGCGCTTGGTCGCACAGGCGCCCGGGTTGGATTGCTTGATACCGATATTTATGGCCCCAACGTGCCAATCATGTTGGGTGTCAACGATGAACCCACGATTGTTGGTCGTCGCATTTTGCCCCGTGAAGCTCACGGAATTCGGTTTATGTCGATTGGATTAATCAATCGCGGAGACCGGCCAGTCATTATGCGCGGCCCAATGTTGCACGGTGTCGTGCAGCAATTTCTTCGGGAAGTTGAATGGGGAGAACTGGATTATCTGGTGGTTGACATGCCGCCCGGAACCGGAGATGTCCAGTTGAGCCTGGCCCAGTTGGTGCCCGTTTCAGGTGCCGTGCTGGTCACAACTCCCCAGGAAGTAGCCCTGGCTGATGTTCGCAAGGCATTTAATATGTTTCGCCAGGTCGGGATTCCAGTTTTTGGAATCGTCGAAAACATGAGCTACTTCGTCTGTCCACACTCTGCCGAACCAATTTTTATCTTCGGACAGGGTGGCGGCTCTAAAATGGCGAAGGACTTTGACAGTACTTTTTTGGGTGAAGTGCCCCTGAGCATAAACGTTCGCCAGGGCGGTGACGTAGGGGTACCTGTAGTTATAGGCGAACCTGAGAGTATTCAGGCTCAAGCATTCTTCAAAATCGCCGAGGCGCTTGCAGCTCAAGTGAGCATCGCCGCAATCGAAGCGCCCAAGCTGCCTACACTAAACATTGGAGGGTAATCATGGTGCAAGTTGCCATTACGGAAGATAATCGTTTTTCCACATTCGTCAAAAGCAAAAAATCAGAAGCCTATCGTGATCTGGAAATGTGGCAGGAATGGTTTGCAGCCCGTGGAATTCCATCTGTCATTGCAAGTACTTCAAGCGGTTATGCCTTATATCGCGAAGGCCTGATTGAAGTTGATATCCACGACGATAGACCAGCCAGCGCTGTTGCGGCCTAGTCCTTCAGAACCCTATCTCACCGGGTGCGGTGCTTTTCCTCTTGTTCAGGCCACAGGCCCTTCGTTTGGTTGAAAAGTGACTGGCTCCCTTTGAAGAAATATCAACCCCGCACGAGGCATCCCGATGTACTGGTTTCATCAGGATGCCTCGACTTGTTTTATATGGGGTTGAAACAGCGGACTTGGGGCAATCAAAGAGATGAAGGATGCGGGATGCGAGATGAAAGAAAACCAGTTTTTCAACGCTCAGCCTCTAACCCGACTTCTTCAGCCCTGGTTTAGGGCTTGGAGCTGAGTGGGTCATTTCTTTCGAACCCGGAACCCGATTTTTCTTCATTCTTCATTCCTACAGTATGACTTTTGTTTTTCCAAAGATTTGGGCCCATCGCGGGGCGCGTTCCCAGGCGCCAGAAAACACGCTCGCGGCCTTTCGTCGGGCCTTTGAACTTGGTGCCGATGGTGTTGAGCTGGATGTGATGTGTTGTGGGACAGGGGAACTGGTTGTGTTTCACGATTATGAGGTTTCACGGCTCACAACGGGCAAAGGCAAAACTGGAGAGCTTTCTCTTCAGGTCCTGAAATCTCTGGATGTCGGCAGCCATTTCAGCCCTCAATTTGCTGGTGAACCTCCGCCGACCCTCCCTGAAGTTTTGGATGCCCTTCCCCCGACCGCGTCAATTAATATCGAAATCAAAAATGAAGCCATTCGGAGTGCGGGTGAGGAACAGATTGTCGTGAAATTGATTCGCCAGTACCACCTGCTTGACCGTGCCATTGTTTCATCATTCAACCCATTTGTGCTGCGGCGGGTACGCAAACTTGACCCGCACATTCGGATTGGGTATCTCCACGAAGCCCACCCACGGCTGTATCTCCGCCCCAAAGCAGTTTCCACCTGGCTCCGGCCAAATGCGGTGCATCCAGAATTTACCGTCGTTACTTCAGAAATGATTCGACGGGCTCATCAACGCGGAGTTGCGGTTCATGCCTGGACCGTTAACGAAGTTGAGGTTATGCGTCGATTGATTGAGTGGGGTGTAGATGCGTTGATTACTGATTTTCCGGAACGCGCCCTGAAACTGAAAGCTGAATACCTGACCGGAAGCGAGTAACCTCGTTCCCAGAGTCTGTGATTGCTGATCTGTTATCACCCCTCGGCGGCGGCTCACAATCGGCCATCTGCCCGCTCAGTTAAAATCTCACACTTCAAAGGCACCACAGTGGCTTGTCTCACTTTCCTTTTGGAGAATCCCCCTGCTCGTGATACAAAGATCAGTTTTTCTCCGTTGATTTAATTGAAAGAAAGGAATCTTAGAAACATCGTATGATTTCACCTCATGGAGGTCGCCTCATTCACAGAGTTGCTACACCCGAAGTTCGTACCGAACTACTTGACCGGGCAGCTTCCCTTCCTCGCTTGACCCTTGGTTCACGTGAAATTTCAGATTTGGAAATGATTGCTGATGGCGCATTGTCACCGCTCGAAGGTTTTATGAACCGCGCTGACTATGAAAGCGTCCGCGATCATATGCATCTGGCGTCTGGGCTTCCGTGGTCAATTCCGATTACCCTTTCAGCCACCACTGAACAAGCCGCTCAGTTTACCGAAGGTCAGGAAATCGCCCTGTACAATGGCGACGATGAGTTGCTGGCAGTGATGAACCTGGAAGAAAAATCTCCCTATACCCAGGCAGATAAAGAACAAGAAGCCCAGAAAGTCTATCGCACCACTGAGGCCGCCCATCCCGGCGTCAAAGCGGTCTATGATATGGGAGACGTGTTGCTGGCCGGGCCAATTACACTTGTCAATCACCTGACCGGACTTCCTTTTGCTGATCATCGGCGGACACCAGCTCAAACCCGAGCCGCGTTTGCCGAACGCGGCTGGGAACGTGTGGTCGGATTCCAGACACGCAATCCAGTCCACCGGGCTCACGAATACATCCAAAAAGTTGCCCTCGAAATTGTTGATGGCCTGATGCTCCACCCACTGGTTGGTGACACCAAATCTGATGATATTCCAGCGGATGTCCGCATGAAGTGCTATCAGGTATTGCTCGACAATTACTATCCACAAAACCGGGTTCTGCTGTCTGTCTTCCCAGCCGCCATGCGCTACGCCGGGCCGCGCGAAGCAATTTTTCACGCGATTGTCCGCAAAAATTATGGCTGCACCCATTTTATTGTGGGTCGCGACCATGCGGGCGTGGGCAATTACTACGGCACCTATGATGCCCAGTTGATCTTTAAGGAATTTGATGCCCGTGCACTGGACATCACCCCGCTGTTCTTTGAACACACAGTTTTTTGCCGCAAATGTGGCAGCATGGTTTCCCCAAAAACCTGCCCACACGGAAATGAACATCATGTGTTTCTGTCAGGAACCAAAGTTCGCGAAATGCTCCAGCGAGGCGAAATTCCGCCAGTTGAATTCACCCGCCCCGAAGTTGCCGAAATCCTGATTGAGTCAATGCGGAGTGCCAGCGCAACAGCCTAGTCTGTATTCGTACCCGGTGCTTTGTACCTGGTTCCTGATCCTTCGTACCTGGTGCTTGGAAAGTATTGGTTCCTAAGCACTAAGTACAAAGCACCAGGAACCAGGTACGAAGCACCAGACACGTCATCCTCTCCTACGTTCTATTCATCCTATGAAAAAGTACTTCGGAACCGATGGTATTCGCTGTGTGGCCGGTGAATTTCCATTGCAACCACGCGCCCTGAATGTTTTGGGGGCTACTCTGGTGACAGAATTTTCTCGCCGACTTGGACGGCAACCGTCTTTTGTCGTTGGTGGTGATACCCGAGAGTCTACATCGTGGATTGCTGGCGCCCTGGGTTGGGGAATTCGGTCAGCAGGTGGAAAGCTGGTGTCAGCCGGAGTTATTCCAACGCCCGGTGTGGCCTATTTGACTTCCGCCATGAAGTTTGACGCCGGTGTGGTGATCTCGGCTTCCCATAATCCCTTTCAAGACAATGGGATCAAGATTTTCTTCCCAAGTGGCCAAAAACAAGATAATGCCCTGGAACTGGCTCTGGAACTGGCACTTGAATCGCTTGCCCAGGAAATACCCGATCAGACTGACAGTGGGGAGTCACTTGACCTTCGAACCGATGACAACCTTTCGGCACGCTACCTTGAATTTCTCTGTTCTGAAATTGGAAAAGGGCTTTCACTGTCAAAGCTAAAACTGGCTGTGGATTGTGCTCACGGCGCCGCCAGCTATTATGCCCGGGTGATCTTGGAAAGCCTTGGGGCTCAAGTTCATACCATTGGAGCTGACCCAGATGGGAAAAACATCAACCTGAATTGCGGATCACTCCACCTGGAGAACCTCCAGGCGCTGGTTCAAGAAATTGGGGCGGATTTGGGAATTGCCTTTGATGGTGATGCTGACCGCTGCCTGTTTGTTGATCACAAAGGCAATCTGGTGGATGGAGATGCGACACTGTTTCTGATGGCAAAATGGCTGGATGAACAGGAAAAACTCGCTCCACGGCAGGTCGTTGCCACCGTGATGAGCAACCTCGGCCTGGAACTGGCGCTCCGGGATCGTGACATTGAACTGATTCGGGCGAACGTTGGCGACAAATATGTGCTTGAAGAACTCCTGCGGACAGGGGCGCTGGTCGGCGGTGAACAATCAGGCCATATTATTTTTCCTCAAATTGGTCTGGCTGGTGACGGAATGGTCACCGCGCTTCAAATTCTCAGGATTGTGGCTGAAAAACAACATTCACTGGCGGAGCTAACCCAGGAATTCACCACCTGCCCGCAAATTCTGATCAACGTTCGTGTCCGTGAAAAAATCCCATTTGCCCAGGTTCCAGCTATTGCTGAGGTGGCACATCAGATTGAAAGCCACTTTGCTGGACGGGGAAGACTCCTGCTTCGATATTCTGGAACTGAAAAACTCGCTCGTGTGATGGTCGAAGGCGAAAACCTGGAAGATGTCACATCTCAGGCGAAAACCCTGGCGGCAGTCATTCAAAAGGAACTGGGGCAAAACTGAAGAATGAAGAATGAAGAATGTTCCTGGTTCTTGGTTCTTAGTTCTTGGTTCTTGGTTCTTAGTTCTTGGTTCTTGGAAGGTATTGATTCTAAAACACCAGGTACAAAGTACCAGGTACTAACCACTGGCCATTAGATCGTTTCTTCATTCTTCATTCTTCATTCTCAATTCTTCATTCTTCATCCTCAATTCTTCATTCTTCCAATGGATCAACTCGAACTCTCCTTTTTTGAAAGAGATACACTGACTGTTGCCCGAGAGTTGCTCGGGTGTCGGCTGGCGCTCGGGAAGTTGGAAGGAATGATTGTCGAAACTGAAGCCTACACCACGGATGCTGCCTCACACGGCCTGTTACCTGGTGAGCGCAGCCGGTTAATGAAGGAAACAGCCGGTCGGGTCTATGTGTATCTGATTTATGGAATGTACCATTGCCTGAATTTCACCGCAGACATCACCGGCCCTGGGGCGGTGCTCATTCGAGCGATTGAACCTCAAAAAGGATTTGAATCACAGTCACCGCCCCCTCACTGGCATAAACTCGCCAATGGTCCAGGAAAGCTATGTCGTTTGTTTGGAATAGATCTGAGTTATAACGGCAGTCTGGTCGGCGATAAGATCCAGCTTCTCAAACCAGTAACTGAAGTTGAGGTTGCGACATCAGCGCGAATAGGAATCAGCAAAGCAATTGATCTTCCCTGGCGCTTTTACATTCCTGGAAATAAAGCCGTTAGCCGTTTTAAAACTCCCCAGCCTACCTTGCTTCAATCATCCGAGATCTGAAAGCGATTGATCAGGTTCAACAAACTCAGAGCTACCATCTTCGACCAAAGCATCTGGTTCAACTGGGCTTGGTTGAAATAAAACGGCCAGAAAGGGTGGAGCAACCAGCGTTGTCGCAACCGCCATAAAAACGACAACGGCATACAGAGCTGGGGATAAAACCTGACTTTTCAAACCAATCTGGGCCACGATAATGCCGACTTCTCCACGCGGGACCATCCCCATTCCCACTTGTAAAGCTGTTCGTTTCCCCATTGGCAAAGCCACCAGGCCACAAGCGACCAGTTTGGTCACAACGGCAACCAGCGTTGTCACCAAAGCCAGTGTAATCACCTGCGCGTCTTTGAAAACACTCAGGTCAAGTTGAAGCCCAATGCTGACCAGAAAAAAAGGGACCGAAAACTCCATCACTGAACTGGCCTGAGCGTGTAAGTTGGTGTGTTCGGTGGACTCACCCAGGGCCATTCCTGCCAGGAAAGCGCCAATCAAAGCCGCGACGCCAACCAGCGTGCCTAACCACGACAACCCAAGGCACAATAAAATTCCAACAATGAAGTAGGCTTCATTTACTTTCAGATTTTCGATTTGGGGTTGTGCCCGTTTGACCAGGCGCGTTCCCACCACCATCACAAATATGGTAAACCCAATTGAAAGCCCCGCCGTCACCCCAAGTTCAGCATAGTTGATCCCACCGCGTGCCAGACTGCTGACAATACTCAGGACAATCAGCCCCAGAATATCGTCAATCACCGCTGCACCAAGGATAATCTGACTGGCTTTGGTATTGAGCACATTCATCGTTCCCAACACCCGGGCCGTAATCCCCACGCTGGTCGCCACCAGGGCAGCCCCCATAAAAATACTCTGGTACCCGGTTGTCTGCCACAGACTAAAAACGGCCCACCCGGCGATGAATGGCACCACAACTCCCGAAACGGCTACCAGCAAAGCCCGGCCCCCTACTTTCAAAAGGGCGCTGGAGTTGATTTCCAACCCAACCATGAACAGGAGCAGCATAACGCCAATTTCAGACAGTGCCTGAGTGACCTGTGAGGGAGCCACCAGTTTGAGCACACTTGGGCCAATGACAACCCCGGCCAGAATTTCACCGACAACGGCTGGCTGTTTTAACCGTTCAAACAATTCAGCCGCAATTTTGGCCGCGGCAAAAATGATAAACAGTTCAAATAAAACCTGATCGCCGCCGGCCCCAGTGAAACTGGCTGGAAGAAAAATCTGTGACATCAGCATGGAATCTTTCCCGATACACAGCTTTGGAAAATGCAAAAGGTACAAAAAAGAAGCAATGCCTTCCCTTCATTTTTGTACCTTTTGATGAGGATAATACCAATTTGTACAGAAGTCCTCGCATTGGAAAATAGTCAAATAGTTCAATTCAATAAACTTATTGAACGACTGACTACGGACAACTGACTACGAGCTGGTACAAGCTATTTCAAAACCGCTACGCCAGGAAGCTCCAGTCCAGATAAGAACTCCAGGCTCGCACCACCTCCGGTTGAAACGTGCGAGACCTTATCAGCTAACCCGGCTTGATTGATTGCCGCCACACTATCACCGCCTCCAATAATCGTGGTGCCGTCACAGGCCGCCACGGCTTTGGCAACCGCCATCGTGCCTTCGGCATAGAGCGGGTTTTCAAAAATACCCATTGGGCCATTCCAGACAATCGTTTTGGCCTTTGCAATTTCTTCGGTGTAGGCCGCAACCGTCGCCGGACCAATGTCATATCCAGCCAGATCAGCCGGAGTTTCAGCGACGGAAACCGTTTCTGGAGCCAGGTCTGGACGGCTCAAATCAGCGACCAGGTGATCGGTGGGAATCAGGAATTTGACCCCGCGTTCTTTGGCTTTTTGTTCAAGTTCGCGGGCCAGGTCGAGTTTATCATCTTCAACCAGTGATTTTCCAATTTCTAACCCACGGGCTTTTAAAAAAGTGTAGGACATTGCCCCGCCAATCAACATGACATTGGCGGTCTTCAACAAGTTGTCAATGACCTCAATTTTATCGGAGACCTTGGCACCACCCAGAATGGCCACAAACGGATGTTCCGGGTCATGGAGGGCTTTCCCGAGATAGGTCAATTCTTTTTCCATCAACAGACCAGCAGCTTTGTGAGTCAAAAACTCGGTAATGCCAGCCGTCGAAGCATGCGCCCGGTGTGCAGTCCCAAATGCGTCATTGACATAGACCTCGGCCAATTCAGCCAGTGATCGGGCAAAATCAGGGTTGTTTTTCTCTTCTTCTTTGTAAAAACGGAGGTTTTCAAGCAAAAGAACTTCACCCGGCTGGAGGGCTTCAGCTTTTGCTTTGGCTTCGTCGCCAATACAATCCGCCGCAAAAGCAACTGGAACACCCAGCAGTTGTGACAATGGTTCAATGACCGGCTGCAAACTGTATTTCGGCTGGGGTGTTCCCTTTGGACGACCCAGATGTGATGCCAGAATGACCCGTCCACCTTTCTCGCGCGCCAGTTGGATGGTCGGAATTGCAGCCCGGATTCGAGTGTCATCGGCGACTTTCCCTTCAGCGTTGATCGGGACGTTAAAATCAACTCGCATAAACACTCGTTTTCCCTGGAGATCAAGGTCTCGGATTGAAAGACTCATATGTTTTGCACCTTTTTTCAGAGATGGATTGAAATGAAGGATGTGATGAAGTATGAAAGAGGCTTTCCAGGATTATCACAAATGCTGGCACGTGCCAAGTTAATTTCTTCTTTCATTTCACCAAATTCCATGGAGCAAGCCATCTCTTCTTCTTATTTGCCAGCCCTACGCCCACCCGCTATCTTTGGCTCGGTGCGGGTTGATAATGTCACTCAATCTGAAACCCTTGATCTAATTGAATCTTTCATTCGGTCAGGTGAGCATCATCGAATGGTTGTGGTCAATGCCTCTAAACTGGTTTTGGCTGAACAAGATCTGAAACTACGGGAAATTCTCGTCACTTCCGATATCATCACCGCCGATGGAATGTCGGTTGTTTGGGCTTCGCGCTGCTCACGGAATTTTGGTGCTGGGCTGGTCGAACGAGTCACGGGGATTGACACAATGATTGAACTTTCCCAGCGCGCTGCTCAAAAAGGGTACCGTATTTTCTTACTTGGGGCAGCACCCGGAGTAGCCCAGGCCGCCGCTCAACAACTGCAAACTGACTTCCCAGGTGTGCATATCGTTGGGTGCCAGGATGGATATTTTCCTGACTCAGAATCAGTACACATAGCTTCAATGATCCAGGCATCCCACCCTGATATTTTGTTCGTTGCGATGGGATCACCCAAACAAGAGCACTGGCTGGCAAGCTATGGCGCACAAACTGGTGCAGCGTTCTGTATTGGTGTAGGTGGGAGCTTTGATCATATTGCCGGGCGAGTACAGCGCGCCCCACGCTGGATGCAAAAGGCAGGGTTAGAGTGGCTATTTCGATTTGCCCAGGAACCACGACGGCTCTGGCGGAGGTATCTCATTGGCAATGCAGAGTTTGTATCATTTCTTATTCGATTGATCCGAGCTTCACGATCCACATCATCCAGGATGTAAATCAGGAACAGTAGTTCCTTCTATAACCAAAAAATCCCACAGATATTTTCTGTGGGATTTTTAGTCTGGGACAAATGCTCACGATGAAGTCTTGGCTGGCTACTGCTTTTTCACCTCTGGTTTCGGTTTATCAGGTGCTGGCTTAACCGAAAGATTGGGTGGAGGTAATTCTGGGTTCCCGGTTTTTGGGGTTGTCTCTAAGTTCAATTGTGACTTTTGGGTGATCCCCATATCAGGCAACTGAGCATTTTTTTCAAAGAGTACATAGTTAACCTCTGTCACTTTATTTTCAGACGTTACCTGTATACCGATTGTAACTTCACCTTTGTTGAAAAATTGGTTCATGTACGGATGGTCTCCTTCAGTGATACTCATATCACCTTTCAAAGCCCAGCCTTGCTCAGTCATTATTCTCTGATAGTAGTCCCTCACTTGTGGAAACGGGTCTTTTGTTTCGTACCGATGGTGGACCGTTCCACTGGTGTTCAAGAAACGCTCCATTGGTTTTAGAGTGGGATACATTGGCACCGAACTCGGAAGATCTGGTAACCCTTTGGTTGAGGTATTTTTATCATCAACAGGGAAATCACCTTGTGGTGTGACCTGGTCTGGATTTGTCTGGGTATAGACGACAATCGCAACTCCAGTTTCTTTTCCTCGATTGAGCAGTTGAAACCCAACTTTTTGTGCTCCTTTCCGCCAAATCTGCATTGATGGAGATTTAGGCGGATCCATCACCCATCCGTTTTCTTTAAATTTTTCTTGATAAAATTTCAGGACTTCTTCATTTGGAAGCGCAACGGTCAAGTCATAGCGATCACCAGTTGCCGAGTTTGAAACTTTTGATTTTACAATTGCTTGCGGATGATAAGGGATATCAACTGGCCATTCAGGTGGTGCATTTTTTTCTAAAGCAATGCGACCAGATGGACCTCCAGTGCGATTATCGGTCCAGTATTTAATTCCAATTGCAGTTGCTCCGAGCAAAACAATAACAATGATTCCAATAAATGTTGCCTTTGACTTCATGGTCGAACGATCTTCCTTTTTCTTACTAGGAGTATTTTCTACTCTTCTGTTGAGCTAAAAGCTATTTAGAAACAGGTGCATTTTTTTCTCAATCCGAATTGCCAGTTTCAATAGCTGTCAACAGGTTTTTTGCCGGGTAAGGTTTCAGGTAAAGAATTTTCAGCCGGTTGTTTCGGTAGTGACTCTGGCTGATTATTCGTAAAAAAAGCGGGTGGGTTTTGCAACCCACCCGCCGTGGAAGCAGGCCGAAGCACTG
>CAZXCE010000108.1:0-17061 GCA_964639175.1 uncultured Clostridia bacterium
AATGTCTGGAAATTTTCGGTAAGGTACTTATGAGGGATTGGTGTCGGGCCATCCGGTTGAGACGAGGATTGATGACCCACACTTCCAAATTCTTTCCTTTTTTTCAGACCAGAACTGACTTTTTCCCTGTAATCATGGGATTCAGGTCTATCCAGTTTCTTCAAGTTGTGAGAAACTAGATTGCTTCACACGAACTATGGTTTGCGTCCCATCGACTCGGCAAAACATCGGACAACTTGAGGCAACCTCCTGGTTACATGGTTTTAATCTGAGAGTGAAAGACTGACTCATCTTTGTGCAGTTCATTACACCCTCGAATTGCGTCCCTTGCTGGGGATTATAACAACAACAAAAGAAAGGAAGAGAATTATGGATATGAATATAACTACTCCGATTGAAGGCATTGATCGCTTTTTTTCACTGGCGAAGAAAAATTATCCAAAGGCATTTGCTGACGACGCTGAGAATGTTTGGCAACTGGTGGAAGCATTTCCCATCTCTGGGTGCAATCCGGCTTATGAGTGTGACCTGGTGTTGCAGGAGTATCGGTCTACGGAACGCCGGTCCTATACCTACTGGTCATGCAAAATTGATATTTCAGAGCTTTCAACCACTCCTGAACGACGGCACTGAATACTACAGGCTGAACCTGGAGGTCACGCCCGATGCCGCGTGACTCCGGGTTCATCAGAATTTTTCCCCCGACACCCTGCCTCAACGAATTTCTCCCCACTGCTGAACCGTAAAACTCCCCATTTTTACTTTCGCTTCTTTGTATTGAAATGACTGGGAAACACCGTTCAGTCCGGTGTTTTTATTGCCACAGTTGACAAACCATTTATTTTCAATATCTTTCCTGATTCATCATTCCTGGTCGTCAACAGTCAGTTTGAATTTCCTGGTCAGGGAACACAAATTGCAAAAGGATGAAACGGTGCCGCCAGATTCCTTTTCACCTCTTCCTTGTCCGTTACTCTTTAGCTTGAACCCAGAGATTACCCTATGACTGAATCATCCAGTTTCCAATCCCAAATTAACTCGCTCCTTGCCAATCAAGTCGAATATCCAGCCCCACTCTCCGTCAGGCACTTTGTTCATCGGCCAGTGACTGACTCTGACTACCAGTATTCGATCACCCACACCGAACAATTCTGGGCAGATGAAGCGACAAAATTTATCTGGACCAGGCCATATGACCAGGTTTTTCAAACTGACGGGGTCCATCACCAGTGGTTTGTCGGTGGCAAAACCAATATCACGCTCAATGCCCTGGACCGGCACGCTGATTCGGCCCACTGCAACCGGGTCGCTTTTATCTGGCTGGGCGAGGACGGCAGTGAACGCATGGTGACCTATAGTCAGCTTCGCCGGATGGTTGGCCGACTGGCAAACGGGTTGAAATCCATTGGGGTTCAGAAAGGCGACCGGGTCATCATTTATCTTCCGCTGACGATTGAAGGTATTGCCTCGATGCTGGCCTGTGCCCGGATTGGGGCAATTCATTCGGTGGTTTATGCCGGATTAGGTCATACCGCACTTCGGGATCGGATTGATGACGCCCAGGCCAAAGTAGTGATTGGGGGCGATGTGGGCTACCGCCGGGGGAGAGCCGTTCCACTCAAATCCATTGTTGACGAAGCCGTGGCCGACCTTGAATGCGTCGAAAAAGTCGTCTTTTTTTCGCGACGGGATCCAGCCGCTGAAATTACCAGTGTCCGCCAGATGGATTTTAATGATTTGCTGAAATTTCCGGCGGAGTGCCCGGCGGAAGAAATGGACGCCGAAGACCCGCTCTTTATTCTTTATACCTCGGGGACGACCGGGAAGCCCAAGGGTGTGGTTCACGTGCACGGCGGGTTTATGGTTGGAACGACCTATCACCTGGAGACTTTCCTCGACGTGAGTCCACGCGATGTCTTCTGGTGCACATCAGATATTGGCTGGATTGTCGGGCATTCCTACATTGTGTATGCGACGCTGTGCACGGGCGCAACAACTCTGATCCGGGAAGGTTCGATTGATTACCCACATCCGGGTGTGGCCTGGGAAATCGTCGAGCGCTACGGCGTTACAAAGATGTTCACCGCGCCAACGGCACTCCGAATGTATATGAAATTTGGCGAAGCCCTGCCGGCCAAATATGACATTTCGACCCTGCGCGTCATTGCCTGTGCCGGAGAACCACTCAACCCGGAAGCCTGGCGCTGGGCTCAAACCCATCTGGCCGGAGACGGCAAATGGGGCTACGTGGTGGATAACTGGTGGCAAACCGAACTCGGCGGACCGACAATTGGAACGGCACCCAATATTGCGATGCGGCCCGGAAAAGCCGGACGTGCCCTGCCGGGTGTTGAAGCCGACGTGGTGGATCCAAATGGAAATCCGGTTTCGCCGGGAACCGGTGGCCTGCTGGTCCTCAAGCGCGCATTTCCGCATATGATGCGAACCGTCTGGAATGATGCACCGCGCTACGAGAAGATGTGGCATCCGCTGCCTGGACACACGCCTGAAAATCCGAAGATGGGATATTTCAGCGGGGATATTGCTGTCAAAGATGAGCAAGGGTACATCGCGGTTTTAGGGCGGGCAGATGATGTCTTAAATGTGGCGGGTCACCGCATTGGAACAGCGGATGTCGAATCAACCCTGGTTTCCCATCCAGCGATTGCCGAAGCCGCCGTGATTGGCATTCCGGATCCAATCAAGGGTGAAAATATCAAGGCGTTTGTGGTGGTACGACAGGGACATCACGCCACGGAATTCCTCGCCGCCAGCATCACCGAGCACGTTCGGCGTGAGCTTGGACCAATTGCGACCCCAGCGGCGATTGAATTCCTGGATGCACTCCCCAAAACCCGCTCCGGGAAAATTATGCGGCGTTATTTAAAAGCCAAAGAGATGGGCCAGGATCCAGGCGATATTTCCACGCTGGATGAATAAAAGCAAAAGGAATAGGAAATATAGAGACTGTGAGACCAGAGGCCATCAGAGAAGAGAATTCCTCTATTGGGAGCAGGTAAGTTCAGATGAATCTGCTCCCAGTAAAAAAAATATAATTTTCTTGAAAATTTCCTGTAATGGATCCGGGAATGATGTCACTGAGGAGCGAGCAGAAAAAAGACAGGGTTTAACCCGGTTGAAGCTCTTACCCTCAGGACGGCGATGAAAAAACCATCTCAGTTCATTTTCACGCCATTTTCACATCAATCTAACCATTATTTAAGGAGTTTTCTTGTCATGCATTCGAACGATACCAACAACCAGTCCCGCAACACCGTCAAAAAACTGCACCTGAAAAAAGAAACCATCAAAGTTCTCCAAAGCTCTGAATTAAAGCAGGTTGCGGGTGGGGCAACGATCCTTCAGGGTTGTATTCCAATGGAAACCGAAACCTGTCCTGCTACCGGATGTAGAACAAATTATACCTGCAGTGAGGGATGCCCGAGCTGGTCCTTCTAAGATTTGAGGGCAAGCAACGTCAGATCAAAGCCAAACTGGCGGATGGAAACCAGTGATATTTTTGTTTGAAGCAAAGTTCTTTCAAACAGATTGGTATCTAACAGGTTATCCGTCCGCCTCATCATTACATACTCCATATTTTTCTTCTCTCTTGTTCATTCACACATTTACTGGCGGAAAATTCTTGCCCTCAACAATTACTACACCAGGAAACCAGATGTTTATGGGTTGAAGCCGCCTGGCCATTGAGCGCGGTTATTCAAATTATTTTCTCTTATGGAAAGTCAACAGCCATATTGGCAACCGATTTTGGATGGTATTGCCAGAGATCAGGCACTTGAAGCAATCCAGACCATTGCGGCTGAGTTGAACCCGCTTCAGTTTCATTCGTCGTCTCCCAAACAAACTCAACAACCAGCCGGGCTGGCCCTCTTTTTTGGATATCTGGCCAGGGTATTTCCGGATGCTGAGTATCGCTCAATTGCTCTTGAGTGGCTGGATCAGGCCATTGATACCCTGACAACTGAGACCTTACCGCCATTTTTATATGAAGGCTTTACCGAAGTTGCCTGGGTTGTAGAGCATCTTCAGCAACCTGGAATTGGCCCGGATGCCGATCTGGATCTCAATGAAGAAATTGACGAAGTCCTGATTGAACACCTCAACCAGTCACCGTGGAATGCAGATTATGACCTGCTGCGCGGATTGGTTGGATTTGGTGTTTACGGTCTGGAACGACACGCCCGCCCAACAGGTCAGGAATGTTTAGAAAAAGTACTGGATCGTTTGGAAGAAACCGCTCAGGAGGTTCAGGAAGGACTTTCCTGGTTTACTGGTCCGGCGATACTTTTTCCAGACCATCGTGAACGTTACCCGGATGGATACTATAACCTTGGCGTCGCGCACGGTGTACCGGGCGTGGTTGGGCTGCTGGGACAAATGTATCGGGCCGGAATTGAGACTGACCGAACCCGGCGGCTGGCCGAAGGTGCCGTCCGCTGGGTGCTAGCCCAAAAACTCCAAGATACCTCGATCTCGATGTTCCCTGATATTATTTGCTCGGGTCGTGAGTCAACACCAACCCGAAACGCGTGGTGCTATGGGGATCTCGGGATTGCGGCCATATTGCTCCAGGCTGCCAGATGTTTCGATGAACCTGAGTGGGAGCAGCAAGCCGTTGAAATCGCGCTTCACGCCGCTGGTCGGACAGTTGAGCAATCAAGAGTGGTTGACACCGGATTATGCCACGGTGCCGCCGGGCTGGCGCACGTGTTTAATCGTCTGTATCAGGCAACCAGGGACATCCGCTTTCAGGAAGCCGCCATTCGGTGGTGTCAACAAACCCTCCGCATGCGGCAACCTGGTCAAGGGATTGCTGGATTTACTTCCTATTTTCCAACTGAAAACAGGGCCAATGGATGGGTTCCCGACCCAAATTTCTTAACTGGCGCCGCCGGGATCGGCCTGGCCTTACTGGCGGCTATCACTCCGATTGAACCTGCCTGGGATCGGCTCTTGCTGGTTTCCATTCCACCAGGGTTTCGTCAATGATTTTTCCTTCAAGCCCCCACCTTTCCTGTGAAAGAAGCGAACCCATTGAAAACATTGGACTTTTTTGAACTTGAGATTATATGAAACCTGTTATTTCAAAAAGGAAGCTGAATCCGTACGTTTTGGTTATTGTCCTTCCGTTAGCGATTATGGGCTGCATCATGCTGACCAATGCCCGACACGATGTGCAACCCGCAATGATCGCAGCCAGTTCGGCTAAAACGTTTCCCGCCACCAGTGCTCCAAATCTCCAACCCACCCCTGTCGAATCAACCCCGGCTCCAGTCAGCTACCTTGGAACGTTGTTTGCCCACGAGTCAGTGGATATTGCAGCAAAAATTGAAGGAAGACTGGATGAGGTCTATGTCGGGTTAGGCGATCACATCAAAGCCCAGACAGTTATTGCCCGGCTTGATCCGCTGCCGATTCAACAGGAACTCAAAGTTTCTGAAGCGTCTGCCCAGGCGGCTCAATCCGAACTCCACAAAGCGGAATTAGAGCTGGTTGACGCTCAGGAACGCTATGCCCGACGGGTTACGCTGGCTGAAAGTGGCGTTCTTTCCCAGGAAGAAATGCTGACCGCCAAACGTCAGGTTGAAATCATTGCCACCAATGTTGATATCGCCAGGGCACGGGTTGCCGAGCGCGAGGCCCTGATCGCTCAGATCAAAGAACGGTTAGCCGGTGTGGAAATCCGCTCACCCTATGATGGCATTATTTCTGCCCGTCACCAAAATCCCGGCGCCCTGATTACCCGTGGTGAGCCAATTGTGAGCATGTCGAAGTCTGATGATTTGTGGGTTCGATTCGCACTTCCTTCTGACCAAATCCATACCGTGGGTGCGGGAGCAACGGTGATGGTGCGAATCGAGAGTTTAGGAGCGACGATTCCTGGCTCAATCGAGCAAATCGCACCCAATACGGATGCGGCTTTGCAAATTGTGATGGTGGAAGCGAGATTACAGGCGCCGGATGCCACCGCCCAACGCTTGCAGCCCGGATTTGTTGGCCAGGTGTTTTTAAACCCCACGGCACGATAAACCAGATAACAGATGTTTAGTTTCGTTACCAATATTGGAGTCAGAAGTCGGTCATTCCCAGACTGATTTCTGACTCCAAACTGTTTTTATTTACCGTCGCTCACCGCCGCTTTAGAGTGTTTGGTGCGTGTTCGTGCCAGTTGGGATTCATAGAATCGCGCCAGGAATTCATAGAGCACCAGTTCCTGTGGACGCTGTGAGGAACGCAGGAGGCGATTCACAAACATATGAACATAACTCCTGACCAGTCCAACAATTGGAATTGACAACTGCCCGGCCTGCTCCGCCTGTTTCAATTCGGCCATAATCGGTTTTAACCGGGTTGACCAGTCACGCAAAATGGCGATTCCGTCACCCAGCGGACCTTCCAGGTTTGGAGAAGTGAGCAAACTTTCCAGATTCCTTTTTTCCTTTTGATAGTTAGCGCCGAGTTGATGTTTCAGCCCGGTCGTATCGGCTTGAAACTCTTCGCCAAAGGCATGTCGGCTTTGCTTCATCACCCACTCTTTCTGGTGGATATCCAATCCGAAAGCCGTCAAAAGCTGGTCAATGCCACAAAGCGCAAGTTTCCCGCGAACATCAGGTCCATCATCTCCGGAAAGAAGTTCGAGCAGTTTCAGCACGGCTTCGCTTTCGATTCCAAAAATTTGTTCAGCCAAAACAATTCCCGTCGGACCACCATACCGGTCAACTTCCCGAACATACGTATCCAACTGAATACGCCAGATATGACCAGTTTCCACCAGCGGATTCAGTGCCTGCTGGAGTACCGGTAATACCTCGGTCAAGAGCCGGTCTGGACGGCCATGGAATCGGAGGCGTACATGCCAGTCCGGGTCGCCGTATCGAATAAAAAACCAACGATCAACGGCACCCGACTGAGTCAACTGGCAAATTACGTCCCGAAGTACCTCATTCAAAATGCGATCAGCCGTGGCCGCTCCAGTATAGAGTTTGAGATAGAGCCATTCCGATCCAGGTGGGAAACGATATTGAAGATCCATCGGACGTGTTTTCGGTGCTGGTCTTTTAGGGAGTTCTGCCTCCTGGTGACGCACAAATGGAATGACCATTTCATTGATGAAGGCGCCTTCGGGGCCGCTGACCGGCTGATTTTCCGGACCTGCCATCATTTCAATCAACCGTGCCGCAGACCGTTTTTTCACCAGATGGATAAAAGTCTCGATACTGAGAATATTTTCCAGATCAATTGGGAGCTGATTATCTCCGTCTTCAAGCAAAATCATGCGTGGAATCTGGCGTTTGACTCGCCATTGTTGCACAGCCAGAAAGAGCTGGCTGCCTTTGAGCGGTATCAATTCCTTCAACTCCGCCTGGGTGACAATCCATTTCGCCTTGGAAAGGACCAGTCGCCCGAAAGTAACCCGTGGCAGGAATGATGCTTGTTCCAGTATTCCCCAGTTCCATCCCAGGAAAGGCGTGGTGCCCTGGGTTTGAAGCGCACAGAGAAACCGATAGACCCCTAATCCCTGTGAATAATTATGAGCACTGGTCAACCTGGGGATGACTTCGCAGCCAAGCTTTTTGGATCGTAACACAACCCGTCCGCCAGTCACGGTCACCAGCAAGTCGGTGACCGGAATCTGAGATTCTGAGGGGACACCTGATTGTCCAAGGTACGGAATTTCATACTGGCGCAAAACAGGACGGGACAGGATATTGCCCAATCGGCCTTCAGGAAGGTGCACGACCTCGGCCAGTACGACATTTGGACGGACTGATTCTTCGGCCCGAAGATGATTTTCCACAAATTGATGCAACACCGGATCAGCATGACAAAACCGGCCCAGCATTCTGGCCCCGGATGGGCCATAGGCACCATTCAACACCAGTTGGAAATCGCCTTGCTCAACGGCTTCGGTTGAAGTAGCGATCAACGTCATCATCACCGCCAGCGCATCTGGAAGAGGAGAAGAAGTTCGCGCCTTGAAGTGTTCAATGTCGCTGGGTTTGAGCGCAATCTCATGTTTTCCTTGCGCCAGGGCTGCCTCCACCATTTTCAGCAGGAATCCATGCCGTTTCCGCCACTGAATTGTTTCGCTGTCGGCAACCGGAGCAAAGTTCAGCGTATTCAGAAGCGGTGCGGCCTCGGTCTTTGGGTTTTGTGAGGTCTGAAATCCGATTCCCAGCTCTTCATCCAGCACTTCCAGCAATGGCACCGCCGTTCCTTCTTCATACCGCGCGGTAAATGCCGTCCGAAATTGAGCCAGTGGATCCTGTGCGGGTGGTTCTGCCATGCGGTGCAAAAGATCAATTGCGCTGATGACTTCATCCAACACATTTTGCCCCAACCTCAAGCTGGTGGATGGTTTCACCATATCAACTTGAAACAATCTCGGCAGATCAACTTTGGCCGGCAGGGCTTCCAGTTCACGGGCAATTGTTTGATAGCGATTTGATTCGACGCCCAATCCATCAGCATCTATTTGGCTCAAATGAGCCTGGACTCGTTCCAGACATTCGGCAACGTGGTGGGTAACCGGGTGCTGACGAACCTGATCCATCAAACCATGTATTAACTCGGGTCCAGTGATGGTGGGGCTTAGTTGCGAGACAAGCAACTGATTTTGAATGAGTTGGCGGATATAGTCCTGGGCTTCTTCAATCAGAATCTCCGAATCCAGGTCAACAATGGTTTGAGCCAGAACGTCAATCGTGGCGCCTTCTTTGGCTTTGGTGAGAACCGCTTCCAGATAGTCTGAAGTTTCAACCGCAACCAGAAAGTAAGAGCGCATCCTGTTTTCCAACCGGGTTTCGGCATATCGGATTCGGCCTGCCAGCGAGTAGAGGCTTGAATTCGGATAATATCGAAGGCGATCAGCCAGTTCTGGATCACGTTCAAGTTCCCCAACCAGGGTATACAAATAGTCCATATCCAGCCGGGTGTGTCGGTGATAGGTGGCCTGAGGGTCCAGGTGCAGACGGGTTTCCTCCCCGATGGTGCCTACCGAACATCCGGCAAACAATCCAAATGGCGTGGGACGGCAGGTCATGCGCGAAAAATAGCGGACCAGGGCGCGTTCGATGCCCTGTCCTTTTTCACTATCCGGCGCCTGGAGCCAGCGTTCATACGCCTGATCCATATTTGGTGAGGCTACAAATAACGCGTCGCGAATTTCCGGTCGTGAATAGACTGACTGAATTTGCTCCCTGAGGGACAGGCGGTCAGTCAACAATGCCTGCTCCAGTTGACTCAAGTCCTCAGTTGATGCAGAGGCCGTTACTTTCTGGCTCCAGGAGAGGAATTCATCAAATGGCAACAGTGGGGTTCTCATTGCAAAGAACCCGGAATGGGCATAGGAAATTTTTGGTGTGGGCGTTGTCATAATATCAGTCAGTAGTCAGTAGTCAGTAGTCAGTAGTCAGTAGTCAGTAGTTCCCTAAGTTTATTTGGTTGAACTATCAGTGCTTATGCGGCTTCGGGCTCCATCTGGGCGGCAATCAATTGACCATAAATTCCTTCCTGGGCAAGGAGCTGTTCGTGTGTCCCGTGTTCCACAATTCGGCCCTGGTCCATCACAATAATCAGATCGGAATCCATAATGGTACTGAGCCGGTGAGCAATCACGATTCGAGTACACCTGAGCGCAGCCAGATTCCGGTGAACCTGGCTTTCGGTAATAGTGTCAAGTTCGCTGGTGGCTTCATCGAAAAAAAGAACCGCCGGACGATTGACCAGGGCCCGCGCGATGGCAATGCGTTGGCGCTGTCCGCCGGAAAGCGAAGTTCCGCCATCCATGAGCAAGGTTTCGTATCCCATTGGCATCGCCAGAACATCATTGTGGATACAGGCCAGTTTGGCAGCTTCCATAATGGCTGGTAGGGGCAGGGTTGGGTTAGCAATACTAATATTGGATCGGATTGAATCTCCAAAGACATAGGGGCGCTGGGTGATGATTCCCAATTGATTGCGAACCGAATGCAGATCCAATCCGGAAAGGTCAGCTCCATCAAACAGGATATGGCCTGACGAGGGCTGGTAGAGTCCGAGCATCAATTTGGCAAGGGTTGATTTCCCGGCCCCTGAACGTCCAACCAGGGCTACTTTCTGTCCGGCTTGAATGTTGAGTGACACGCCATCAACCACCAGCGGCGAGAGTGACCCATAGCGAAATGAAACATTTTCCAGCGTGATGCGCCCGCGTAAAGCCGGCGCTCGCACAACCTGACTAAAATCCTGTTCACGAGGGGTTTTCAGAACATCTTCGATGCGTTCGATATAACTTCCTAAAACCTGGAGTTGTAGACAGGTGGAAATCAAAGTTGAGAGGGGCACCAAAAATCCAACCGCCAGAGCATTGAGTGACAACATCGTTCCCAAGGTCATGTGCCCATTCAAAACCTGCCTGCCGCCGACCCACAGAATAATCATCGGAGACGCTGTCCGGAGCGTGTTCATCAATGAGTCAACGGTGGCGCTAAATCGTCCGCGTTCAAGCGACACGTTCATTTCATCAACAAATAAATTTGACCAGCGTTCAATCGCCCGGTTCTCGACACCGCTTGATTTCAGCGTTTCAATTCCCGCCAAAATTTGAACCACGTACCCTTGAGTTCGAGCCTGCATCTGCAAATGTTGGGTCATCAGTTCCTGGGTGCGGTGACGGGAAAACCAAAAGACCCCGACCTGCACCAGCCCCAGAACCAGAACCAGCGCCCCCAGGGTTTGATCGGCGGCGAGCAGAATAATCAGGTACAGGCTGACCAGGGCGCCATCCAGGGCGCCTGAAAGTGCTCCTGACGTCAGGATTTCGCGAATCGTGGCATTACTGTTGAGCCGCATCATCAAATCCCCGGCTGATCGGATTTGAAAGTAGGCAAAGGGCAATCGAACCAGATGATCAAGAAATCCGACTGTCATTTGGGTATCGAGGACCGTTCGCAGGTTCAACAGCAAATGAGCCCGAATCAAGGACGATAAAAACGAAAAGAGAATTACACCGCCTAATCCGATTCCGAGTACTTCGAGGAGATACCCATCACCCCGTGGGATGACCCGGTCAACCAGAATTCCAGTAATAAACGGCACCGCCAGGGCAAAGAACTGGATCAAGAGTGACGTAACCAGCAATTTCGAAATCAGCCCGGAATGTCCCAAAATCCGGCGGACATATCCCCAAAAAACATTTGATTCCTGTTGCGAGGCCTTGAAGTCATCACCTGGTTCAAACTCAAGCACCACACCCGTAAAGGATTTGTTAAATTGTTCGAGTGGTATCCGTCGTCTCCCCGAAGCCGGATCAACAATATCAACTCCACGGTGGTGCACTTTTTCAAAGACAACAAAGTGACTGAATTCCCAATGCAGGATCGAGGCCGGTTTTATGTAGTCAAGATCTTCCATCTCAACTTTGACACCTCGACCACGCAACCCGTACCAGCCTCCAGCCTCAAGAATTGCCTGAGCGTTGAGCCCATCCCGGTCAACCCCGGTGGCTTCGCGAATCTCATCAACTGATATCTGTTTGCCATAATAGCCCAGTACCATGGCCAGACAGGCCGCTCCACATTCGATTCCCGTCAATTGCTGGATAAAGGGAATATGCTGTGATTGAAATGCTCGGCCAAGTCTCAAGAGTGCCGGGTATTGTGCTTTGAGTGAATCAACGGACTGAGATTTATTCATGTGAGTTGTCAAAGAGATTTTTGAGCCACGGGGCTAAGGTAAAGATGATTCGTTCCGTCCGAACCGGGACTTCCACCACACCTTGCATGCCGTCATAGTAGTCATAGATTTTCCCATCGGTGGTAAAGGTCGCTGAGGGAATCTGACCGCGAACCAGAATGACCGGTCCCTTCATCTCCAGTGTGTCGGCAATTTCCTGGCCGAGATAGCGCTTCATTTCATTGGGGCCGATGACTTCATCGCTGATGGATTCAATGGTGAGGTACTGATAGGCGTATTTGTAGCCGTTCGGTTCAAGCCGAAGGCTCGTGCCAGTTTTGAGCAGTGGGCGGAAATGGCCAGGTAAAATGGCAACCACCGAGAGGCCCGGTTTTTCATCCGAAAGGGTCAGAAGGGACTCGCCGGGTGACAGATGCTGGTTTGGGCGGACCCGAATATCCCGAATCACACCCGACCGTGGGGCTTTGACCAGCCGCTCTTCCAACTGACTTTCAATTGATTCCTTTTGAGCCCGGAGTGCGGTTAATTCCTGCTGAAGTGCTGGATTATTTGGTTCGCTCAGACTTTTGGCCAACTGGACCTGGTATGTTTTTTGAACTTGCTCAAGGGCTGCTGCCTCCTGGTCGTCATAGAACCGCACTAAAACCTGATGGGCTTCCACTTTCTGGCCAGGTTGAACCTGAATGGATTTCACTATGCCGGCTGAAAGTGCGGTCAGATCAGTCCGGTTGTTGACCCGAACAATCGCGGGGCCCGTTGCATACTCATTGATTCGACCAACCGAAATATATCCCACCCCGGTCAGAAATACCGTCACCAGCAACCAGTACACCCAGCCTACCCAGGCGGGTGACAATCGCAGGAGACTGCCGGTTTCCTTCATCCCTGCCGCATGGGCTTCAAGTGCCTGCTTGCGAAAGATCTCTTCAGAAGATGAGGTGGCATTTGACCGCCGGCGAGCTGAAAAAGCCTCAAAGCGATCCTGGAGCATGAGTTGGGTACACATCGGCGCCAACTGGCCTGCCAGGAGATTCAGGCTCTGAACGTGGTCACCCGTAAAAGCTGGTCGTGTTTCATCTCGAATCGCCACCAGTACGGCCAGAACTTCCCCTTGAGCACCCCTCACCGGTTCGGCTAAAAACGATTCCGTTCCTTTGCCCTGTGGATCATCCAGTTTTGGGTAGTAACGGGCATCACTCCCAACCCCTTTTGTCAGGTGGACAGCGGTACCAATTCCAGCAACATACCCAATCAACCCGACACTGGAATCCCAATTTTGGGCGTCGCCTTCTGCCTGACCTGTAGCCGATAGCTTTCGCTCCGCAGCCTGATACATCCAGCACGCCGCCCGGTCAGCCTCAAGGAGTTCTTCAATGACCTGAGTCGCAACTTGACATAAATCTCCAGCAGTGCGTTGCATCATCAATCGTTGAACACGTGGGGCAATTTTCTGCATCTTGACCGCTTGCTGGACGAGGGTGAGTTCAAGCTGAAAATCAGACAGCACCGTTTTCCAGTAGTGTTTGACGGCACTTTCCAAAATGGTCACAACGTGATGTGGTTCACACGATTTCCTGAGCGAATAAAAAATCTTTCCAAGTGTGGCTTCGGCTTTGTCTCCCGACGTAGCGTCATCCACAAGCAGAAGCTTGACCTCTCGATTGACCAGTGAATTGGCGCCATTCCAATGGGCAATGCCGGATTCGGAATGTTCCAGGCTGGCCTGATCAACAATGACCAGTGTCACTTCGCTGGTGTGGAGGATTTCTTCTGCCTCAGGAAGTGTTTGAATTGGTATCAGGAAATACTGATCTTTGAGGAGATTTCGAACCCAGGCCACGGTATCGAGGTTCTCACTGACAACCAGAACTTTCGGCGGATAGCACACCAAAAGCGGCTCAAGGTTTGGTTCCTGTGATTCGTGATTGAGAAATTGAATTCCGGCCAGATGATAGTGGGGAATGTCTGGTGAATAAATCCATCGAACAACGGCACTCAGACAAATTTGATTGGCGGTGAGGGAACAATGATAGGTCACCGTCAGATTTTGGAGGGGAGTAATCTGAAGTTCGTCCTCAACGGGGATGGCGAGCACCATCCCTGCCTGGCTGATATTCCAAATCAAACCAGTGAAGGAACGTCCCTCTGAATCAATTTCAATCTGACACCTTAAAAGGCTTGAAATTTCAGGCCGCGCAATCATTTGTTTTTACTTTCAGGTCAATATCGTGGAGTGCGGCAGATTGACGCCGCTTTCATTCTTGCTGACTAACGATGGAATCTCTTTTACTTCAACAGTTTGCACTGTTGTACCCCAGAGGGGAGATAGACCCCCGTGGCGGGACAGACGCCAGCAAGAGGCGATCCCAGTCAGGTGTAACCGGCGTTGTAGCTGCCAGCAACGCCAGGCCAATTCCACTGGCTCCAGTCAGAAAGGTTGGATCGGGGATCGTTCCGAATCCGCCATTTTCAGTTGGTAAATAGGCAAAGTACCCGCCAATTCCTTCTCCAGGCTGCCGTAGCCGTAAAGTATATTCAACCCACTGGCAAGCAGCCTGTTTTAGCCGGGTATTTCCCGTGGCCTGGTACATTCGATTCAACAAATGCACCAGTCCAGCCGCACCATGGCAGAGACCGGCATCTATAACACCTGATTGATCATAGGTCCGATTGGCAGTCTGTAACACAATTTCAATGGCCTGGTGCTCCCAGGCAGATTCACCAACACTTCGAGCTGCCAGAAGCAAGGCGGCTGCAATTCCTAAATCGCCATAACACCAGGCAACTCGGGTCGGAGTTGGTGGTTCACCCGGTATCATCCACCCTGGAAAAATGGATTTTGACTGATCAGCCAGTTTCTGAGCCAGCATCCACTCCACGGCGCCATCGAGTAATCGCTTTGCTCTTTTGACCTCATGTCCGGATTGACAGATTTGGCCAAGCAATCCGATCACACCCGGAACACCATGGGCAACGCCCAAATTGTAATAGCCTTGTGGGTAGAGTTTCTGCTGGTTAGCAGAAAGCATCGAGGGCGTTGTAAACCAGGTAATTCCCTGTGGTGAAACCTCGGCCAATCCTTCCAAATGATCCAGGATCAAATCGAGGCATTCCAGAGCCACCGGGCGTGATCCCCGCTCAAGAACATAGACGCCCAGGCCCACCAACCCACCAATCAAATCATAGGTTTTGTACCAGTCGGGTTGGCTGAGGTATTCAAACAATACCTGGTCAATTTCTTCATTGAGGTCGGCGTCACTCTCAACGCCAATCCCAAGATTCTGAATATGTTCCGCAACCCAGGCAACTTCGGTAAAACCACCATACAGTTGTTCGGTAAGTGTTTGAGTCGCTAAAATATCAATTGATTGGTCCAGCCAGTCCAACACCAAGGATTGATTGGTCTGACTCGGAAATGATTTCGTCAAATATGCCAGAAAGAGGGCAATGCCCGCTTTGCGATTTTCCTGAGACGGGGCAATCTGCGGAGCCGTCAGGTCGGCTACAATGGATTGGGTCGCGTCCTGGGCCTGGGCATTGAGTTCTCCGTCGAGGATTGGCTGCCAGGTTTGAGTTAAAGTTTCCATAAGTAAAAGATAATCAAGATTGTAATAAATTGGTGGTTTCCTGAAGCTGGCGATAATGAAAATTACCGCGAACCAGTTTGGAAAAACCTGGTAGAAAATAGACTTTTCAAAGGGTTCTATCAGGAAGGGTTCTGCGACAACTCTGCCAAACCCTTCCGACTTGCCCTCAAATTTATCTTATCCCCTTTGATTACTAGCAAATGAATTCGCTATAAGCACAGCAAATTCCTGTACAGGATTCAAATGTAGGGCATTGTTGAGAAGTTGTATCAGTTGTGGCGCAATCTTTTGTCGCTCCGCCTGCAACCTGCTTCAATTCAGAGCTTTGAAGCACTTTGATGGTTTCTTTTTTCAGGTGCAGTTTTTTGACGGTGTTGCGGGACTGGTTGTTGGTATCGTTCGAAAACATGACAAGAAAAACTCCTTAATAATGATTAGATTGATGTGAAATATGGCGTGAAAATGAACTGAGATTGGTTTTCATCGCCTGTCTGAGAACAAAAGCTTCAACCGGGTTAAACCCTGTCTTTTTTCTGTTCGCCACTCAGTGACATCATCTCTGGATCCATTACATGAAATTTTTAATAAATTCTCTTACCTTGAGATTGAAGCTGAGGGCAAATTGAGTTGAGCGAACTTCTCTCGTTTTAGAGACTGCCTTTTTTCGGAACAGTTAAACGACCAGCCGCAGAATTAACACTCCGAAGAGTTTTCACAAGCTTTTTGATTTGAAGTCACCCAAATGAAGAATGAAAATAAGAAAGTGACCAAATCGGCGGGTGGCGACCCTGTCAGTTCACAATTCAGGGTAGGAACGCTTATGACGGGCCTCCACCCACCTTGTTGTCATCAATATTTACTTTTCTCTGGGTCTGGTTTTAGAAGGTCCAAGGGAGGCAATTTTCAGTGCAGGCAATAACTGTATCGCATTGACCACAATAGCTAGGACAAGTCTCCGTTTCGTGCGGAATACAACACCCCTGAATGGCAGTATTTGTACCTTTTCCACCTGCAACCTGCTTCAATTCAGAGCTTTGAAGCACTTTGATGGTTTCTTTTTTCAGGTGCAGTTTTTTGACGGTGTTGCGGGACTGGTTGTTGGTATCGTTCGAAAACATGACAAGAAAAACTCCTTAATAATGATTAGATTGATGTGAAATATGGCGTGAAAATGAACTGAGGTTTTTTTTCATCGCCTTGCTGAGAGTAAGAGCTTCAACCGGGTTAACCCCTGTCTTTTCTCTGCTCGCCACTCAGTGACATCATCTCTGGATCCATTACATGAAATTTTTAAGAAATTTTGTTGCCTTGAAAGGAGTGTGGCGGCGGGAATCGAACCCGCATCGCCAGCCTGGTGAGCTGGCATTCTACCTGTTGAACTACGCCACTGGTGGCGGACCGAGTCGAACGGCCTCTCCCGGTTTATGAGACCGGCCTCTTCCGTAGAGCTACACCACCGCAACTGATTATTTTGCTTACAGGGTGGCGGCGGGAATCGAACCCGCATCACCAGCTTGATGAGCTGGTGCTCTACCTTTTGAGCTACGCCACTGGCAGTGGGCCGAGTCGAACGGCCTCCTCCAGTTTTGGAGACTGGCCTCTTCCGAAGAGTTACACCACCAATCGCAAAATAAACACTCCCAGGGGTTTTCACAAGCTTTTTGAGGCGAAGACACCAGGATGAATGAAGAATTGAGAATGAAGAATGAAGAATGAAGAAAAGTCGGGTTCCGGGTTCCGGGTTCCGGGTTCCGGGTTCCGGGTTCCGGGTTCCGGG
>CAZXCE010000109.1:0-17045 GCA_964639175.1 uncultured Clostridia bacterium
CCTTTAGCTGGAAAAAGAATTCGATAAACTAGATTTCTATTACGCGAATGGTGAGAAAAAACTATATCTTTGAAGGAATTCTCTACCTGCGGCCAAAAAAATGGACCACCTGAACAAGAACATTAAGACCCGAGTTCACGAAACAGCCACGCTTTGGCCATCGCCCATTCTCTTCCAACCGTGGCAACCGAAATCCCAAGCACTTCAGCCGTTTCATCAGTTTTGAGCCCAGTAAAATACCGGAGTTCAACAATTCTGGCCTGCAGTGGATCAAATGCCTCAAGCCGTTGGAGTGCCGTATCAAGGGCAAGCAAGTCAACTTCCTGGTCGGGTTGTGCGACGCCAAAGGCTTCATCAAGGGCAACGGTCAGGTTATCGCCTCCTCGTTTCGCTGCCTTTTGACCTCGGGCATAATCAACCAGGATGCGCCGCATAATCTGGGCGGCAATTCCAAAAAAATGAGTCCGATTTTGCCACTGGACCCGTTTCTGATCAATCAACACCAGATAGGCTTCATTGACCAGAGCGGTTGGTTGCAAGGTATGGTCAGAGCGTTCACGACGAAGATAGCTGGTTGCCAGCTTGCGCAGCTCCTGGTAAACCAGCTCCATAACTTGCGGCTGGACCGTTTGATTTCCCTTGCTCCACTCGATCAATAAGTCTGTCAGTTCACCAATATTTCGCTCAATCACAACTCCTCCTTTAATTGTTCAACCTGGCTCCAAGAGATATTCTGCCACAAGGCCCAATGCGATTTGATCCTTCTCAAAATCACCTCACGGACGCAAGTTGCATTGACTCATTCACATCAAATTTATGGATCAGATTCGGCTGGTATTTTGCACCACATCACAGTGCAGTGAATAATATTCGGTCTTTGAGAGGTTGTTTGAAAATTCAAACTGAGGCAGCGAAGAGCCCTGCGCTTGATGTGTTCCAATCTATTGCCATTCGATTTAGTATTGAATTCAGTTTTATTTTTTCTAATCCCCCGGATTTTGTGGGGTGGCAAGCCCTATATTGAAAACAAAGGACTTAGCTAACCCACATTTTGTGGATGACAGATAAAACAGCTCAAAACAAGCTATTTTTAGGGCTTTTGGATTCATTTTTGAGCTTACCCCACAAAATCCGGGTAATGAAGGATTATCCCAAATCGTGCAAAGCTCTCAATTTGTTGATCCTTGCTGATCAGGTGAAAAAGCCTGGTGTGTATCACATTTGTGTTATCAATCGCATCCTTTGTAAGCAGAAGAATTGAAGATACGTTTCCCCTTGGCGGGCCAGGCCTGATCCTTGTGGCTGTGTTGCCAATAGGAATGGCTTCAGTCGTTGCGATTGCCAGTTTGGCCAGACCGGTGTTGATTCAAGAACTGGTCATCCAGGGTACAGGTCAAGTGGGGCGACTCATCGAACGCTCCAAACTGTGAAAAATAAAAAACAACGGGAAAAGTCATCCTCAAATCTGGAAAAACCCAAAGCTTACCAGGCCAGAGATTTTCATTCAGTTTTGTCTCCCAGGAAATAACCAGGGAGTTCAATAACCTCCCGTTCCTTCTTCGGCAATCAGATAAGCCCGGCCCTGCAGGGCTTTGGGCCATTATAAACTTGAATTCCAGGATGCGGCAACTCGGTTGTCATTTGTCTTTTTGGCCTGTTTCGCTCAAGGCAATAAGGTGCTTGTTAATCTGAAATTTCAAAATACCTGCGTGACCCTACATATTTTCGCGGGTTGTTCAATTTATCAAACTGCAGTAAGGTCCGCATTGTGTGAATCAAGATTTCAGATCCCCGCATTTACAGCAAAATATTGAAATAAAGATGACTCTGCCAGAACATACATCAGATCAAAAAAACAATTACTATCGCCCCTTACCTTTTTTCCAATCGAGGTAAAGGCATCGCTATTAGGAGCCTGCTATGACTGCGTTCGAAAAAGAAGATCCCACCCTCTATAAAGTCGTTTTCAATCACGAAGAACAATACTCGATCTGGCCGGCCCATCGCGACAATCCGGCTGGCTGGTTTGATGCTCACAAAGTTGGTACCAAACAGGAGTGCCTGGATTACATTTCCGAAGTTTGGACCGATATGCGTCCGCTCAGTCTCCGCAAAAAAATGCAAGAAATGTCGATGTGTGCGTGAAGAAACTCCACACCCAACACCACCTGATCCGTCGGTTTGTATGAATCAGACCGACTGATTTCGCCTGCCTGACGTGTCGAACGTTCTGGACGTGTGTGTCACCACACGGCGTAAGGTGAATGGGGCGGATTTTTCTGCCATGCTCCCGGTACTTCCGGATGACTGGCCTGTGCCTGAACTCATCCGGTTGCTGGGGGAGGTGTATCTTCTGCCAGCCGGCCACCTTCAAATTTCGGCACAAACAGGCGTTGCTTCAGACGGAGGCTCTGCCACACAATGACTCTGCGCTTTGATGATTTAACCGTATGTACAGCCAATCAGACGCTGGTTGATCTTTTACAAACACAGGCGGTTTCCCAGCCAAACAAACACGTGTTTACCTATGTTTCAGATGGAAACGAAGGAACCACCACGCTGACCTATGCCGAACTGGATGCCAGAGCCAGGGCCATCGCCGCTGAACTGCAAACCTGTACCCGGATTGGAGACCGCGCGTTGCTGCTCTATCCCCAGGGTCTGGAATTTATTGCGGCGTTTTTTGGCTGTCTCTACAGTGGCGTCATTGCCGTTCCGGCCTATCCGCCGCACCCTTCCAAACTCGAACGCTCGCTTCCCCGCCTCCGGTCAATTGCGGCCAGCGCCGCCCCCGCCGTGGTTTTGACAACCCAGGCGGTTTTGCCGCTCGCCGCCCGCGTTCAAGCTGAAGCCCCCGAATTTGCCGGCCCGCGCTGGATAGCCACTGATGGTTCAGCCTGCAGTTCCACCACTGCCTGGCACCGCCCCCAACTCACGACTGATTCACTGGCGTTTCTCCAATACACCTCAGGCTCCACCGCAACCCCCAAAGGCGTCATGGTTTCACACGGAAACCTGATGCACAACGAACGCGCCATGCAGGTGGCGTTTGAAACAACGCCAGAAACCGTAGTTGCCGGCTGGCTGCCGCTCTATCACGACATGGGCTTGATTGGAAATGTCCTGCATCCGCTGTTTATGGGCGCCAGTTGTGTCTTAATGTCACCCTCGGCGTTTATCCAGCGTCCGCTTTCCTGGCTGGAATTGATTGACCAGCATCAGGCAACGGTCAGTGGCGGCCCAAACTTCGCTTATGAACTGTGTCTGCGGCGAACCTCCCCCGAAGATCGCGCCCGGCTTGATCTGAGTTCCTGGCGAGTGGCGTTTAACGGCGCCGAGCCGGTCCGGTCCGACACCATGGAGCGGTTTGCCCGCGCCTTTGCTCTGAGCGGATTTAAGCCGCAAACCTTTTTCCCATGTTACGGACTGGCCGAAGCCACCCTCTTTGCTGCCGCAGGAGTCGTTTCTGAGATTCCAACCCTGTGCCGCCTTGATGTGACAGCGATTGGACTCGATTCTATCGTCGAAGCATCAGCCGATGACCAGACCGCAACCACGCTTGTCGGGTGCGGCATGGCGGCAGCGGGTCAACACATTGTCATTGCCAATCCGGTCACTGAAATGATTGCGGCTGATGACACCGTCGGAGAAATCTGGATTTCCGGCCCGAGTGTTGCTCATGGATATTGGGAACGCCCTGAAGAAACCCAAAAAAGCTTCCAGGCCCGGCTGGCCGATACCGGCGCCGGTCCATTTTTGCGAACTGGCGACCTTGGGTTTCTTAAAAATGGAGAACTCTATGTCACAGGCCGCTTGAAAGACCTGATTATCATTCGCGGACGCAACCACTATCCGCAAGACATCGAAGCCACCGTCGAAGCGAGCCATCCGGCGCTCCGAACCGGATGCAGCGGGGCCTTTTCAATCGAGATCAAGGATGAAGAACGGCTGGTGGTGGTGGCCGAAGCCGAGCCCCGCATCCTCAAAAAGCTGGTCAACACGGATTCTAAAACCACATCTGGTGCCGTATCGCCAGCCGCCGCCGAACTCATTGCAACCATTCGCAGTGCTGTGGTTGAACGTCACGAACTCCAGGTCTATGCCGTGGTTGTTCTGTCGCCAGGGAGCATTCCCAAAACCTCAAGCGGAAAAGTACAGCGTCATCGGTGTCGCAGCCTGTATATATCGGGTGATTTAAGCGTGGTGGTGGCTGATACGCTGGGGGAAACGGCGTTCAGTTCGGGGTTGGATGACGACCCACGTGCAGCCTACTTTTCACAACCGGTTGCTGAACGACTCCCCTTTCTGGCACGGTTGCTGCAGTTACAGGCCGCCCAGGCGATGCGGGTTTCGGAAACCCTCCTCGCCCTGGACGAACCGTTGGGTTCATATGGACTTGATTCACTGGCTGCCGTGGAGTTAAAGCACCGGCTGGAATCAGCCTTTGCTGTTTCATTCCCGCTGAACCTGCTGTTTGGTGAAGCCAGCCTGATTGATATGGCGTCCTGGCTGGTCAATCAGATTGAAACCAAAGAGCTGGCATCTTCTACCGTGTTGATGGCCATTGACGAATCTCCCAACCAGTATCCGCTCTCTTTCGGTCAGAAATCGCTCTGGTTTTTGTACAAACTCGCCCCGGAAAGCACCGCCTATAACCTGCCTCACGCGGTTCGGATTCGAGCCGAAGTCAATATCACAGCCCTGCGCAACGCCTTTCAGCGGCTGGTTGATCACCATGCGGCCCTGCGAACAGTCTTTCACGAACGCAACGGCGTGCCCACGCGCGTGATTCAAGATCGGACCGAAGTTGATTTTCTCGTCATTGAAGCGATGGCCTGGACGGCATCCCAGCTTAATGAACACATCATCGCCGAATCAAACCAGCCGTTTTGCCTCGAATCTGGCCCCTTGATGCGGGTGAGGCTCTATCAGCGAGCTACGGATGACCAGATTCTGCTCTTGATGCTGCACCATATTATTTCTGATTTCTGGTCGCTGGCGGTTTTGATTGAAGATTTGCGCAAAGTCTATCCAGCGGAACTTGCTTCGCGTCCAGTGTTTCTGCCCGCCAACGCAGCGAGTTATTCAGATTATGTTCAGTGGGAAGCCAATATGGTGGCCGGTGCCGAAGGGGAACAACACTGGTGCTACTGGCAGGCCCAACTGGGCGATGCCAAAACCGTCCTGGATTTGCCAGTTGATAAGCCGCGCCCCGCCGTTCAAACCTATCAAGGGCGTTCACTGTCCTTCACTCTCGACCAGTCACTTTCAACCCGCTTCAAAGAATTTGCCAGACACCACAGCGTCACCCCCTATATGACGTTGCTGGCGGCGTTTCAGGTCCTGCTCCACCGGTACACGGGACAGGATGATATTCTGGTTGGTTCGCCGACGCTGCTTGGAAAAGACCGGGTGTTGTTTTCGCATCAGGTTGGATATCTGGTCAATCCAGTGGTCCTTCGGGCGAAATTTGACGGGAATCCGACCTTTGCCGATTTTCTGGCAACCACACGACAAACCGTCATCGGTGCCCTCGAACATCAGGACCTTCCTTTCTCCTGGCTGGTGCAGCGGCTTCAACCCGAACGTGACCCAGGCCGGTCACCGCTGTTTCAGGTCATGTTTGCCTGGCAACAGGCGCCGGAACTCGACGATGAAGGGCTGGCGGCACTGGCGGTTGGAAAAGGCGGAGTCCGGCTGGATGTTGGTGGGCTTCCGTTTGAGTCCATCGCGCTTGAACAACACGTCGAACAATTTGACCTGACGTTTGTCATGGCTGAAGTTGCCGGTTGTTTAACCGGAGCGTTCCAGTACAACACCAGCCTCTTTGAAGAAAGCACGATTGCCCGGCTCAAAGGGCATTTTGAAACCTTACTGACTGACCTGATGGACCGGCCACACATTCAGGTGTCACACCTCAACCTGCTATCGGATCCGGAACAGGTCTGGCTGACCCAGTGGAACCAGACGCAGGTTGCCTATCCAGATGAAGCCTGCCTCCATGCTTTGTTTGAACACCAGGCGCGCCTTTATCCAGATGGATTGGCGGTGGAAAGTGATGACGAACAGCTTACCTATGGCGAACTGAACCGGCAGGCAAATCAGATTGCCCGCCGGTTACAGGCAATGGGGGTTCAAACGGATATGCCGGTTGGCGTGTGCCTGAACCGGTCAGCCAAACTGGTGGCCGTCCTGCTTGGAATTTTGAAAGCCGGCGGCGGCTATGTTCCGCTGGATCCTGGCTATCCCAAAGAACGGCTTGGATTTATGCTCACCGACTGCCGGACGCCGGTGCTGGTGACCGAATCCTCGCTGCTGGCACAACTTCCCGAATATGATGGCCATACCCTGTTGCTTGATGTTGAGTGGAAAGCGCTGAAGTTTGAAGATGACCAGAATTTGCCTGCGACGGGTGTTTCAAGCAATCTGGCCTATGTGATTTACACCTCCGGTTCAACTGGGAAACCCAAAGGCGTCAGTTGCAACCACCGGGGCGTCGTCAATCTGCTCACCGACATTGACCGTCGGCAGCCGCTGTCACCCGAAGACGGCTGTAGCTGGTGGACCAGCCTTAGTTTTGATGTCTCAGTCTATGAAATTTTTTCCGCGCTCCTGTTTGGTGCCACACTCCACATTCCAACCGAGGAAGTCCGCTTAAACAGCCCTGCTTTTTTGGGCTGGCTGGCGGCGCACGGCATCCGAAGCGCCTACATCCCGCCGTTTATGCTGCGCGAATTCGAAGCCCGGCTTCAAAACGGAGCGGCAGACGTTCAATTGCGCCGATTGCTGGTGGGGGTGGAACCGATTCCCGAAAGTCTGCTGGCCTCAATCAATCGTCAACTGCCTGACCTGCGCATCATCAACGGCTATGGTCCGACCGAAGCCAGCATTTGTGCCACGCTGCATACCTTTGATCCGCTTCAGGCCCGCGAACACAAAAACGTACCCATTGGCCGTCCGGTACAAAATACGGTTATCTATTTACTCGATACCAATTTGCAGCCGGTGCCGGTTGGCGTGGCTGGTGAACTCTACATCGGCGGTGATGGTCTGGCGCGTGGGTATCTGCATCACGGTGGGCTGACGGTTGAGAAATTCATTCCAAATCCGTTTAGCACCGAACCCGGCGCCCGAATTTACCGAACCGGCGACATTGCCCGATTTTTACCTGACGGCAACATTGAATTCCTTGGCCGGGTGGATCATCAGGTAAAAATTCGCGGTCATCGGATTGAAATTCGTGAAATTGAAATGGCTCTGGTTGGCCATGATGCTGTGGCCGATGCGCTGGTGGTTGCCCGCGAAGCCCGCTCTGGCGAAAAGCATCTGGTTGCTTATGTCGTGCCCAATTCCCGCTGGCAGATGGGAACGGGGGCGCTTTCATCCGAAGGAACTGGCAGTGGTTCACAGGCGCTGCTTCGATTTTTGCGGGAACGGCTGCCGAAATATATGGTGCCGTCAGCCGTGGTGGTGCTCAGAGAATTTCCGGTCACACCAAATGGAAAAATTGATCACCGGGCATTGCCGCCACCCGAGCGGGAACGGGTCGGCGTCAGCGGCACCCACTCCATGGCGATGACGCCAACCGAAGAACTTCTGGTCAAAATCTGGTCCGAGGTCCTTGGCTGTGGCCGGGTGATGCCGTTTGATAATTTCTTTGAACTCGGTGGCCATTCGCTGCTTGCCACTCAGGTCATTGCCCGTGTGCGCGATGCCTTTCAAGTTGAACTGCCACTGCGGGTTTTGTTTGAAGCTCAGACCGTCACTGAATTTGCCACCGCGATTGATATTGCCCAACGGAGTGGAAAAGGTTTTGAAATTCCGCCGGTTCGCCCTGCTTCCAGCACGGAACCGTTCCCGCTTTCATTTTCACAGCAACGGCTCTGGTTCTTAGATCAGCTTCAACCGGGCAATGCTTTTTACAATATGCCCGGTGCCGTTCGCTTGAAAGGCTGGCTCAATGTCGAAGCCTTTGAAAAAAGTCTGGGCGAAGTTGTACGACGTCACCAGGTCCTGCGGTCGCGCTTCACCAGCGGTGATGGCAACCCGGTGGTGACGATTGCACCTGCCGAACCATTCCGACTGGAAACAGTTGATTGCCGTTCGATGGGTGAATCACAGCAGGAAACAGAACTCGAACAACTGGCCGTTGCCGAAGCGACCCGCCCCTTTGATTTGAGCCAGGGGCCGTTGCTGAGAGCCAGACTGGTGCGCCTCCATCACCAGGAACACGTGTTGTTTGTCACGCTGCATCACATTGTGGCTGATGGCTGGTCAATTGGGGTCCTGGTACACGAAACGGCGGTTCTCTATGAAGCCATCGCCCGTGGCGAACATTCCCCCTTGCCTGAACTTGCGCTCCAGTTCTCGGACTTTGCCGTCTGGCAACGCACCTGGATGCAGGGTGAGGTTTTGGAACGTCAGTTGACCTACTGGAAACACCAGCTTGGGGGGCAATTGCCAGTTCTTGAACTGCCCGCCGATTTTCCACGCCCTGCCGTGCAGCAATACCACGGCGCCAGCCAGCGGTTCTGGTTCCCACTGGATCTGGCCAATGGGTTGCGTGACGTCAGCCGTCGCGAAGGCGTAACGCTTTTTATGACGTTGCTGGCCGGGTTTCAAACGCTGCTCCATCGGCACACCGGCCAGGATGACATCATCATTGGGTCGCCGATTGCCAACCGCATTCACACCGAAGCGGAAAGCGTTATCGGGCCGTTTTTAAACCTGCTTGCGCTGCGGAGTGATCTTTCAGGAGATCCAACTTTCCGCGAACTCCTCCACCAGATCAAAGAAACCACACTCGGCGCCTATGCCCACCAGGATGTGCCGTTTGAAGTTCTCGTCGAAGCCCTTCAGCCAGAACGCGATCTGAGCCGCAATCCGATTTTCCAGGTGCTGTTCCAGCTCGAAAATACGCCGCGCCGGACACTGCAACTTCCCGGTTTGACCATCACTCCGGTTGAAACCGAAAAAGGCACCACTCAGTTTGATTTGAGTTTTGATTGTGCCGAGCGCGAGCAAGGGCTGGAAATTGTGGTCGAATATTCCACCGATTTGTTTACGCCATTAACAATTGCCAATCTGGTTCGGCGGTTGCGGACGCTCCTCACCGGGGTGGTCGCCAACACCGGGTCCAAACTTTCGGAACTTCCACTGTTGGAACCCGAAGAACGACACCAGCTTTTGTTTGACTGGAATCAGACCGAGGAACCAGTTGCCGAAGCCGTTTGTGTGCATCGGTGGTTTGAAATCCAGGCCGCTCAGACGCCACATGCCGTGGCGGTGCTCAGTCCCGCCGACCAGTTGACCTATGACCAGCTCAATCGAAAAGCCAATCAGCTTGCCCGCCGGTTACAGAATTTCGGGGTCGGTCCCGAAACGGTGGTTGGGGTGTGCCTTGAACCAAACACCTCGCTGGCGGTTGCCTTGCTGGGCATTCTCAAATCAGGTGCGGCCTACCTTCCGCTTGACCCGGCATATCCGGCGAGCCGGCTCACTTACCTGCTCGATGATGCACAGGTGTCACTGGTGGTGACTGAATCCAGCCGTGCTGGAATCTGGGCCGAAACCGGGATCACGGCCCTGGTGCTGGATCAGGAATCAACCGCGCTCGATCACCTTGACGATAGCAACCTGACCACGACGGCCCAGCCCGCGCATCCCGCCTATATCCTGTACACTTCGGGTTCAACCGGGATGCCAAAAGGTGTGGCCGTTCCACATCAGGCACTGGCCAGCCATAACCGTGCGATTGCCAGCCGATTTGACCTGACCAACCAGGACCGGGTGCTGCAATTTGCTTCGATCAACTTTGATGTGGCGGCAGAAGAAATCTTCCCAACCTGGAGGTGCGGGGCCACGGTCGTTTTTCGGGGTGAATCAAGTCTGCTGGCCTGCACGGAACTGGTGCCCCTGATTGAGCGCAAACGCGTGACCGTGGTGAATCTTCCGGCTTCCTACTGGCAAGAATGGGTTCGGGAACTGGCGCTCGATGGCACCACTCTGCCGAAATCATTGCGGCTGGTTGTCGTTGGCAGTGAAAAAGTGCTCACCGAGCGCTTCCTGGAATGGCAAAAACTCGGATTCCACGGCGTAAAGCTTTTGAATGCTTATGGAACCACGGAAACCACCATCACCTCTGCCGTTTTCAATCCTGAAACCACAACCACCAGAACTGGTCTGTCACTCCCGATTGGCACAGCCCTGGGGAATACCCGGCTGTTCATTCTGGATGCCGGGTTCAATCCAGTTCCATCCGGTGTAGTGGGCGAGCTGGTGATTGCCGGAGAAGGACTGGCGCGCGGGTATGTCGGGCGCCCTGATTTGACCGCCCAGGCGTTTGTGCCCAATCCATTTTCCGAACCTGGCGCCCGGATGTATCGCACCGGCGATCTGGCGCGCTCTCTGGCTGATGGAACCATTGAAATTCTGGGCCGTGCCGATCATCAGGTCAAAGTGCGTGGGTTCCGGGTCGAAGTCGGCGAAATCGAAGCCGTTTTGGCCCAGTTCCCCGGTGTCTGCGAAGCACTGGTCCAGCCCTGGCACGATGCCGCACACGACACGCAACTGGTCGGCTACGTTACGGGTCAGGGTGAAACAGAACCGCTGGAACTCACTGAAATTCAAGCATTTCTCGCGGCACGCCTGCCGAAATACATGGTGCCGCAGGTCGTGGTCCTCGCCACCATGCCGCGCACGCCAAACGGCAAAATTGACCGCCGAAGTCTGCCCAAACCAGTCATTTCCCAGCCTGTCGGCACCGAACCCTATCAGCCTCCTCAAACCGAACTTGAACGCACCATTGCCACCGTCTGGCAGGAAGTGCTCAAGCTGGATAAAGTCGGCCTTGACCACAACTTCTTTGAACTTGGCGGTCATTCGCTGAAACTGATTCAGGTTCACGGCAAACTGCGCAAACTGCTCCAGAAAAACATTCCAGTGGTTGATCTGTTTCAGTTTCCGACAATTCGAACACTGGCCAAACATCTGACCAGAGGCCAGAGTCTGGCACAACTCGGGTTGTCCTCGACGACGCTGCCGAAATTTATTCAGACAACTGGCCGTGATATTGCCGTGGTTGGGATGAGCGGGCGGTTTCCGGGTGCCACCACGGTCGAAGCCTTCTGGCACAATCTGCGCGACGGGATCGAGTCCATTTCATTCTTTTCAGATGAAGAATTGCTGGCAGCAGGCGTCAACCCCAAACTGGTTGCCAATCCACGGTTTGTGAAGGCCACCGGAGTGCTGGAAAATCCAGACTTTTTCGACGCTGCCTTTTTTGGATTCAACCCAATCGAAGCCGAAATTATGGACCCGCAACAACGGGTTTTCCTCGAATGTGCCTGGGAGGCGATGGAGGACGCCGGCTATCACGCCGAATCATACCAGCAGCCGGTTGGCGTCTTTGCCGGTGTCGGGCAAAACACCTATCTGCTGAATTTATATTCCAACCCGCGCTTTGGTTCGCTGACCAATGGTTTGCACGGCAACTCGGTCACGGGCTATCAGGTGATGATTGGCAACGACAAGGATTTTCTGCCGACACGGGTTTCCTACAAGCTCAACCTGCACGGGCCCAGCGTCAATGTGCAAACCGCCTGTTCGACGTCGCTGGTGGCAATCCATATGGCGCGCCAGAGTTTGCTCAACGGCGAATGTTCGATGGCGCTGGCCGGCGGAGTCACCGTCAACCTGATGCAAAAATATGGCTATTACTTTGAAGACGGCGGTGTGGCTTCGCCAGATGGTCATTGCCGGGCGTTTGATGCGGCGGCGGGTGGAACAGTCGGCGGAAACGGCGTCGGCATCGTTGTCCTCAAACGCCTGGAAGATGCACTGACTGACGGAGATACGATTCACGCGGTCATCAAAGGTTCGGCCATCAACAACGACGGGTCAAACAAAGTCGGCTTCACCGCGCCCAGCGTCGAAGGCCAGCGCGATGTGATTTTGCAGGCACTCGCCGCCGCCGAAGTTCCCCCCGATTCCATTTCCTATGTCGAAGCCCACGGCACGGGAACCGTGCTTGGCGATCCAATTGAAGTTGCGGCACTGACGCAAGCCTACACGGCAACAGGTGCCGATGAGTTTCGCTGTGCGATTGGCTCGGTCAAAACCAATGTCGGTCACCTCGACACCGCAGCCGGTGTGACCGGATTGATCAAAACCGTGCTCGCCCTCAAACATGGTCAACTCCCCCCGAGCCTGAACTTTTCAGAAGGCAATCCAACGATTGATTTCGAATCCAGCCCGTTTTTCGTCAACACTGCGCTCAAACCCTGGCACAAAGGAAAAACACCGCGCCGGGCTGGGGTGAGTTCCTTTGGGCTGGGTGGCACCAACGCCCACGTCATACTCGAAGAACCCCCAGCCCGCGAAGCTTCGCTGGTTGTCCGGCCCTATCACCTGCTCACGCTTTCAGCCCGTACCGCCACGGCCCTGAACCGGGCAACCGCCAATCTGGCTGATTTTCTTTCACGTCATCAGGAGGTAAACCTTGCTGATGCAGCCTTTACGCTCCAGGTCGGACGCAAGCCGTTTGCCTATCGGCGGGCGGTGATTTGTCGCGATACGGACGAAGCCATCCAGAAACTTTCCAGCCTTCCGGCGTCACCGATTGAACAACCCAACCAGGTTTCCGAAGCTCCAGCGGTGGCATTTCTGTTTCCAGGTGGTGGAGCACAGCACGTCCGAATGGGATTTGACCTCTATGAACTGGAACCCGTCTATCGTCAACACATTGACTGGTGCTGCCAGTTGCTCAAGCCGCTGCTCGGCATTGATCTTCGGGACGTGCTCTTTCCGCAAGACGCTCAACTCGAACGGGCGGTCCGAGAATTGCGCCGGGTCTCGCTTGCCCTGCCGACGCTCTTTATGACCGAATATGCGCTGGCACAGCTCTGGAAATCGTGGGGCGTCGAACCCCAAATGATGATCGGTCATAGTCTCGGGGAATATACCGCCGCCTGTCTGGCGGGTGTTTTCTCGCTTGAAGACGCCCTGGCCGTGGTGGTTCTGCGTGGGCAATTGTTTGAGCAAATTCCAGCCGGCGGAATGTTGAGCGTACCGCTCAGCGAACCGGAATTGCTCGCCCGATTGGGACCGGAATTGTCAATTGCGGCGGTCAATGCACTGGCTTCGTGTGTTGTCTCCGGTCCGGTTACCGCCATCGAAGAGCTGGAAACCAGGCTCCATCAGGAGCAAATCGAATGTCGCCGTGTGCCGATTGATGTGGCCGGACATTCGATTCTGGTCGAAGGTATTTTGGAGGCATTCACCGAGCGACTGTCCCAAATCCGAATGCAGCCTCCCCGCATCCCATTTGTTTCAAACGTGACCGGAACCTGGATCACACCAACTGAGGCCGTAGACCCGAAATACTGGGCACGCCACCTGCGGATGACGGTTCGCTTTGCCGATGGGTTGACGACGCTGACCGGTGGTCAATCCTGTATTTTGCTCGAAGTCGGCCCCGGACACACCTTGAGCGGACTGGCCCGGACCAGCCCTGAAATTGCCGCCCGGTCAAAAGCCTTTCCTTCGTTGCGACATCCACGGGATCCCCAATCAGATGCTGCGTTTCTGACCGGCACGCTTGGTGCCGTGTGGGCCAATGGTGGCGCGGTTGACTGGCACGCCTACCACGCTCAGGAACGGTTGTACCGCATCCCGCTTCCGACCTATCCGTTTGAACGGCAACGCTACTGGGTTCCCGCCTTTGGTCAAAATCAGTCTTCGTCGCTGGAATTTCTGGAAGGTAGCGCCAGTTCAGAGCTAACTTCCGGCATCAGTGAACCAGCCCCAAGGCCATTCACTCAATGGCGCGAAATCTACCTTTCCTCAGACCACAGCACTTTTGACCGCGTGAGTGCCATTTGGAAAGAACTGCTGGGCGTGACCCATCTCGGCCCGGATGACAACTTCTTTGCGGTTGGCGGGCATTCATTGCTGGCAATTCAGGTGATTTCACGGCTCCGTGAAGCCTTCAACTGTTCAATCAGCGTTACCAGCCTGTTTAAATCGCCAACGGTGGCGCAACTGGCTGAACTCATTGACGAAATGAGTGACAGCAGCCGGCAGGCAGAAAGTTCAGGAATTGTTCCGGTTGAGCGAACAGGCCCGTTGCCGTTGTCTTTTGCCCAGCAGCGGCTCTGGTTTTTGGATCAATTAGAGCCGGGAAATCCTTTCTACAACATCTCTGGTGCGGTCCGATTGAGCGGGAAACTGGACGTTACCGCGCTCTGCCAGAGTTTGAACACCGTCGTCAGCCGTCACGAGACGTTGCGCACCCGTTTTGTCGTGGTAGATGGCGAGCCACGCCAGCACATTGTGCCGTCCATCAGCCTGGAACTCCCCATCACGGACCTGAGCCATATTCAGGAACCTGACCGTGAAACCACCATTTCAGAATGGGCGGCCAATGAAGCCCGCCAGTCCTTTTCGCTCACCAGCGGACCGCTCGTGGCGGCTCACCTGTTGCGACTGACGGAAACCGAACACGTGCTCTTGCTGACGATGCACCACATCATTTCCGATGGCTGGTCAATCAGCGTCCTGATGCGTGAAACGGCGGCGTTCTATGACGGAAGTGTCAACCACGCTCCGGTGGACCTCCCGGCGTTGTCGGTCCAGTATGCTGATTTTGCCGTCTGGCAACGTGAACGGCTGCAGGGCGACATCCTCGAAACCCAGCTTGGCTACTGGCGGCAGCAGTTGCGGGGCGAACTGCCGGTCCTTGAGCTACCGACTGATTTTCCAAAAACCGCCCAGGTAAACTACTGGGGTGCTCGTCACACGCGATTTCTTTCAGCCGATGTTGTGACTGGTCTCAAAACCCTCGGTCAGAGCGAAAATGCCACCCTCTTTATGACGGTGCTGGCGGCGTTTAAAGTGCAACTTGCCCGATTAACCGGCCAGACCGACATCATCGTTGGTTCACCAATCGCCAATCGAACCCAATCGGAACTGGAACCGCTCATCGGGATGTTGCTCAACACGCTGGTGCTCCGAACCGACCTTTCCGGAAACCCCAGTTTTCGTGAGCTTCTCAACCGGATTCGTCAGACCACGCTGGATGCCTATGCCCATCAGGATGTGCCGTTTGAAAAACTGGTCGAAGACCTTCATCCACGGCGCGGAATTGGGCAAAACCCGTTTTTTGATGTGTTCGTCAACTTTATCAACACCCCGCCGGTTGATTGCCAGTTTGCCGGAGTCACCTTCACGCCGGTTGAACTGAATGAAATCCAGGCCCGGTTTCCGCTGACGCTGTATTTGATCGAACAAAATGATCAGTTGTGCCTTGACCTGGTATACCAGAAAGAACTCTTTTCAGCGCCGCACATGGCTGAATTGATGGAGCAGTTGACGCAACTTCTGACCAGCGTTGCGCAATCACCAGAGCAACCAGTTGCGGCCTATTCACTGATAACCCCAACCATTCGAACACTTTTGCCAAGTCCGCGCCAGCCATTGCCGGAACCGCAGTACCCAACCGTAACCGAGATGTTCCTGGATTGGGCCCGGTCTACGCCCGAACAGATTGCCCTCAACCACAACGGTCACAGACTGACCTATCGTGAACTGGCCACTCTCGCTCAGGTTCAGGCTGGAAAATTGATTCAGGCCGGAATCCAGCCCGGAGACGTGGTTGCGGTGGTTGGTCCACGCGGATGTGAACTCGTCGCCGGCATGCTCAGCGTTTTTCTGAGCGGCGGCGTGCTGATGACGCTCAACCTCAATCAGCCTGTGGCGCGTCAACGCCTGTTGCTTGAACAAGGCAACGTGAAACTGGTGCTTCGCATTCCCGAAGCCGAATATCACCAGTCGGATGAATCGGGGATTCCCGTACTCGAATTCAATGCCGAATATACTCAAGGGTTTGACGGAACGTTACCGAAGCTTTCAGGCACTGATCCGGCCTATATTTTCTTCACTTCGGGGACAACCGGCGTTCCGAAGGGAGTGCTTGGATGTCATAAAGGCCTGGGACATTTCCTGACCTGGGAACGAACGACATTTCAGGTCAGTCCGGCAGACCGGTTGGGGCAACTTACAGGCGTGGCCTTTGACGTGGTGCTGCGCGATGTATTCCTGCCGCTGGTCAGCGGGGCCACATTGTGTCTTCCAACCGAAGCTGACGCCACACTGCCTGATCAAACGTTGCAATGGCTCGAACGCGAACGCGTGACGCTCCTGCACGCTGTGCCGACGCTGGCCAAAACCTGGCTGGCGAATCTTCCGTCAGGGATTTCACTTCCTGCTCTACGCTGGACGTTTTTTGCCGGAGAACCCCTGCCCGACGCGCTCGTGACACGCTGGCGAAGTGCTTTTCCAACCACCAGCATCGCCAATTTTTATGGCCCGACTGAAACCACGCTCGCCAAATGCTGCTTTATCGTGCCCGAAACGCCAGTGCCGGGGATTCAACCAGTTGGAACGCCGCTTCCGGAAACACAAATTCTGATTTTGAATGAATCCGACCAGCAGTGCACGGTTGGCGAACCCGGCGAAATTGTGATTCGCACGCCATTCCGAAGTCTCGGCTATCTCAACTCACTCGAAGAAAGCGCCAAACGGTTTGTTCCCAACCCTTTTACTGATGATCCAGCCGATGTGGTCTATCGAACCGGAGACCGTGGACTGTATCGAGCTGATGGCACCATCGGCATTTTGGGTCGGACCGACCATCAGGTGAAGATTCGCGGCATCCGGATCGAACCCGGCGAAATTGAAGCCGCGCTCCGACACTGTTCGGGCATTCAGGAAGCTGTGGTTCTGGCACGTGAAGACCAGACGGGTGACAAACAACTGGTGGCCTATGTCATCCGCACCGGGCAACCGGCTGGAGATTCAATTTCACATCAGCTTCGGGAACGCCTGCCAGAGTATCTGATTCCCTCAGCCGTGGTTGAACTGGCTACCTTTCCGCTGACGCCAAACGGCAAGCTGGATCGGCGGGCACTTCCAGAACCTGACCTGGAGACTGGCCGCCCGGCGCGGGAATTTGAGCCACCCGACGGGCCGGTTGAGGAATCTGTCGC
>CAZXCE010000110.1:0-17019 GCA_964639175.1 uncultured Clostridia bacterium
CCTTCAGCCTCGGTTCTCGCCCACTGATCAGCCGCCAGGATAGTTTCTAAATCAGAAGTTGGCTGAATCTGGTGACAGTCCATCACATCAGCAATCAACTTTGGAATTGCAATAAAAGGAATGCGCTCAGCCAGAAAAGCCGCGACAGCAATCTCATTGGCAGCGTTGAGAACAGCAGGCATCGTTCCACCCGCTCGAAGTGCCTGATAGGCCAGTCCCAGACAGGGAAATCGCTGCATATCTGGCACTTCGAATTCCAGTTTTCCAATCCCTACCAAATCTAATGCGGGTAAATTGGCAGGTAGTCGCTCTGGATAGGTCAGGGCATACTGAATCGGATGCCGCATATCAGTCACACCAAGCTGGGCAAGGACTGATCCATCAATCAGCTCAATCATTGAATGCACGGTCGATTGTGGGTGGACAATAACCTCGACCTGGTCAGGGTTGGTCCCAAACAGCCAGCGGGCTTCAATGACTTCTAAGCCCTTATTCATCAGGGTGGCTGAGTCAATGGTGATTTTAGGCCCCATTTGCCAGGTGGGGTGCTTTAAGGCTTGAGCCACCGTTAATCGTTCAAACTCCTCAATTGGCGTCCGGCGAAAAGGGCCACCACTTGCGGTCAGAATCAGTCGCTTGACTTCGTTTTTTTTCTCTCCGCGCAGACACTGATGTAACGCATTGTGTTCGCTGTCAATCGGGAGAATTTCAGCTCCAGATTCCTGGGCGACCCGAGTCATCAATTCTCCCGCCATCACAAGCGGCTCTTTATTCGCAATTCCGACTCGCCGCCCCAGTTCAATGGCTTTGAGGGTTGGGAGCAGTCCACGTCCGCCGACAGTGGCGGAAATGACACATTCAGTACCTGGGTAACTGGCAACCGCCACCATTCCATCCATTCCGATTCCGATATCGCCAGAGTAATCATCCTTGATCATGGCCCGGAGCTGACTGGCTGCCTGTTCAGTGCCAACCGCGACAAACTGTGGGTGATAGGTTTTGATTTGCTCTGCCAGTACAGCAATATTGTTGCCAGCACTTAAGGCAGTCACTTCAAAGCGTGGGGAGAGGTGGGTAATGACGTCAAGGGTGCTTTGGCCAATCGAACCAGTTGAACCCAGTATGGAAACCGTTTGAGACATAAATGGTGTTTCAGATTGAGGTGATGTGAGATGTACGGATGGCAAATGTACTGACTTTCAGCACCGGGTGCAACCATCCTGCGGTCCTCGCTGGCGAAAACCAGCACTGGAATGTCAAAAAGGGAAATTGTTTCGTCAGACCTGAAACAACTTCCCTTTCTTTTCAGTGTGCGATGTACTGATTTAACTGATCAGATCACCGCGGTTTCGTGTAACAGTTCACCCTTTTCAAATCGATCTACCTTCAACTCAGAAACATTCAGAGTTCGGGATTCGCCAAACATAATCATTTCAGCCACTGAAATTCCCATGGCTGGCGAGTGCATAATCCCATGTCCACTAAAGCCGTTGCAGAGATAAAATCCTTCCAGGTTTGGTACTGGACCAACAATCGCGTGGTGGTCAGGTGAAATGGAGTAAAGCCCCCCCCAGCACCGTCGCAGATTGATACCGGCATTTTCCAAACAGGGCATGCGGGGGAGTGCCTTTTCAACAATCACATCAACAAAATCAGGATCAAAGACGGTATTAAAACTCGGTGGCTCATTGGGATCAGCCCAGCCGATCATTACGCCACCCGATTCTTTGCGCATATAACACCCATTGCTCATATCAATCAGCATGGGAAGTTCCATGGGGAGTTCGTCAAATTTTTCGGTATTGACCAGTTGCCGGCGGGTTGGTTGAACTGGCAGGTCAATGCCTACCCATCCGGCTGTAATCCGGGCCCACGGCCCAGACGCATTGATCACGGTGCGGGTTGAGACAGTGCCATGGTTGGTCTCAACCCCACTGATTCGCCCTGATTGTGTCAAAATATTGGTGACCTCGGTTTCCAGCAGGATGCGGGCCCCCTGTTCACGTGCCCGATGATTGAACCCTTGCATCACACTATAGGGATCAACAAAACCATCGGTTGGACAAAAACTCCCACCTAATAAATCCTCGGTAAAGAGCTGGGGCACCATTTCCCGGATGTCATCCCGGCTGACATACTGAACCGGCACCCCTTCCTGCTGTTGTATTTTCATATTGGCTTGCAGGTATTCAATATGCTCTGGCTGGGTTGCCATAAACAGGTAGCCAAAGGGGTGATACTCAGGATCCTGCCCGGTCATTTCCTTAAATTGGGAAAAAACATCAATAGAAAAAATAGACATTCGGATATTGACCGGAGTGGCAAATTGTTGCCGAACCCCACCGGCGCTCCGACCCGTTGAATGCTTTCCTTGAAAGGTCTCTCGTTCCAGAATGACGACATCTTTGCACCCTAATCGGGTTAAGTAGTAGGCAATACTGCAGCCAATCACACCTCCGCCGATGATAACGACCTCTGCTGATTTAATCATAGAGTTCCTTTGCTGGTAGGTAGTTTTGTTGATGGACGAACCGATCTGGTTTGGATAAAACTGCCGGGCCCCACTCAGGACCATCCTTCCCTCTGCTAGAGTACTCCCTGACGTTGCAAGAGGTGTTTCCAGTTCGTGTTTTGCTCGACAAATTTCAGGCCGGCGGTTTTTCCAACGCCCAACTTCCACACCACTTCGACGATGGCGGAAGTTTCAAAATCTGAATCCACGACAGTAAACTTTAAGACGCTGCCGGGTTCAATATCCTGGTGGGTGATGATTTTGGCGCCATTTAAGCTAACATCTTCAGTGGTGGTTTTTTCCCGGAATGGAATTCCTTCCCGACTGGTCCCTTCAATTTGCACGTCCAGATGAACGGCAAGTCGCTTTTCAATTCGGCGCTCTTCGTCGTCAACTGGTGGAATTGAGTGTTTGCTTTCTTCCAGCAAATCATCGTAACAGGCCTGGCATACATGGCGGTAATTCAGGCTCCGGACGACTTCGGCAAATTCTGGGACACGGGTAATGTCGAAAAGTCGATCTGATCGCTCATCACAGCTATCGCAAAACCCTGGCATAGATATTCTCCGCGTGGATAAGGTTGTGGATTCAGTTAAGGAGTCAACACGAGAGTCCAGGCTCTATCAGAGACCCTGACGTACGGTTGTATGGCAAATGGATTGAATGCCTGTAAAGTGAGGTAGAAAGGATATTAGCAGCGTATTCTCAGTGGTGAAAAGCAATTTTTTGAAACCCCGATTATCTCGCTCACCAAGTCAGGCGTCTAAAATTCCACGTGAAAGAACTGTTTTGCGGATCACGGATGGCTCGAAAAACCCGACCAGTTTTTTGAACAATAGCTCAAGATCACTCTCTTTTGGGGCATAGAGGTCAATCGTAGCCAGGCTTTTGGCTGGATATGTAAAAACTTCCAGTCGAATTTCAGGCCATTTGATGAGGATCCAGTCTCCTTGCATCTGAGGATGGACCTCAACTATTGTGGGTGTAGGTGTGACTTGCCTGAGTTCGGCAATGAACTGATCACTGGCTTTTAAGCGGTCAGGCCGAACCTGAATAAAGTCAGCCAGCAAGGTTTGATACATTGCACTTACATCCAGGGACGGCTGGTTCAATTGCTCCATATGGATTCCACCACTTCCTTTTTTCAGTTGCATTCTGGTTTTGATTTTTGGCTTCGCAGTTGAGTTAATTTTCAAGTAAAAACTGTCTTCTTTTCAAGTTTGGCTGTCTTTTTTTACTTTATTTTCGCCAATTCTCTCGTTCTGGTGCGGAATTTTTCTTTTTTTCTCCATGAATTTCTTTTCATTTTCTCTTTCTTATCTTTGATTTTTTTCAAATCAAATTCAATTTGGGTTCATTTCACCTTCCACTAGCTTTCACCTAACAATGGGTCTTTATTATATTATCCAACTTCATCCAGAACCATCATATCTACCTTAATAAATCCATATATATGAAGTAAATACATCTCAATTGCAAGAAATTACTAGAATTTTGTATTGCCTTTTCCAGAAAGGTCATGGTACTTTTGTGCTCTACCAAGGGTCCTTCCTCTCCTTCTTATTATCCCAGGGGTTTCTGGTTTTTAATCAACTTTAATTCAGCTTTCTTCTGTATTCCATGGTAATTCCACGTCGTATTACCTAGTATTTTTCATTTCTTTTCTTTTGAATTTTTGCGACAGGTTGGAGGTGTATTTTGAATCACGTTGAACTTACCCGCACTGTTTCTCCTGTTACTTCACTTGAGAAACCCATTCAGTTTTCTTTGAGCCAGGTTACGCAACCAGTCCTTTCGTTTCCGCTGATCTCAACGATGATTTTGCTGGCACTGGGAGGGCTGTGTGTGTCGGTTGGGTTTCGAACTCAACACGAACTCCAGCAAGCTCACCATTTACAAATGACCGTACAGCAGCACCTTGCCTCAAAACAAATTGAATTTCAAAAACTCAATCGTGAAGTTCAGGATCTCACTTCCAACCCAGTCTGCATCGAGCATGCCGCTCGGAAGATGGGAATGGTCAAACAAAATGAAGTCGTGGTGATCTTACCCCAGGCGACTTGCGCCCAACCATAAGTTGTTTTTTGCATCTGTATTTCATCCTTCTGCCGGTACCAACACGTGCGGAACGTGATGTCAGGATTGGATTCCCTGAGTACCTTCTGTTTTGTTCTGAATTCCACCCCTCTATTGTTCCCTCCCAATATTTTCGACGGCAAACTTGCTCCCAAAGGACAAAAAAAACCCCCTACTTTAGATTCTAAAGTAGGGGGTTTTTTGGGAGGTATTCGCGTCAAATTGAAAACTCTTCTGCAATTTGAAGCTGAGCCTTACGTAACTCAAACCGGGCTCTTCCCAGGTTTCCATCGGGCCGAATCGCAATTAAGAGAAAATACTCTCGATTGATCAGTTTCATCACCAGAGTCATGTCGCTGGAGATGACGGTTAGCTCATTGAGGGCGCCCACGCCAACATCTGAAGTGAGTCGCATTGAATTTCGAAGCAGCGTCGCGTGTGCGGCAGCCACCATGTTGAGCGCCTCAGATTTTTCCAATTTCTGGACTTCGACTTGCTCAACGGCAATACCGTCCAACCCCATGATCAATGCGCCAAGGCTTCCTTCGACTCTCCCAATAATTGACCTGAGAAGATCTGCAAACATTACGGCTGGCCTCCGACGGTTGACTGGTCAACGCCAGCCGGTGAAGGTGCAGGAACTGGGGTTGGTGGAACTCCATTGGTAATGAAGTTTTCACCACGGAAAATGCGTGGAGTGATAAAGAACAGCAATTCCGTAGTTTGGCGTCGAACTGAACGTTGTTTGAACAAATTCCCTAACAACGGAATGCTTGAAATTCCAGGGGTTCGATTCACGGAGTCACTTTCACGATCAACGTTGACACCACCAATGATGGTTGTTCCACCATCTGGTACCAACACCAGTGTTTTTGAGCTTTGCCGGTTGATCGCAGGTTGACCATTGACTGGAACCGACTGGTTGACGCTGTCATTGGTAGATTCAAGGCTTAACAACACATTCCCCTCAACGGTGATCTGAGGCGTAATTTTGAGACTCAGTGTTGCTTCCTGGAAAGTGGTGGTTGCAATCGCCGTCGCCCCAATCGCCTGAGCTGCAGTATATGGAATGGAGACCCCAGATTTGATTTCACCTTCTGAGTTATTTTGGACAGTCACTCTCGGGGACGAAATCTGCTTGGCAATTCCCTTTGATTCCGCTGCGGTGAGTGCGGCTGAAATAAAACCAGTCCCAATTAAACCGGTGGTTAAACTCAAGACTGAGCTGGCTGGATTCAAGCTACCAATTGACCCTGAAGCCAGAGGGCCAATAAACAAACTATCTGTAACAAAATTGCGTGGAGTATAAGTTCCACGAATAATCCCACTTCCAGCATTAGGGTCGCCCTCCCCAGTAAAATCTAATCCATATGATTGCGACCCCGAAGTTGAAAATCCAACACCACCGCCACGTCGGGCCACAACCCCAGTAAATAACTGAACACCAAGATCGCGGAGGAAGGTTCGATCCGCCTGAACAATACGAGCTTCAATTTCAACCTGAGGTTCAGCCACATCGAGCCGGGCGATGATTTGACGGATTTTTTCAACTCGTTCAGGAATATCAGTGACAATCAGCATGTTGGTACGTGGATTCACTGAAATTGAACCGCGCTGGGACAGGGTTTGAGAAACAATCGGACGGAGTCCAACTCCACCAATGCTCCCAGGTCCAGTTCCACCGCCAGCACCACCGCCAGCACCACCGGCAGCAGCAGCACCGCCACCCAACTGACCACCCAGCACCCGCTCATATTTCAGTTTAAAGTACTCGGTAATCATTGGAATATTGTTTCGGGCAGCTTCGGCCCGATCAGTGCGTTGTTTTTCTTCTTCTGCAAAAGCAGTCAATGTCGCAATGCGAATCAATTTTCCTTCAGTTTGGTATCCCAACCGATTGGAACGCAAAATGGCTTCCAAAACCTGATTCCACGGAACATCGGTGACCTTCAATGTCACTTTGATATCCCCGGTGGCAGATTTGTCCAAAACAAAGTTGACATCATAGTTATCAGACAAGAAGCGGAGAATATCGCTCAAGTCAACGTTGGTGATGTCAATGCTGACAGGTTGACCAACGAACCCTGGTTCTCCGAATTGGCCAGTCTGAGCTTTCTTATCGCGAACCGATTTGGCTGAAGTGACCGGAACTGGTTCAACCGGAGTGACTTTGGTAAAAGCCGCCGGTTTCAAATCCGCTAAAGTCGAAGTCGGATTTACTTTCTCTTCAGTCAATTTGGCGTTGGAGGCAACGATGGGGGTCGCGTCCTTGGACTCGTCAACCGCTTTTCGGGATCGAGTTGTGTCACTTGCGACGGCTGGTTTCACAGCCAGCTGAGTTTCATTTTTGGCAATCAAGCCACCGACTTTGACGACCAGACCTGACGCTGTCTCAACAACCGAATATTCATTTTCCCGGCTCAAATCAAATACAATCCGGGTATTGCCCGGACTTGGGCTGCCAATTCGAACCCGGTCAACCCGGTCATCCTTGATACTGACGACGCGTTGAGACATCGCACTTTGAACATCTTGAAGGTCAATCACCAGCCGTTCTGGTTGATGAAGCAAGAAGTGTTTAAAGGTGACTCTACCATCAGTTTTGATCTGAGCTTCAAACTGATCTTTGTTCGTAGCGGTTTCAATAGACTGAATGGTCGTTCCATTTGCTGTTGCAACCGCTTTCTTGGCGTCCAGTGCTGGCGAGAGCGAAGTCGCATCCCCACTGGTCATCATCCCCTGGAGCTGTAATTCCAGAATCAGGGTATGTGTGGCTTGTTCAAACTGAGACTTCACTTCACAGGGTTGAAGTAATTGAATTTCAACACGTGCAGCCACTTTCCCAGGCAATCCCACTGATTTCACCTGAATGGCCTCAATCAATCGACCTCCACCTGGATTCGATGGCTGAAGTTTTGATGTATCTACACCATACAGATCCACTGTGATCAGACGTGATTCAGGACGTAACACGGTGTAATCAAATTTGGCGGTGCCTTCAAGAACCACTTTTGCTTTTTGGGCATCTGCCGGTTGAACCTTCAGGGCGGTGACCATCGCCAGATCGCCTTCCGCCTGTCGGGGGACAACGGCTGCTGCAATGTTGGTCCACCCTGCAATAAAAGCTAGCGCCACAGCCATGCACACGCGGTAACAGCTAGGCATAGGAATACCTCCTCAAATGTGTCGGAAAGAATGTTCTCACAGAACTTACATTACCCTTTGCTCTGGATTCAGTGTCGTTTCAAAAGTTAGCGACGTGGAATATAAGTCAAGGTGACCGCTTTTTGTTGTTGGCTATCATCAGGATATCTGGTCACCTGCTCGCACCTTATTTCACCGGCTGGCTGACCAGGCAACAGAGCCGGTCCGCCCTCATCGCCCTGCTTTTTGTCGGTGTATACAAGAATTTGTTGAATTGATCCGTTGAAAAATAAATCTCCAACCCGCGCCCCAATCACGGTGGAGCCCTCCTTGACCTTAAGCATCGCCCCGGCTGATTTTTGGGTCCGATACATCCCCACAATATCAACCTCGCTGATCAGGTATTGGACCAAAGGTGTCGGTCCTTTTACAAAACCCTTTCGATAGAGTTGCTGACGTTCCGGAAGTGATGGGTACGGAACCGGCTCAACTGGATTGGGTTTGCGGATTTCCGATTCATCAACAAACAGATCTTTTAGAGGCGCCTTAAAATTCGATTTGATCTCCCGTGTTGAGACCGTCGAGGCATCTTGTGGCGTCTTGGATTTCGGAGGTGTAGCAAAAACAACAGTTGCCCCGCAGAGCAAAATACTGACTGTAAGCAGCCATGGCTTCAACTGGAAATAGCTTGAAACAGGTACTTTGTGCATTTTTCCTCCTTGACGATGCGTGCCTGAAATCTATTGTGAAAATGGCCCAGTTTCCGATTGCAAACTAGCGACGTGGGATATAAGTGATTGAGTATTTTTTGTATTCTTTATTCCCATCATCGAACAGAACCACTTCCTCACACTCAATTTCCCCGGCTGGTTGACCAGGAAGCAGAGCAGCCCCGCCCTCATCGCCAGTCTTTTTAGCATCATAGATGCGGATGGCCTGAATGGGGCCATTAAAAAACAAATCTCCAACCCGGGCCCCAATCACTCTCGATGACCCCTTCACTTTGAGGAGCGCGCCAGTTGTTTTCTGGGTCTGGTAAATGCCTACAACTTCAACTTCGGTCATCAGGTATTGCACTAATGGGGTTGGCCCTTTTAATGAGCCATTTCGATATTGTTGCTGACGGTCTGCCAGAGGTGGATATGGTACTCGTTCAACTGGTTTCGTTTTCCGCTTTAATTTATCGTCTTCAAACGGATCTTTTCTCGGCGCCTGATAGTTTGACTTTCTATCAACGGACGTCCCCTTTGAGGAATCCTGTGATGGCTTCGATTCTGGAGACTGGGCGAGGGTCACTACCGTACCGCACAGTAAAATTGTAGCCGCCAGAATGAATGGTTTCAATTGGAAACGCTTTGAAACAAATACTGTCTGCATTTTTCCTCCTCGACAACGAACGCACAAGACCAATGTTAAAAAGTGAGCAGGGTCGACATCCGTTTATGATGAACTATGGGGTTTTTGCTGGGGCTGGAGCCGGTTTTGCCTTTGCATCTTTTGCAGGAGTTGCTTCGGGGACATTCATCACATCAGCTTCGGCAGCATAAAAAACCGACATCGTAAAGACTGTCTCAATACTTAACTTATCGGTTTGAGGGGTAGCCTTCTTCATTTCTAAATCCCCAATTCGCATAATCCGTGGAAAGTTTTCAAGGCGGTCAAAGAAAACACCTATATTGTTATAGGTCCCTCCAAGCTTGACTTCCAAAGGAACTTCTTTGTAGAAATCTTTCTTGGTCTCAGCTCTTGGTTTAATCCCACGTACCACCAAACCAACTTTTTCAGCCTGCTGGTAGATGGTTTCCACAGTATTTGGAATTAATGGGGATTCCGGAAGCCGTTCCCGATAACTCTTGAGGTCCTGTAATGCTTGCTCATAAGCGGCTTTGTATTGAGCATATTGAGCAATGAATTGTTTTGTTTTCTCATTCTCTTTTTTCAAGTCTTCAGCTTTTTTTCGATCTTTTTCCGCATTCAGCCGAAGATCCGAGCACAAAAAGACATCCCCTAAATAACTTAATCCAAGCACCAGTACCAGGAGAATGAGCAATTGTCCCCACCAGGGAATATTTGCCAGAAAACCGATTCCGCCACCACCTTCAGCCATGACAATGACTCCTTCAAAAACTCAGGGTTGATGTTGATGATTTGCAGTCGTGCCACTGCGCACCAGTCCGTGTAAGCCAGCCCCAAAACGTCTCACTTTTGAGCTGAGGGAGAGGCGGCGGCAGTCGCGGCAGCATCTCCGGCCGCCGGCGGCGGCGTCGGATTGTAAACACAATCAATCGTAAACTTGATACGTTGTTCTTCTGTGACGTCTTCTTTTCCAGGTGCATCGATCAAAACCGACACATTCGTGAAGAGCCCTCCCCCTTCAATTTCAAGGTCTTTTGCAAATTGGGTTACTCGCTCACGATTGGTAGTGACACCTTCAATGGTAACCTTGGTTCCTTTTTGAGAAATTTGGCCCAAAATGATTCCATCAGGGGGCATTTTTGTATTGACAGCGTTTAAGATCTTAACTGGTCCCTGGTTTCCGCCTTCGGCCAGTTGCTTGATCACAACCAGGCGCTGCTGAATAATTTTATTCTTTTGCTCGTATTGCTCCAGTTCTTTCTTTTGAACATCAAGCTGCATCTTTTGCTTTTCCTGGTCAGCTAAATACTGCTTGGCTTCATCGGCCGCGGCTTTTGCAAAGTAATAATCAACACCTACAAAAATGACCAGTCCAAGAATCGCCACCCCGATCATCAGGATTTGGCCGGTTGCTTGAGCTTGCCGTGGAGCAGGAGCTGCAGCCTGAGCTTCGGTTACTGCACTTGCCAACAAATTGACTTTAATCATAAGACTTACAGGGGTTAACTTCCTTATTCCAAAGGAGCGTTCCCGCCGTCTCTCCTTTCTGACCCACCTTCCGACGAATGGCTGGGTGATCTAAGTGAAAGGTTGAACAGTTGACCAAATGAAAAGCCCCCTGACGTATGCCAGGATTTAGTCAATTGCAAAAGAAGGGGAGTTGCCCGAACCCACCCTGAATTGATCTTCTTTCAGGAGTTCGATTGGAAATCCCACTACAGATCAGCACACCGACAGGCCAAACCAACGGCAATAGCCATGTTAGGTGCCAACTCCTTGATGTATTCCTCATCAAATTTCTTATTGTTGACCTTGATGCTGTTAAAGGCGTTAAATCGTTCAACCGGAATTCCAAATCGTTCTGAAAAATAGGCCGTCAGCCCCCGGATTTTGGAACTGCCGCCAGAAATCAAAATGCGGTCGATTTGAACAGAATCTCCCATTTGGCTTGTGGCCTTCCAAAAATCCAGCGTTTTTTGGACTTCCATGGCCAGAATATCAGTGACAGACTCAATCAATGGCTGAGCATCTTCTGGTTGAACACCATTATCAGTTGGGATTCCACGCTTGAGCGCTTCAGCCTGCTCAAAGGTCAGGTTCAATTCCTTTTGCAGTAAATCAGTGTATTGATTGCCTCCGGCTGAAACGTCGCGGGTAAACAAGGATGAGTTGCCTCGGACCACATTAATGCTCGTCACACTGGCACCCACGTCAAGGAGCGCCACGGTGGTCGTGGGCATCGGCTGGTAGTTAAGTTCGTAGGCATTCTGGAGGGCATACGCGTCCACATCAATAAAAACGGGCTTTTTCCCCGCAGCCGCAATGACCTGCGTATACTGAGCAATCTTGTCGCGCTTACAGGCAACCAACAAAACTTCCATGCTCCCACTGGCTGGATCACGTCCAAGGACATCATAATCCAGGTTGACATCCGCAATATCAAAGGGAATGTGCTGTTCAGCTTCCCAGTTGATGCGTTCCTGCAACTCTTCATCACTCATGTACGGAACAGAGATTTTTTTCACAATTACCGAGTGGCCTGAAACTGAGGTTCCAACCTGATCGGTTTTGATCCCTTGATCGGTGAAAATTCGGCTAATCACATCACTCACATGGTTTAAGTCAATGATGTGACCGTCCACAATGGTGTCAGAGAGTAAAGGAACGTGCCCAATGGCAACCAGCTCAAAATTGCCCTTGTGAGCCTTGAGTTCAACTGCTTTAACCGCGCTAGAGCCAATATCGACCCCGACCAAGCTACGTTTCGCACCAAACATAGAGTACCTTTTTTCTTGTTGGAAAGACTATAGTGAGTCCCTCGGTTCCTAGGGCATCGGCACGCGAAAGGCTACTGTCGATGGTGTGCCATTTTCTTAAGAAAAAATGACAGCAACCGGCGAAAAAGCCGGAAACTCCTGAAAGAACCAGTTGTGAAACCCCTGGAAGACCGCTGTTCTGAAGAAAAACTGAAGGAGAAGGAAAATAAAGCAGGCACAGGGAGCTGGGTGACCAGCACCACTGTTCAAAACCTCACACCTGTGGCAAAGAGCTTCTTTGTAGAGGCCCGCTCAGATTTGATGAATCTGCACCTGGTTACCCAGCCTGGAACTGATGTGCTTGATTACCCTGGATGTATGATGATGCTTGAATGAGTGTGATTTATGCGAGTGATGATATTTAGTGCTGCTAATAGGCTGCCCATAATTACCATTCATCCAAGACGTACGTCAACTCTTTTTTGGTCACGACAAACCCGGTGGAGGAAAAGTGTGGATTAATGAGGTTTTTTTCCGGTAGACCAGCCAGAGCGCTATTCAATCGTTTGCTTTCTTTGATAGTCTCAGGCGCTATTTTATTGCATGAGCCAGAGTTGTTGATCAGAGGTTTGGGTTCCCCGACCCAGTTTTTCCGAATGAATGGCAGGTACGACGGATGTCAGTGGCTAAACAATTTCGCTCTCAATACGGCGTGGCAGCGATACTGCTCTTGATGAGTGCAGCACTACTCGGTGGGTTTTATCTCCTTCAACCACCGCAACACAAACCGCTGGGGGCAATCCTTCCGGCATCAGCCCTGCTTGTCTGCGAATTTGACCAGCCAGTTGCAGCACTCACCAGCCTGCAAACCACACTCTTTTGGAAAAACCTGGTTTCGGCCACAGGAGCATCGCCACTTCCAGCAGAAATCACCTCCCACCAGTGGCAATCAATTCCAGGATTATCTTTCACTGAAGCCGGGATCTGGCAAAATGCCCAACTGGCCATCGTCATCACTGACCTGGAGATTGCCGGAACAACCCAACCAGGTCAGACTCATACTGAACTCAGTCTCATTCCTCGATGGGTGGTGGTGGTACGGACCTATGCCTCATCAAATCGAACCACTTCCCTGCTCCAAAAATATGGGCCACAACTGGCTCGCACCGCATTTGGTCCGGCACCGGTGATCGAATCACGCACTGTTGCTGGCCGAACGCTGGTTCAATATCGGGCACCTGGCAGCTCTCGTGTACTGTTAACCGTTGCAGATAAAGATATTATCCTCTTAAGTAACCATGAGCCGGCCCTGCAACAGTGTCTTTCAGTCCTGGACGAACACTCCCCGGCGCTTGATTCACTGGCTGGATACCAAAAAGCACATCAGGAGCTTACTGCCAGCCCCAGTCTTGGTTTTTCGTTTATCACCAGCCGTGGGTTGACACAGCTTGCTCTGCCAGGACTTGGAATTTTGCCAGCCAATAGAACCGAATCAGCTCAGTCTCTTTTAAAGGAGACACTCCCCCGACTTACAGAAGGTGTGGCCGTCAACACCACGGTTCAGGGTCAGCAATTTGTAGATGAGGTGCTCTGGCTCCTTTCACCACAACTGGTCACCGCTGTGCAAACAGGGGTTGTGCCGGCTGCTTCATTCCCCCGAATTGTTGAAGTAATGCCAGAAACTGACACGAGTGAATATACATTTGGCCAGATCAACCACCCAACCGAACTGGTCACTCAATTTCAACAACTGGTCTCGTCGCAAAACAACGTGGTTGTCAGCTTTGCGCTCCGGGAAGTGCTGAATGCCCTTGGGGAGCGCTATGGGATTGATCCAAAAGAATCACTCGGAGACGCGATTGGTCCCGAATTTGGCTGGGTGACAATGGGGCCAGAGCGCTCACGAATCTGGTTTCTCCAGGCCCACAACAAAGTTCGGCTGTTACCAGTCATTGATCGGTATCTGCGAACTGATGGAGCCCAACTCCAGAACCAATCGGCCCAGGGAATTCAAATTGTGACGTCTTCGCATCCTGATCAGCGGGCCGCCATGTTTTTGGGAGACTTTCTGGTTTTTGGCCCTTACCCGGCCCTCCTTCAAATCAGCAATGCGTTTCAACAAGGAAACACGCTGGCCCGCACATCAACGTATCAGGAATGGCGATCCCGGCCAATTCCTCAATCCTGGATTGGAACATCCCTGTCTTCAGATCACACCATATTTCAAGAAACAGTCCAGGCAATTGCCAATACACGACGACCACAATCCCAGGCTGGGACAGCACAACCACCACCATCGCTTTCCACGCCACCTGGAATCACCAGTTCAACTTCGGTTTTGCGACCAACCGGAATCTATATCGAACGACGATCCATTCTGTGCCTGAGCCTTCAACTGGTTGGCGCCACCCTGGCTGACACACAATCGGCGCAAACGACTTCTGCTTTGACCAGTCCTTCGACTAAAGTTGGAACATCAGAACCACAATAATCCGAAATTCAACCTTTTTTTGAGAGAGTCGCGGCTTCCCTGTTTCAAACACTATGTTACAAGCTGAAATCATTGCTATTGGCTCAGAACTCCTAACCCCTTACCGAAGTGATACCAATTCCCTCTGGTTAACCTCCCAGCTCAACGCACTAGGCATCAGTTTACGACAAAAAACGATTGTTGGAGATGATGAACAGTGTCTGGAAGACGCGCTCCGGGATGCGCTCAAACGCTCATCTATGATTATCTCAACCGGGGGACTTGGTCCAACAGAAGACGACATCACCCGCAAGGTGTTTTCACGGGTGCTGAAACGCCCCTTGATTCTGCATCAGGATATTCTTGATCACATCCGCAAATTGTTTGAAAGCCGCAACCTGAAAATGTCATCCAACAATGAGCGGCAGGCATTGGTGCCACGTGGCGCAGAAGTCCTTCCAAATCCAAATGGGACGGCGCCAGGTATTCTGATTCGTGAAGGCACACAGGTCATCGCCATGCTGCCAGGCCCACCACGCGAAATGCAGCCAATGTTCACCAATCACGTCCGGCCTGTTTTAGAACCGCTGGCCGGGGGAAAACGACTCCGACAACGGGTGATGCGGGTTTCCGGTATGGGCGAATCCGCTATCGACAACCTGATTGCGCCGGTTTACAGCCGTTATACCAATCCATCAACCACCATTCTGTTTAATCGCACTGATGTTGAAATTCACCTGACGGCCTTTGCCCCAACCGATACCGAGGCAGATCGTCTGATTGATGAAGTGGCGGTTCAGATTGAAGAAAAACTCGGCGAAAACCTCTTTGCTCACCAGGGTGAGACGTTGGAACAGGTACTGGCTTTGAAATTGACCATTAAAGGCTATACCATCGCTACCGCCGAAAGCTGCACGGGCGGCTTGCTGGCAATGCGCTTAACAGAAGTGCCCGGCAGTTCAAATTATTTTCTGCAAGGCGTAGTCTCTTATTCAAACCAGTCCAAAACTGATCTGCTCGGAGTACCACCAGAACTGATTGAAAGGCACGGGGCCGTAAGCCCCGAGGTGGCCGAAGCGATGGCCCGTGGCATTAAGCAACGTTCAGGTGCCACCATTGGCGTTGGGATTACCGGTATTGCCGGCCCTGACGGTGGGAGTCCTGAAAAACCCGTGGGCCTGGTTTATATCGGCCTGGCGGATGATGTTTCAGTAACCCACAAAAAGCTGTTACTCCCTGGTGACCGGGAGCGAATCCGCTGGCTGACTTCACAGGCAGCTATGGATCTGGTTCGCCGTCGGTATCTGCTTTAGGGTTCTGGGCTTGCGAAAACACACCAAAAGCGAACGGGACAAAAAGGATATCCATTTCGAAGCCCCTGAACCCTGAACCTTGAACCCTGAACCTTGAACCCTGAACCCTGAACCCTGAACCAAGCCTGTCCTTATTATATATAGTCTGTTGTTATGACCACGTCCTTTGTCATCAAACCCGAATCTAATGAATCGCCCTTTGATCGTCAGGAACGATTGAGTTGGTGGAAACAAGATGTCTTGCGTCAGGCACGTATTCTCATTATTGGGGCGGGGGCATTGGGCAATGAAGCACTGAAAAACCTGGCCTTACTTGGGGCTGGACGGTTGATGGTGGTTGATTTCGATACCATTTCGGCATCCAACCTGAGCCGGACCCTGTTATTTCGCCCCGAAGATGTGGGCCGTCCCAAAGCAGAACTGGCAGCACAACGAACCCGTGATCTGATTTTGGAACCAACAGCCAGGATTCAATCCCTCAATGCCGATCTGGTCTGGGATATCGGTCTGGGCCTTTTTCGGCGGATGGATGTCATTCTGGGCTGTGTTGATAATGACGAGGCCCGTCTGGCCATCAATCGGGCAGCCCGTTCAGTCGGGACGCCCTGGATCAATGCTGGTATCTATGAACTGGCGGGGAGTGTGACCGTCTTCTCGGGGACAGACCATAGTTGCTTTGAATGTAACATCACCTCTGACCAGGTTGCGGATGCCCAGTCACGGTATGATTCGTGCGAACAGGTCAAAAAGCGCTATCTGGAAGCCGAACGCCTGCCCACGGTTCAGGTCACCTCAGCACTCATTTCGGCCTTGCAGGTTCAGGAAGCTGTCAAATTACTTCATCAGGAGCGGGTCGAATGCGGTGTCCGGCTGGCTTATAATGGATTCACCCACGGATTTCATCGCATTCAACTCCCTGAAAATCCTGACTGTCTGGCTCACGGTCACCTGTCCACAATTGTTGAATCACCGGCCCGAGCCAAAACCACGACGCTCGGCGACTTTCTGGACTGGCTTGAAACCGAGTTTGGAAGCGGAATTCATATTGATCTTGGGCGACGATTTATCGAAGGCATCCGGTGCCGGTCCTGTCACCAGTGGATCGAACTCAACCGCCCGGCGCATCGAGTTTTTGATGATGAAATGTATTGCCCGGACTGCCGTCTTGGCGCCAAACACCAGGCAACACCCGTTCTGACAACTCCAACCGAAGCCAGCACCTATTTGAAGGCCGCCACCCGAATCTCACGCCACCACCTGGGTGACAGCCCGCTCCCTTCACCAACTCTGGATCTCACACTTTGGGATCTTGGAATCCCCCAATTGCATATTCTTTCGGTGACAGATGCCCAGGGTCGGGTTCATTCGGTTGAATTAACCGGGGACATCACA
>CAZXCE010000111.1:0-16979 GCA_964639175.1 uncultured Clostridia bacterium
ATTCCGTGTCTTCCGTGGTTTCTCTGGTCTTTTTTGGTTTTGGTTTTTTTCGTGTCTTTCGTGTATTTCGTGGTGAATCGGTTTTAGAAATCATTCGTGTAAGCCAGCTACCTGCTTCGAATGGCAGCCAGCTTTACAATTAAATTTGTAGCCAGCCTCACAGTTGAACAGGTAGCCAGCTACAAAGTCAGGTTTATAGCCAGCTACGGTCTGTTTTTTGCCTTTTGTCTTTTTTCCGTGTATTCCGTGTCTTCCGTGGTTTCTCTGGTCTTTTTTGGTTTTGGTTTTTTTCGTGTATTTCGTGTATTTCGTGGTGAATCGGTTTTAGAAGTCTTCGGTAAAGGTACGGTCAATGATGACCTGGGCGCTGAATTGTTCAATGCCCGTTTCGGCATCGCGTGCCAGCAGTTTATAGGTTTTCTTCTTGTCGGTCGCCTGGTCGCTCAGGGTCAGCCAGATGAATTGCTTGCGCTCTTCGATGGAGGCGGACGAACTGCCAAACAGAACCGTTTCAACGTTGGTGATCGGGCGGTCTCCGTCATAAATGGCAATTTTGAGTCTGGCGGGTTTGATCCGTTCGCTGACGGCTTCGACCTGGATGAACGCAAAGCGGTGTTTGGTCGTGGTAATGCGATGGTTTTCACCCAGCAAGGTGACCGAAACCGGGCGCGTTTTGGTTTCCGAAACGGATTTGCCCTTAATCTGGCGCACCACCAGCACCGGGACTACGATTTCCTGTGGCATCGCTCCGCCGTGAACAAACCGGGCGCCGCCCGTGAAGTGAAACCGGTTGATGCTCTTCGGGATCCAGAATTCCATGCCGCCTGCCGCCTGAGCCGTCACAAGTGTCGAACCTTTGAACACCGCTTCGTTGCCCGGCAGGTTGCGGCCCAGCAGATAGCGTTTTTTGGCCAGGATCGTGCCGTCCGGTTTTTCGTCGAGTTTGCTTTTTTCGGGTTCGCCCGGTGCCGTGTCGGTGTACAAAAACCCGTGGTCGGCGGTGACGACGACATAATTCCCGTTCAGCGTGTTCACCACGTAGTTCACCAGTTCCGCCAGTTCGTTGATTGCCTGTCGCACCGCCTGGAACGTTTCGCTTTCGGTGCTGGCCGTGTCGCCGCGTGCGTCCACGACATTGTGGTAGATATAGACCACGCGCTTGCCATTGACCAGCGTCCGTCCGTCTTCTTTCTTGAGTTTCAGCAGGTCATCAGCCTGACAGGCCATGCCGCCCACGCTTTGGAGCACCGTATCCCGGTTGCCCGAAGCCGTTGACCGTCCGTCGGCCAGCACGTCCTTGCTCTCTCCCCGATACTCAAGCTGTTTGTGTGGCAGCAAACTCGCCATTCCCAGCGCGGTATAGGACGGCAGCACGCCCAGCACTGACCCAAGTTCGGCGGAAAACCGATACTTTCCGTTGAGCATTCCGAGCAGTTCCTGGGCTGCTTCGTACCGAAACGCATCGCTGATTATGACAAACACCTTGCGGTTGTCGGCTTCGTCGAGACGCGTTTGAACAAACTGTTTGTAAAACTGGAATTGATTGGGCACGCCCGTCAGCCGCCAGTCCGCCAGCAGCCCGCCTTCCAGAAATTTCCCCCAGGTTAGCCCAAGCCGGGTCAGATACCAGGTGCGGTAACTGTCCTCTATCGTCTGCCGGAGATCGTTTTTGAGAATATCCCAGCCTTTGAGTTCAGCCTGTTCGGCCTGTTCGCAAAACAGCCGGTACAACTGGTCAAAGCGGTACAGTTCCTTTTCGTAGCTCCGAAACATCCCGGCGGCATCGTCAAACTGAAATCCATTCTGGTACTGGTTGCGCAAGGCCAGAAATTCAGCCGCCACCATCAGCGCTTCATACACGGCATGGAGCGCCCGTCGGGGCACCGGCTGGCTGTCTTGAAGTGACAGGTTGACCCAGTGTCCGGTTTGCCGCTGGGTGGCAATGGCCCGGATTTCCTGCGCATTGATCGTGTCTTTGGTGTCAATCACCCGTTGTCGAAGGCGGCTGGCAATCGCTTTTTCAATCGTCAGAAAGGCGGTCACCTGGGTTAAGTGCTTGAGTTCAAACAGATGCAGGAATGAATCAAGCTTGATGAGTCGCGCAATCTCCGCCGAAATCAGGTCATAACTGGCGGACTTGCTGAGACTATCGCTCCACAGATTCAAAAAAACCGAACCGCTGGCCCGAAAATGATCCGGCAACATCAGGTTTTTGAGTTGGGGCGGCGCGTCGCATTGGTGCAGGCTACAGACAAAGTCGCTGACAAACAGCCGGATGAGCAGATTTTGAATGGATGGCGTTTCTTCGCGGTAGCCAAACTGCTGTTCGATCAGGTTCCAGAACGGCTGGTCCAGTCCAAATTTGACGATCTGTTCCCAGGCTGGCGGCGGTGTCGTGAGGTCAACCGGCTGGGTTTCGGCTACGGCGGCACACAGCGTCTGGAGCAACTGGTAAAAGTCCGGCGGGTCGGCTTTGAGCACGACGGCGAGCATTTTCCGGTCCAGGTCGGCTTCGGTGTCGGCGGGGCTGACCAGTTGTTTAAATCGGGCCAGCCGGTCTTTGTTTTCGAAGAACTTCCGCCGTTCGGCGAGGTATCCGCGCAGGCTCTGACTGACCAGCCCCAGTTCGTCAAGCAGCATGGACGCCCGGTCAGCCCGAAATTGCTTGCCGTAGAGCCGAATATCCAGCAACCAGTCTTCTTCCGGTTCGGGTTCTTCTGTTGGTGAATAGAGCAGGTATTTGCCGCTGGTGTCCTGGCGTTCGACCCGGAGCTTGACGCCAAACGCGGCTTCCTGGTCCAGCCGGAGCGTCGTCACGCCGGAAAGCGCGAGTGCGGGGAGGATTTCGGTAAATTCGCCGCCGGGGTCATTCCAGAAGATCAGCCGGTGGTGTTCTTCGTCAAACAGGCGGGTGAGGGCAGTTTCGATGCGTGAAATATCCATAGGAAAGCCATTTTAACCACGGAATACACGGAATACACGGAAAAAAGAAAACCAAAGCAAAGACAGAAGAAACCGCTGCCGAGAAGTACACCAGCGATTGTCGTAGAGTACACCAGCGATAAATTCTAAGACATTTTAACCACGGAATACACGGAATACACGGAAAAAAGAAAAAACAAAGACAGAAGAAATCACGAACTACACAGAAAATATAGAAAGAAAAGGGTTAGAAGGTTTTATTTGGTTTTGGATTCTTTTCCGTGTATTCCGTGTATTCCGTGGTCGAAAGGCTCTGGATCTTCGTCATTCGTCGCAACCGACCGGCTACCCTCTAAAATTACTTACCCGGCTTTTGGCCCATCTGCCCGATTTGACGGGCGATGGTCCGCCGGGCATGGGCGCGTAACATAGGTCTTTCCCACCGTGTGTAAACGTGTTTTTTATCGCTGTTCAAGAGCTTCATCACTTCCTGGTCAATCAAACCATTCACATATTTGGCATCCATACTGGAAAGAACCTTTTCACCCGCCTTTTCGAGAAACTCTGTTTCCTCAAATTCAGTGATTTGATAAGAGGTTTCCGCCAATGAAGCTTCCTCCAGGTCATCCCTTTGAGAGTCGGCAAACTCTTCATATGATTCAAGGGCAGGCTCGATGTACTGGGTGAGGCCGCGTGCATCCCGCAACAGAAATTTGGTTCGACTGGCATCCCGGAAGGCAAATTCAACGATATGGCGGGCCACGTCAAGGTCTAAACCATACTGACTGACTACATTATGGGCAAACTCTAATTCTTTGACCTTTGGTTTTCTCTTTATTCCGAACCGGTCAAAAATCAACCCGATAAAAACAGTTGGATCCATCATGTCCTTGAATGGTGGCGAAGTCGGCTCGATTAACACCACCGCCATTTCCTTTTCTGAAGCAGAGGATTCGGACGAGGTGACGACAATCCGTTCAGCGGTCAATTTAAGGTCGGTTCCATCGCGGGTTGGCTCTAAACTCACCTTTAAGGTTCCGCCCAGCACGCCAATTCCATCAAGCTCACTGATCGCCTTTTCAAGAATTTCCTTTCGCCGTGATAAAAAGCTATATCGAGAGGACGTAAGCCCCAATTCTGCGAGCAATTTTTTGCTGGAAATCGAGTATTTCTTATTTGGGTTACAAGTTTGAGCATCCAAAAGCAAGTACAACGATTGAGCAAGATCGGAACGGAGGTTCGTCAGTGTTGGGAGCATAACTGGGCGAACGTGACCAAGGCGCAAATTCGAATCAATCACATGATTAAAAGCCACGACACAATCGGCTTTGTTGGTCTTTCCGTTTTCGGAAATGGAGAAAATTTCAAGTTTATCCAAAAAGGTAAAGTTCGTTTCCTTTTCCACCGTTTTGTCTTTGCTGGCATCAAACAGGCTATTGATAAAAATAAGATTTATCCCTTTTAGCCGGTGGAGGGACTCCTTGATTGCAAGGATTTGTTTTTTCCCCCAGCCCATATTCAAGAGTTTGGCAATCCTTCGCAAAGAAACAACAAAGCTGACCGGCTTTCCTTGTTCTTGCCAAATGGCAGTCAAAGCCAAATAAATCAGCCTGTCTCTTGGAATAAGAGTTCCAAACTGATTAAACCCAATTTCTACCCGCGAAGTAAGAGTACCTTCAGAAGTTTGTTTTTCTTGTTCAATCACCCGTAGCTCAAACTTTGGCTCTCGGTCCAGCATAAATAAAGGCAATTCCAATAAGCCTCTTTCAGCTCGTACAGGAATGTCAGGCGACGAAAGCTCTTTTTTTGATGTGCGGCTCATTCAGGTTTACAGCTCTCACTTTCTAGAGAATCCAGGGCAAGTGAAAATACCACACAGTGTGTGTTTAATATACTCTTAAATACTCTAAATATACTCTAAATACTCTAAGAAAATTGGACTTCTTGGAAATATATGAAAGCAAAGAGATTAAGTGTGATTAAAAAGTAATTTTTGTCGAGAAGTACACCAGCGATTGTCGTAGGGTACACCAGCGATTGCCGAGAAGTACACCAGCGATTGCCGAGAAGTACACCAGCAATTGCCGAGAAGTACACCAGCGATTGTCGTAGGGTACACCAGCGATTGTCGTAGAGTACACCAGCGATAAATTCTAAGACATTTTAACCACGGAATACACGGAATACACGGAAAAAAGAAAACCAAAGCAAAGACAGAAGAAATCACGAACTACACAGAACCTGTAGAAAGAAAAGGTTTAGAAGGTTTTATTTGGTTTTGGATTTTTTTCTGTGTATTCCGTGTATTCCGTGGTTCATTGGTTAAGGTTTGGTTTGGTTTTGGATTTTTTTCTGTGTGTTCTGTGTATTCCGTGGTTGAAAGGCTCTGGATTTCTGTCATTCGTCACTGCCACCGGTGACGGCTTTGACGTCGGCCAGGAGGTCGCCAAATTTGCCGTAGTTGACCTTCACGCCGTCGTCTAAATCCAGCGCAAGGCGCATATCGGCGTAATGCCGCAACTTCTCTTCAAACGTGCGGAGTTCCCCAAGCTGCTTTCCGAGCGTGTCTACGTCCTTTTGGAGCTTCTTGCGGGCGGGGGTCGAACTGGCCAAATTGACTTCTTCGCGGAGCCGTTCCAGCCGGGCGTTCAATTTGCCCAGGAGCGGAATCACGTATTCGGTGCGCATCCGGGCCAGCGTGCCTTCGTGGTAGCGGTGCAGGTACACCAGACATTGAAACGCCCGCAGTTTGCCGCTGGAAAAGAGCCAGTAAATCGGTCTTCGTTTGTAGGTCCGCAAATGGTCTTTGTAAAACCCGGTCGTCAGATACCGCCGGATGGTGTCACGCGGCGATTCGTCGCGGTTCGCGCCCAGGCTCTCCGCGATAAAGGCCAGATTGTCGTCCAGGGTTTCACGGGGCCAGGCCGTGGCGATGAAATTGACCAGGTGGGTCGCTCCGTCGTCTTCAAACCATTCAATGTCAGTCAGTGGAATGATTCCATCGTCATCTGGTTCAAACCACGGCAGTTCTGGATTGGGTTCTTCTGTCTTTTTTCCGTGTATTCCGTGTATTCCGTGGTTAAATTCTTCGGCTTTGTAAATGGCTTCAAAGTCTTTGTTCCCGCTATGTGCATAAATCAGGCCAGGTTTGTCGAGGCGATATCTCCCCATGCGGCAGCCAATCGCATACGAAATCAGCCGTTTGACATCTTCGGTCTGGTCGGGGCGGGCGAGGGTAATCTGGTCTTCGGGGACGTCGGGCGTCAGTTCGTCTTGCAGGCCGTAGGCTTCGATAAACAGCCGGTTATTTTCGGTCTCCAGTTCCTGCATGCGCTTGATGTTGGCCTGACACTGCGCTTCCCAGTTGAGAAACGATTGTTTGACCGTCCCCGCGTAGAGCCCCGCCGTGAGCATCGGAAAGGTCTGAAAATCCCAGGAGGTTTCGAAGGAATCCCAGTCGGATTTGGAAATTCTAATAAGTTCATTCACATTTTCTATAATTATTATTCTGGGGCTATTTAATTTTTCGAGTGAGAAAGGTAAACACTCTAAATCATTCAGGTTAAAATGCAATGTAGGGTTTAAAATATTTAGAAATGAAGCTACGATGGGAGTACATATAAAGCCCAGAATTTCAAGATGAATTTCTGAAAATATACAAGGTCCAACTGTACCAAAAATAAATCCTGTAGGTAAATAACGGGCTGCAAAAAATGAAGAACTAATATCAGTCCAAGTAATTGATGGTTTAAAGTAATAAGGTTCATTTGAGATTTTCCAACCTAAATTGTCACCAAGTTCAGGATAAATCAATCGTGTATTTTCCTTAATTTCAAAACCATCGCTTTCCCAATTTACAATGTATTCATTGTTACCAAACCATTTTCGAAATTCCCCGCCTTTATTAAAGGGAAACCATTTCTTTTTAGACTGTAAAGCCATTTGTGCGTTTAGGTAGCAAAATCCAGTTTTCAAATGATCAACTTCGAACCATCTTCTCAGAAAACGGTTGTTATTTCCGGTGCGCATTCCAATTTTGAAGGAAGCAACTGAGTCTAAAGATTTATAGGTACTGAAAATATTTCTTACTTTCTCACTCACCCAATATCCGATTGGGCTTCCTGGAATCTTTCGAAAATCATTAGCGGCAGAAAAGTAATTTGGTGAGGTGAAAAAACGCTCTCTGAGTTCCTCATTTGATGCAACGCTTCCCTGTTTCTCGAAAAGTCTTCTAAACGTACCTTTGTATTCAACAAGTGATTGGTTTCTTATCACAAAAGAGCAGCTTCCAAAATCAGAGCCAAAGACTCCTCGGCCATTATGAACCAGGCTCTCAATTGTTGCTTTTTCAGTTAGATAGCTCCGAATTTCCTCAAAAACACTGAGAAACATCCAGTTCGGGATTGTCAGTAATGACGAAAGGCCGCCCTGTTTACAAAACTCTAAATCTCGGAGAATAAAACAACCATACAAATCACCTTTTCCGGCTGGATAGTTTTTTCCTATGAACTCCTTCAAAGTCGGTGTGTAGTATTTGCTTCCCATGTAGGGCGGATTGGCGACGACGCAATCATACTTTCGGGCGAGCAACTCCGCCTGACGGACAAACGGCTCAAGCTGATGGGCCGCCGCCACTTCAAACATATCCCCCGAAGCTTTGAGCTTTTCGATATATTCAGTCAATTGAGGCAGTTGCGCGGCGATGGCGGCAGGAATCCGGATGAGAGAACCGTAGGTTTTGGCGTGGTGGAACAACCCGAGCAGGGTTCCGGGTTCCGGGTTCCGGGTTCCGGGTTCCGCGTTGGGAAGTTCGAACGGAAGTGAAAAGGGTTGGTTTTGGTTTTTTTCCGTGTTTTCCGTGTATTCCGTGGTTTCTCCTGTCTTTTGGTTTTCTTTCGTGTAGTTCGTGTATTTCGTGGTTTCTTCAGTTGGTTCCTGGATTGCCAGAATGTTGAGCCGTGGAGGAGTTTGCAAAATGCGGCGGTCATCCTGGCGGGCCTTCATCAGCAACGCGAAGCCGGCCAGTTGCGCGGCGCGGTCGTCAATGTCGAGGCCGAAGAGGTTCTTTTCCAAAATCAGCCGGGGAATGTCGCGCAGTCGGTAGCCGCGCTCCAGGTAGATCGCTTTCAACACGTCGTAGGCTTCCACCAAAATATGCCCGGAGCCGCAGGCCGGGTCGAGGACGGTGAGGCTTTCCGGGTCAAGCGTCGTGGGTGTGATGGCGGCGAGTTGGGCGGTGACTTCCGGTGATTGTTCGGCAGGCTGGATGTAGTACTCCATCTGGGTGCGCAGGCTTGATTCCGGGTAGGTCGCCAGCCACATTCGGCCAACTGAGTTCTGGACCATGTATTTGACGATCCAGTTGGGGGTAAAAAGCTGGGTTGCCGCCGGGATGTCCTCTGATTTGACGACTTTACCGATGACCTCGTCTTTCTTTTCCGAGATGTAGAACTGATAGAGCCAGCCGATGATTTCGACTTCTTGCCAGTCGGCTTCGTCAATCTCGGCGACCAGTTTGCGGATGATCGAATCCGAATGGAGCAGGTTATCCGGCAGGAGCAATTCCGTCTCGTCGTCAATGCGTTCAAACAAAAACGGCATCGCCTGATGGAGCGCGTTGCACTGGGCAATCAGCAACCGGCGGTAGAGTTCGGCGTCTTGGGTGCCGTCGAGTTTGAGTTCGAGGATGCGCACCGGGTCGAGACCGGGGAGGGAAACGTGTTCGGCCTGTTCGAGAATTTCAGGCATGGGCTTGCCTTCCGGATGGCTCAGGACGCGGAAGCCGTGATCGAGATAGCCGTGGAGTTCCATAAACCGAATCGCCGTCAGCCGATTAAACCACGTGTAGGCAATGGCCTCCATCGTCGCGGCAAACCCGTGGCGGGCGATGCGTTCCACGAGGCTGGCGCGTTTGGACACGACCGAGCGCGGAAACGCCTGACCGCCGATGAAGGCCACGTCACCTTTCACCTCAACGGGTTTGACTTCGGAGGCGGTTAATCCAAAGAAGGCCGCCTGGTTGGTGATGGCTTCGATAAAGTCACGCCGGGCTTGCGGCGCATAGGCTTTGAGTTTGGTTCGATTCATAATTTTTTAACCACGGAAAAAAGGCAAGACAAAAAACAAAGACAAATCAACCACGGAATACACGGAATACACGGAAAAAAGAAAAACAAAATCAAAACAAAGACAGGAGAAACCACGGAATACACAGAACACACAGAAAAAAGACAAAAGACAATTTTTAGGAGTTCTTCTTTGGTTTTAGATTCTTTTCCGTGTATTCCGTGGTTAAAAAGATTTATCGGGCGATGCGTTCATATTGGAGCTTGGGATAATGCCCGAAGTTCACTAACAAGGCCAGACGCAGCCCGGTTGCTTTTAAATAATTTTGGGCCTGGGCGTGATGTTCGGGCGCAAGTTTGGACACAGCTTTGAGTTCCACAATGATTTTCCCCATACAGACAAAGTCAGGAATGTAGGTTTGCTTGAGTTGGTGACCCTTGTAGCGAAGTCGCAACGTAGACTGGCTTTCAAACGGGATTTGCTGGAGCTGGAATTCGAGTTCAAGCGCCTCCTGATACACACTTTCCAAAAACCCAGCCCCCAGTTCTTTATAGACTTCAAAACAGGCGCCGATGATTTTGTAGGTATCTTCCTGATACAACAACTCCATAGCCATTCCTCCTTTTTAACCACAGAGTACACGGAACACACGGAAAAAACAAAAAACAAAGACAAATTAACCACGGAATACACGGAATACACGGAAAAAAATCCAAAACCAAATAAAAACTTCTAAAAATTGTCTTTTTTCTTTTTTCTTTTTTCTGTGTGTTCCGTGTATTCCGTGGTTTCTCCTGTTTTTGTTTTGTCTTTTTTGGTGTATTTCGTGGTTACTCCTGTCTTTATCTGATCTGGATGCGTTCGTTGCTGGCAATCGCCTGGTCAAGTTCAGCTTTGAGCCGTTCCAAAAATTCAGCCACGTCTTCCGAAGTTTCCAAATATGCCTTTGCCGCCAGTTTGGCCGGAGTCACCACCCGTGGCTTTTTGACAACCGGAGGTGGTGCGGCAGTGTCGGTCACGATGGCCCGGCTGGCGTGTTCGGCCAGTTTTTCGAGCGCGAGATGAAAGGCTTTGTCGGCTTCGGTCTGGGTCTGGCTGATGTGGGCCAGCAAGACACCGGTTTTGGCCAGGTGTTTTAAATTCGCCAGCGGTTTCAGGTACTGGGATTTGAGGGCGGCATCCGCTCCGGCACGTTCGAATTCAGGTTCAAGCTGGGTTTCGAGCGCCGTGATGTGGGCGATGGCCTGTTCGCGACGGGTGGCCAGCAACTGGTCATTGACGGCGGCAACCTTTGAAATGAGCGAGTCAACCTCCTGAAGCGCCCCATATGGCACCGGCATGGCCAGAATGTCTTTCATTCGGAGCAGTGCTTTGGCGGCTTCGGGGTCGCGGTCCAGTTCCAATTGATTCAATTCAAAGCCGGTGTAGCTCTTTTGAAGCCGCTCCCATGCCTGACGCTGATGGCGGTAAAACTGCTCCAGGTCGTGGTAGTCGTCCGCAAAATCGAGCAGGTCAGCTTTGGCGGCCAGAAAGCGCTCGATGAACTTGAGGTTGTCGGCTTCGCCAGCCAGCCGGTTGACCAGCGTGAGGCTTTCGTCAATGGTCTTCTTGCCAGGGTAGTTGCCCGTGTCGGCCAGCGGCTTAAACCCGTTGAGCGCCCGTTGGCGGTCAGCCAGTTTGGTTTTGAGGAAGGTTGTCAGGCCGTCTTCGGATTCCGGGCCGGTTTCGGCGAAAACGTCTTTGCCCAGCGTGCGCGCCGCCTGGAGCGTTTTCGGGTCGGCGCTTCGGCGTTGCACCACCTGGGTTTTGCCCCATTTGTTGGACGCGGTGAGCACTTCGGCGGCTTTTTCAACCGGCACGACGGCTCCATCCATCACCAGACTGATTTCGGCCAAAACCAGCAGCCGGGCAAGCAGGATCATCAGTTCGAGTTCGGGCCAGCCATAGGGTCGGAGCGCAAACTTCTTTTCAGCCATTTCCTTGAGGACAATCTGTTTATTGAGGCTGCTTGCCATCCGGATGTACTCGCGGACATCGTTCATCGCCTGCGGATTGGCTTCGGGAATGTCGAGACCCAGCGTCAGTTGGGCCACATCCGTGGTGCGCACAATGGCTTTGATTTCACGGGCGCGTTCTTCGTCGGTGGTTTTGATGAAGGCCAGAAACGGCATTTTGGTGAACGTGTTTTTCACCAGATAGTCAAAGGCTTCGTTGAGAACGGTTTCCGGTGACGCCGTTTTAGGTTTGAAGGGTTGCCCGGCGACATAAAACTCAGCCGAAAGAAACAGTTCGCGAACGAGCGCCGTGAGCCGGTTTTTTCGCTGCTGGTTTTCGTCTCCGAAATCCTTGAAAATCCGGCGGGTTGATTCGGGTAACGCGCCATCATTTTTGACCCGGATGTAGGTTTCAGTTTGCAGGTAGGTGCGCAGTTCGCGGCCCAGCGTCCGGTCATCGCCCAGTTTCACCAGCACCTGGCCGTGATTTTCACTGCTCATCAACACACAGCGTGCCTGATTGAACATTCCATACTCGTCATTGAGCGGCGAAACGACATTCAAATACAGTGCGCCTTCATACTGATTTCCACGCGGTTTGCTGTCGCAGATGCGGTTAAACTGAAAGTCCATCTTGTTGACCGGAAAGCGGTATTTGCGCTGATCCTTGAGGACTTCATCAAACAAAAACACCGCCAGTTGCTTGCCTTCGTCATCGCTGCCGAGTTCGACGGATTTGATTTCGCGGCTGACGTCGCGTTCTTCGTTGGTCAGGAAGAAATAAATGTCGCCGTTGCGGTTGATGAGGGTTTCTTTTTCGAGTCGGACCAGGCTTTCTTCAATCTTTCGCCGGAGCGCCAGCCGGTCAGCGTCAATCTGGTCGAGGCAAAAGGTCACCAGATTGTCTACGTTGCCTTTGAGTTCTTCGACATAGCGAATCAAAAACAGGGTTTTCAGCAGCAGGACGTCAAACGCTTCGAGACTTGGATTGTCGCCGGCCTGATCAATCGTCCGCTTCACCGCCGTATCGAGAAAACTCTCAATCGCCGGGTAAAACCGATACAGCGGCACCAGCACGCCGAGTGATTCACCGGCAATCGCTTTCCCCGCCGATTGAAACGCATCGAGGATCGAGCGTTCGCCGCGTGACAAATGGAGTCCCGTCGCCCCGACTTTGCGGATGGATTCAAAGATTTTCTGGACAAGCTGGAACTGGTACGGCGCAAACGGATAGTTTTTGACAAAATCGGTCGCATCCCGATAGGGCCGGAGCGTCATTCCGCAATTGGTGAACGTGAGTTGATTGCGCAAAATGTCGCCTTTGTCGCGGAAGATGGCTTCGAGTTCGGCGACGACTTCGGGCCGTTTGGAAAGCAGGCGCGACTGGATGACTTCGTCCACGTTGGCGCTTGAAAGCGAAAGGCGGGTGGAAAACCGGCCCTGGATTTTCGAAAAATCGTTGGCTTTGGACTTCTGCATTTCGCCCAGGATGGCGTCAATGTCTTCCTGCGAGGTGACGACAATCCAGGCGCGGCCCCGGCAAATGGTGCCGAGTTCTTCGGTGATGGTCTGGAGCTTGAGCATCATCGGGGAATCGTTGCCGATAAACTGGCCCACTTCGTCAATCAGGAAGATGATGCGGTGCGCGGGGCCGCGTTCGTCGAGGTATTCCTTGACCCACTTGCAGAAATTCTCAACCGTCAGCGCAAAGCTTTGTTCAATGTTTTCAGTCAGTTTGAGGGCAGATTCCTGACTCTGGTTGAGGACTCGGGCAAGTGCGCTGGCAATGCCATCCTGATGAAACAGATAGGCGTCGCGTTCGGCGGTCCAGTCAAGGCCGGTTTCATCCTGGAAGGCGGCTTGAAACGCGTCATATTTTCCCTGGGCCGTGAGGTGGCGTTCGAGGTGGGCAATGTGCGGATGATCGCCGCTAAAGCCCTGACGTTCGTTCAACACCTTGAGCAAGACGGCCAGAATGGCATCGCGTCCGTCACGATGATTGGCTTTGCTGTCAATATTGAACAGGATGACATCGGTTTTGGCCGCCACCGCGCGCTTGATGTCGCCTAAAACTATGGCGTCCTGGATTTTTGATTCAAAAAAATCCACGGCATTTTTGGTGATGCCGTTTTGCTGGTGGGGTTCATTGTGCAGCAGGTAGGACAGCACCTTGATGAAATGCGATTTCCCCGAACCAAAAAACCCCGAGACCCAGACGCCATTTGAATTGGCGACGTCAGGCGAGTGTGGCGACCGGATGGCTTTGATATATTTTTCAAAGAAATCGCGGAGGTGATTGCTGGTTTCACGGGTGACGACAAATTCGTCAAGTTCCTGCCAGACCGAGGATTCATCCAACTGATCGGCTTTGACTACACCATTGATCGCCCGGAAGATGTCGCGTTCAAACAAGTTTTGGATGTTCATAAAATAAAGGCAGAAGAAATCACGGAATCAAGACAAAGCAAAAAACAGAGAAACCACGGAATACACGGAACACACGGAAAAAAGAAAAAGAAAAAAGAAAAAGTTTCAAAGATTTTGTTTGGTTTTGGATTTTTTTCCGTGTATTCCGTGTATTCCGTGGTTGATTGTTCTGGTTTTCAAGGGACGAGCCGGAAGGCCCGATAATAGTTGTCACCTTTGAACTTGCCAAAAAGCGCCAACGACTGGCCATCATAGGCACCAGGATAAAAAAGAACAAGCGGAGTTTTCCCGACACAGGAATGTAAGTTGTTGAGCAAGGCGTGGGTTCGCAACAACGGCCACACGCTCCCCACGCCAGACAGCAATATCAGATCACAGTCAGCGGGCTGGTAGGTCTCGACAAAGACTTCAACCAGCTTGTCTTCGCGCAATGGACCGCTCAGGGCTTTGAGCAATGATTGATTTCCCTGCCGTTGTTGCATCTGGATGGCTTTTTCAAGCAGGTTTCGCTTCTGCAAATAGCTCACGACGAAATCCAGCAAATTGATGTGCTGGACCTTGAGACCAGGGCGGGCTTTGGGCAGGTGAGTGAGCAGATGGGTGATGTGTTCGCGGATGGTGAGTTCGGCTTCAGGCGGGTAATCAAAGATAAAGAAGGCAATTTCGTTGCCGAGTCCGCGTCCGGCCAGGAATTCGTCGGACGTGATGCGGGGCAGGATCGCGTTGAGGCGTTCGGTCAAACGGTTGGTCATGGTTTTTTCCGTGTATTCCGTGTATTCCGTGGTTAAAACTGATCACTTACCTTTAAACATCGGAGGACGGCCTGTTCGTGCTGGCGCTCCAGATAGGAGACAACCGAAGGCTCAATGGAAACGCGCTGGAGAGTTAACTGGCGTGAATCAGACAGGTATCCGGCCTGGACCAGCGTTTGAAAAACCGTTGAACGCAACCGGGCCCGGGTCGAAGGCGTCCAGCGGCTGACATTGGGGTCGCGGGCGGCGCAATTTTCCAGGAAGCGTTCCCATTCGGGGCGGCTGAGTTTGGGTTCAAAACGCCGGAAATGATCTTTGACCACCAGTTCGAGAAAGTCAGCCAGCAGCCGGCTTTGTTTGACGGCACAGGCGAGCAGGGCATGGGTGGCAACCTGGGTTGAACCATCGCGCACCAGTTTCCAGAGTTCAGGCGTCATGGTGTCGAGCCGATCCCGGATCAATTTGGCGAGCCGAATCGCCGTGGTGCGGTGGCGAGCCTGGAGGATGTTGTCAGTTTCAATGGCGGTTTTCCATCCGGCAGCGTCGGTTTCTTCCAGCAGCAGCCCGGCGATGAGGCGTGATTCAGGTACTTTGAGCGCGCCGGCGGTGATGTCGGCTTTGTACGTGATCAAGGAAAGATCTCCTTTTCAGGCAGGATGTGAAATACACGAAAAAACAAAACCATTTTAACTACGGAATACACGGAATACACGGAAAAAAGAAAAAACAAAATCAAAGCAAAGACAGAAGAAACCACGAACCACACAGAAAATGTAGAAAGAAAAGGTTTAGAAGGTTTTATTTGGTTTTGGATTTTTTTCCGTGTATTCCGTGTATTCCGTGGTTTATCTGTTCTGGTTTTCTGGTCGTTCAGGGTTTGCCGCCGAGGTTGGTGTTTTGATGGTAATTCGGGTACTTCGGCTGCGGGTATTGCGGACGTGGGTTTTTCTTGAGGTCTTCCAGCAGGACTTCGACCCCTTTTTCAAGCTGTGGGTCGCGGCCCTGGCGCCAGGCTGCCGGGTCAAATTCGACTTCGATATCCGGGGCCACGCCTGCGTTTTCAACTTCCCACTCGCCTTTCAGTCCATAGAGGGCGGCATCGGGTGCGGTGACCCGGCCTCCATCCATCAACGTCGGGGCACCAAAGGCCGCAATCAACCCGCCCCAGGTGCGCTTGCCGATCATCTGGCCGACGTTCATCTTGCGGAAATACCAGGGCAGGGCATCACCGCCGCTTCCGGCTAATTCGTTGATTAACAGGACTTTCGGGCCGTAAATCGCTCCGGCGGGGACGTTGACATCGGCGCCGTGGCGATAGCGAATGAAATTGAGTTGCGGACGGCTCAAATAACTCACGATGTAATCCGCCAGCAAACCGCCGCCGTTAAAGCGTTCGTCAATCACGGCACCGTCTTTGTTGGTTTGGGAAAAGAAGTACCGGTTAAAGCTGTTATAACCGCCAAATCCGGTGTCTGGAATGTAGACATACCCCAGCTTGCCACCGCTCAATTGTTCGACTTTACGGCGGTTGCCTTCGATCCAGGCCAGGTTCCGGAGGGCTGATTCGCTCCCAACCGGAACGACGGTGACTTCGCGGGCACCAACGCCATCGGGGGTTGGACCGACTTTGATCAGGACGCTTTTCCCGGCCATGCTTTCAAATGCGGCATACACGTTATCTCTGGCGGTCAGGTCGCGACCATTGACGGCCAGCAGGTATTCTCCGGCTTTGACATTGACGCCGGGCTGGGTCAGTGGCGCTTTGACCTGCGGATTCCAGTTTTCGCCGTTATAGACCCTGGCAAAGCGATAGCGGTTCTGGTCAATCGTGTAATCGGCGCCAAGCAATCCGCCAGGAACACGTTTCACATCCGGCAAATCACCGCCAGAAATGAACATATGCCCGACGGTCAACTGGTTGAGCATTTCAACGAATAGATAATTGAGATCGCTGCGATGGTTGACGCTGGCCAGAAAGGGTTCGTAGGTTTTGACAACTTTCTCTACATTGAGGCCGTGCAGATTTGGGTCATAAAAGAAATCGCGTTCGTGACGCCAGATTTCATAAAACATCTGTTTCCATTCAGCGCGGGGTTCAACCCGGACTTCCATAGCGGCGACATTCAAACTGCCTTCACCGGGCTTGCCGGGGCCTTCGCCAGGGCGGCCACCGGGCATTCCGCCAGGCATTCCGGTTGGGGCAATCATCCACTGTGGGCCGGTCTGGTACAGCATTTTTTCGCCATTGGCCGAAACGGCAAAGCTCCCGACATTGGCCAGGATGCGTTCGGCTTTGCGCTTTTCCAGGTCAAATTTGTGAACAATCAAACCAAAGGCGCCTGGGCCTGGTGGTGGGGCTTCGAGGATAAACAGTGTGTTGGCTTTCCCGGCAGTCAGATCGAGATAATTGGATGTCGGCAACGGCAGGGCCAGAATCCGCTGTTCAATCTCGTCAAAATCAATCCGGACTGGTTCCACCGGTTTTTTCTCGGCGGCACCGGGCCCGGCTGAACCATTGGGTTTCGCCGCATCGCCGCCCTCCGGTTTCTTCTCTGATTTATCGTCCGGTCCTTTTTCATCGCTGCTTTCTGGCGCCAGAGGGGACGGCAGGTCTGAGCGCAGCACCACCAGATACAGGCTCCGGGTGACTTGATGGGCAATGCCTGACAGATCGGCAAAACTCAGCGATGGGCCGATGTTGGTACTGGCTGAGAAATAGAGATATTTCCCGCTTTTATCAAAATTGACGTGCCGGGCGTCACTCATCCCGTCGGTGACCTGCCGGAATTTGTTGTCTTCGAGCGAATAGATAAACACC
>CAZXCE010000112.1:0-3221 GCA_964639175.1 uncultured Clostridia bacterium
ACCAGTCGCAACCGCCAGTAGGAAGTGCTCTCAATCGTCGCGCGCAACCCGGTGTAAATCTTCGTTTTCTCTTCAGCCGAAGTGGTGGGGCTGGTCGCACGGGTGACCAGTTCACTCATTGCCCACCGTTTGCCGAGAATATCGGTATCGTGCTGCAATTGATAGAGCAATTCATCAAGCGATTTTTCAAACTTGATCTCTTTGATCCAGGTGCTTTCATAATCAAAATTGACAAGTTTCGGCGGTGCTGAAGCAGCGAAAGAAAAGACGTTCTCGGCTTTGGGTTCCAGCCAGACCGGTTCGATACGTCCATCAATTTCGATTTCCACCGTGCCTTCAAAAAATTCGACCTGTGGATATTGATCCTGTGGGTCAATTTTTTGTGTCTGTCGGACTGAAAGCACCAGTTGTTGTTTGGCGTCGTCGTAGGTTTTGGTGATTTCAAAAATCGGATGCCCCATCTTGTACAGCCACTGATCGAAAAACCAGTCCAGCGGCTGGCCACAGGTTTCTTCGACTGCTTTGCGGAAATCTTCGGTGGTGACTGGCTGGTTGGCATTTGATTTCAGATAGTGGTTGATGGCCTTCCGCCATTTTTCTTCTCCCAACTGTTTGCGCAACATATGCAGCACGGCGGCAGCGCGTGAATACGCATAATTGTCAGAGGTAAATCCTGCCGTGTCGGCATAGTTTCGGGTGACAATTGGGTGGCGATAGCCGGCATTCCAGTCGCTCAGATAGGTGTTTTGGTCACTGAGGAGCTGCCAGAGCAAATACTCTTCGCGTCCGTTTTTGTGTTCGTTAAACAAACCGTCAAAATAATGCGCAACGCCTCGATTGAGCCAGATATGGCTCCAGTCACGGCAGGTCAGCGAATTACCAAACCATTGATACGCAAGGGTCTCAGCTTCTAATCCATCCCAGAGATAGAAAAAGTCGGCGTGCGTCCGTTCGTCATCAATCATATTTTCGCTCTGGATCGCCACCATGTTATTTCCAAAACCCCAGGGCACATCCTGAACTGAAACTTGTGAGTAGCGTGGGTAGGGATACTTCACTCCGGTTACTTCAGAATAGAATTTGACCATCTCAGGCAGGCGAACCACCGTGGCGGCAACAGCTTCTGTTTCATTCGGATAGCCAAACGTGTGCAGCTCAATACCATCAACCTTTTGCTGGACATCCACATACTCTCCGATGACAAAAGAGGTCAGATGATTGGCATACGGGATGTCTGTTTTCCAATGAAACGTGTGTGTGCCGTCGGGGTTGTCTCTGGTTGCGACCAGCCTGCCGTTTGAAATAACCGTCAATTTTTTATCCACCGTCGCTATCAATTCAGTGGTCCGAAAATCATTGGGTGAATCAAAGCCAGGAAACCAGTAGCGATTTCCTTCAGGTTCGCCCATTGACCAGATTTCTCGCGGGCGGGTTCGGTCAGTTGAGGTTGGTTCAAAGAAGCGAATCCCTTTGCCGGTGCTCCCACTGAGGTTGTTCGGATCGGTCAGATTGACCCAGTTGGTGCGGTAATTGATGATGACAGTGGTCTCTTCGCCAGCTTGATACACCCGATCAAGCGTGATCTTCAGATTGTCATCGTGATCACCGTCATCATACTTAAATTTCAAGGCTTTCCCATCTTGAGTCGTAATTGAATTGATGGTGAAAAAAGCAGCGTCAAGCGGAATGGTGCTGGTTGAATCAAATGGAGCGAAGGTAACCGCTGTTGTTCCAAAAGCCTGCTTTCTGGCCCAATCAAACTGCATGTTGATCGCCAGGTGTTTGACGTCAATTTTTCGGGACCGTGTCCAGTGAACCGGAGGGAGTTTTTTGAATTCAGCCTTTGGTTCCTCGGCGAGGGCTTCGCCTCCGGGGAATTTCATTGTGGTCAGCAGGGTAAGCAGGAGAACGGAAAAAGCCAGTTGACGCAGGTAGATCCTTGGTTTCATAGGGACTCCGGTGTGATTACAACTCTTGAGTTGGCGAGGAGGGGAAGGTATTTCTCCTCAATGAGTGTCAGGTGATATTTTTGATGGCCCGGAATTGCAAATCCATATGCCAGGGCTGACATTTGATTGCCGTTGATGACGGTATATCGGTGGAGTGCCGCCTCATCAAAGGACTCAAACAACTGCACGGTTGTTTTTCGCAGGAGCATTAACTCGTCCAGAAGGTGTTTCAGGCTTCGTCTTTTGGTATTGACGTTGGCTGCCAGCAGGTCCTGATCAAATCCTGGAAGTGCAGTTTGATCATTGCGACCAATTCGCAAGGCCCGATATGCCATGACCCGTTCGGCATCAATCAGGTGCTGAATAATGTCTTTGATGGTCCATTTGCCTTCGGCATAAACGGCCTCGCCGATGTGGTCGAGCTTTTCCAGGTCCAATTGTTCAAGTTCAAGCTGGGATTGTTTGAAGGCTTCAAACAATTCGATGTCAGCAACACAATTGATATATTTGTCGAAATAACAGGGTGGCTGATTGAGGTCTGATTTTTTCATGGTGGGTATGATCTCCGGTCGGTGTTGTCAGGCTTCAATATTCAAAGATGCCTGCAAGTATTGATCAAAAGAGGGGTTATCAGCTTTCTTCAACATATGCTCAATCCACATCGAACGCTCAAAAACAATGACTTCCAGTTCCCAGACACAGGCCGCAAAGCCTTCTTGAGGAAAGGGTTGAAATTCGGTCGGAGTTTCATAGCTGGTAAAGAACGTCAGGCTTTGTAACAGTTCGCCGCACATCCACCAGTTGATTAAAGTCCACACCCCGTCCAGGCCCTCGTGCACAATCAGGAACGCCGCACCGTGCGTCTCAAAGCCTGTTGCCCGAGATTTTTCAAGCCACGCGGGAAGTTTGGCGATGGCACTTTGCAACGTTACGGCTGATTCAAACCGACTTTGGTGAGTAATGGTGTAAACTTTGACGTTCCAGCTATTTATGGTTAAGCGCCGGTTCAATTGTATTTCCCGGGGACGATACATTTTCATGGTGTCTCAGTGCCTCTGCGTATCTGGAATGTTGATCAACAAACGTCTGGCTGAGCCGTCTGACTGTCGGGTCAGGCCAGTGGGTTTGGGTTCAGATTCCACAGAGTAGAAGGACTGAGCAATGAGAAAATAGAACAGGTTTAACGTGGGCGGGAATTTTTCAATCTTCAGTTCGATAGATTTTCAGAATAAGAAACCACGAAATACACGATATACACGAAAAATAAATCCA
>CAZXCE010000112.1:3231-16839 GCA_964639175.1 uncultured Clostridia bacterium
GGGTCGAGTAAGTGCTTGATTCTTTTCGTGTATTTCGTGTATTTCGTGGTTAAGAATGTCTTGGAATTTTGGGTAAGGTACTTATCTGGTGCGGTATCGGTTATGAATTCACTCTTTTACGGTAAGCTTTGGGCGTGACGCCAACAAATTCTTTGAAGCAACGGATGAAATGGCTCTGATCTGCAAACCCACAACTTACAGCAATTTCCGTCAGCGAGACCTTTCGATTGCGCAGCATCGAAAGCGCCTTTTCGACCTTGATCATTCGGATATATTGGCTGAAATTGCATCGAAAGTACCTTGGAAAATCACGTGAAAGATGCGCTACGTGGAGGTCTAATTCAGTTGATAAGTCACTGAGGGTGAGCGGCTGGTCAAACTGATCGTGCAAAATCTCGTCAATCCGGGTGACCCATTTCGGTCGGGTTGACGTCTGCCGGTGTTCGGCGCCCTGCATCGTTTCAAACGCCTGTACCAGAAGGGCATCAATCGTCAGGTTTGATGTCTCGTCAACAACGCTTGATTCCTGGTAAATATTGTAGAAACACAACTTAATCTTTGGGTTTAGGAGTTTTGAGCTTCCGGGCATCCGGTCTGGATCAATCTCAAACCTCCGACACCAGTCGAGGGTGAGTTCAACCTGAAAATGACGTGAGATCCCACCCGCTTTGACGCTGGAATGTGGTTCCTCATGGTTGTGAAATAACAGTGAATCGGTTGAACAGTCAATCGTCCCTCGTTTATTGATCTCGCGGCAATCGCCAGACGTGACAAGCGTAAAATAGGGATGTTCGTGATAGTGCCAGTCAATGAATTTGTAGTTATATTCGGTTTCGGTCGCCACGACGCCGTCAAATACCCTTTTTTGGAAGGTCTCCCCTTTGAATTGCGCCACATTGGAGTATTCCATTTCCGCTCGCTCCTTCAAAAGTAAACAACTGGCGTTGAGCAATAAACCCGATTCTCTTCAGGATTGGCAGAGTTTATTCCAATTCCACTTTATAGATCAAAAGCCGAGAGTGCTTCTGGTTTGAGCCACTCTTTTTCTTTGCGAAACCACTGAGTAGTTGTGGTGAGACGATAATTTGAAATCACTTCAAATATCAATGGGTTGATCGTTTGTTGAAGTTCATCATCCAGAAGCGGATAACCGCGAGGCTGTTCAAATTCAACACTCCATCTATTTTCAGTTTCACTTGACCCTCGATAAACGAGGGCGACCCCAACGCGGGCACGTTTTGTGGTCACGACCTCAAAGTACCAGTCAGGGTCGTTTTCACCAACTTTTTCATCAACTCCGAAGCCAGCCTTTTGAAAGCGACCAATGAGCAGTTTCATCAACTGATTTCCCTGGCGGGAGAATGTATCAAACTCCAGAAACGGCCAGTCAGGTCGAATGATTGTGGTTCGGAAGTGCAAATAGCGCGGGATCTGATGTGTGGTCATACAAATAATAGCAGTCAGCAGTCAGTAGTCAGTAGTCAGTAGTTCACTAAGTTTATTTGATTAAACTACTTAACCTGTTTCTCCGGTGAGTGCTTTAGTGTAAAATGTTATACTCTCTGATGTCAGGTGAAATCATAGGTGCCGCGAAGTTTCCCACAGTGACGGCACTGGAAGGCGTAATATCCAAAATCCCAGCCATTGGGAAACGTTGCCTGAGGTGGCCAGACCCAATCGGCGTCTTCCCAGCCGGTCATTTCGAGAAACAGGTTGCGGCCCTGGCCATCCGGTGCCTGTTGGTTGAAATCGGAGGGTTCCCAGGTACCCAGGTACTGCATAAAATCATGGCAGTGAACCAACCAGGGAATCCACCCTTGAAGCGTGGCAAAATTCGGAGTGTGAAAAAGTTCCTGGCTGGCTTCGGGACGAATTTCAAAAGGTTGTTTTTTGGGCGGAAGATAGGGTTCAGGGCTTTCTGACAGCGTTCCGTCTGCCGAACCCAGAAAAACTCGTCGTGGTGGCGGCTCATCTTCCTGTTCTAAATGAAGCCCCCCGGCATCGACAAAACCCGCTTCGGTGAAATGAATAAACCCAAAAGCGCCTGCCCGAAGGCACTCAAAACACCCGAATCGGGTTGGTTCGGCACAGGCTTCCTGGAGGGATTGAGATTCAACCCTCAAACATTGGGCTACCTGGCCGCAAAAAGTGCAGGGTTGGGGCTCCCTAACCAGATCGCTCATTTCAGTTTGAGAAGCAAGGAAATATCGAAACAACGTGGTCATAGCTGGCTCTTCAGATTTTGAGACTGGCATCCGGCTTGCTGGTTAAGACTCATACCATTCTGCGGGTATCTTCCTTGAACAAGAACAGGCTAATTGATTGTGTAGATTGGCTTTCTCCAATCCCTGAAACCTCAAAACCTGAACCCTGAATGGTATGAATAGCGAATTTTCACCCAAGGAGGGCTCAGTGTATGCAACCGAATTACCCGATGCAACACAGTTATGGACATCAGGTCGGACCGCATTTCGAGCGTCCGCACAATGGACAGTGGGCCGTGGCACTGATCTGGTTCGGCATTGGTCTGGCTGGGCTGATAGCGGCGTTTGTTCCTGCCGTGATTGAAATGGACATGATGAACGGCGGCTATGCCCTGATTATGCTCGGTCTTTTTGTGACGATGTTTGGTTTGATCGGAGGCATTATGTATGCCAATCGAGCCCGCACCCTGGATCGAATTTTCTCCGGAGACCGGGTGCTGGTCTGGTGGCGTTATGCTCCCGATGAATGGCGAAAATTTGCCGTGACCGAATTTCAAATCGCCAAATCTGAAAAAGTACCGCTCTACATTTTGACGGTAGTGATTTCATTGATCATCGGCGGCATCTTTTTCATTGCGGATCCAAAGGCTGGCGGCATTGTTTTTCTGGGCTTGATGGGCTTGATGGCATTTATTGGGTTGCTGGTGCTGGTGCTGCCCCGGCTCCGGTATGCCAAAAACCAGGAAACCATTGGCGAAACCATCATTTCAATGGACGGTGTCTATATCAATGGTGACTTTCACTCCTGGAATTTTTTCAGCGCCAGTGTTGACTCAGTCAGAGTCCTGGATGCAGACCCGCTGTTGCTGGAGTTTACCTATTCATTTTTGACCCGAACCGGGCGCCAGGAAGAAAACGTCCGCGTCCCGATTCCACGTGGGCAGGAGGCGGTGGCTGGTCGAGTGGTGGAGTTTTTCACACGCAAGGTGTAGGACTTTGAGGGCTGAGGGCCATTTGCGCCAAAATAAGGAGAAGATCTGCGATTCAAGGTGATTTTACAATGCCCTTGCATGGCGTGGGCTTCGTGTTGGCCGAGACCGTGGGCTTCGCACCACGGCTATTGAACGGCGACCCTGCGGGCCTAAAATCCAAATCCTTCGGCGATTGTCCTATTCGTCACGCTCAGATTTCAATTCCTTAAATTCCTGTTCCCAATATCGGATCAGGTGTGGTTCAACGCCGGTCAGTTCGGCAAAGTCAGAAATTGATACAGAATCCAGTCTGAGTGAAAGCACGTCAGGAGTGCGTTTTCCGATCACAGCGGCTTTCAACAACAAATCAGGTGGGGGGAGGCAGCGGGCCATGTGCTTCGGCCTGCTGCCCTCCTTGAATGAGTTGAAATGGGTGTTTGGGTTTACGGTGTTTCATCAGGTTGTCGAGCGAAGGTAACTGGCCGCCATTTCAGCCAGAGCCATCACCACTGCGTTTGGATGGCCGCTGAAAATGGTTGGAATCACCGAGGCATCAATCACGCGCAGGTTTTCAATGCCTCGGACGCGAAACGTTGGGTCAACCACGGCCATCGAGTCGGTTCCCGCCTTGCAGGTACCGATTGGGTGGTAACAGGTTTCAAGGGCTGAGCGGGCAAATTCCAACACCGCCGTGTCGCGGGTCCGGTCAGCACCAGGCCAGACTTCTTTGCCACGAAACGGGTCAAATGCTTTGGCCTGGGCCAGATGGCGGGCAATTTTGACCGCTTCGACAAAGAATTGCTGGTCTGCCGGGTCAGAAAGGTAGTTTGGCTGAAGTGAGGGTGCCGTTTCCGGACTGGCTGAACGCAAACTCAATTTCCCACGACTCAAAGGACGTTGATGCACAATCGCGAAGGAAAACCCATGCCCCTTTGGATTGGAAAACCCGTGGTTCATATAAAAGGTTGGCCCAAACATATATTCAAAATCCGGACCGGGCAGGCCAGAGCGTGTTTTGAGAAAGCCTCCGCCTTCGGCAATATTTGAGCTAAGCATGCCTTTGTGAAACAACAGGTACTGGAGCACGTTGCCGATTGATTCGGCGCCGGCGAGCGAGACCGGTTTTTTGCATTCATAGGTGACGGCCAGCAACAGGTGATCCTGCAGGTTTTGACCAACACCCGGCAGGTCAAGCACGACTGGAATGTGAAACTCCCGCAGGTGATTGGCTGGCCCAACCCCCGAAATCATCAAGGTTTGCGGAGAATTGATTGACCCGCCGCACAACAGGATTTCCCGAGTGGCACGGACCTGTTCAGGTTTGCCCTGGCGCAGGAATTCGACCCCGACAGCCTGGGTGCCTTCAAAGAGAACCCGTTTTACCAGACAACCGGTCCAGACCGTCAAATTCGAGCGCTTTAAAACCGGCGTCAGATACCCGGTGGCCGCGCTGCAGCGTTTGCCATTTTTTTGGGTGACTTGAAAGACGCCAACCCCTTCCTGACTGGCGCCATTAAAATCAGAATTTCTGGTCATGCCGACTTCAACCCCGGCTTCAACAAAGGCTTCGGTCAGCGGGTTGACGGTTCGCAGGTCAGCCACATTGAGCGGGCCGCCGACGCCGTGGAATTCAGACGCACCGCGTTCCTGGTTTTCCGATTTTTTATACCAGGAGAGCATGTTGGTATAGCCCCAGCCATTCAGGCCAAGTTGGTGCCAGTGGTCGTGGTCAACACGGTTGGCCCGGCTGTAAATCATGGCGTTGATGGCGCTTGAACCGCCGAGGACCTTGCCCCGCGGCCAGTATAACTGACGGTTGTTTAATTCAGGCTGTGGGTCGGTCAAATATGCCCAGTCAGCCGGGCTGTGAAAGATTTTTGAAAATGCTGCTGGAATATGAATTTCGCGTTGTTTATCTGGGCCGCCTGCTTCAATAAGTAACACACGCAGGGTGGAATCTTCAGTCAGACGGTGGGCCAGCACACAACCAGCGGACCCGCCTCCAACAATGATGTAATCAAACATTGAAAGCCTCGTTATGGATTTACTCTAGATGTCCTTTGGGGTGCGAACCCCGCATTGTCTAACGAAGGTCGCTTGCCGTAAAGTGTTTTTTTCTGAGAACTGAACGGCTGTTTGGAAATTGAGCGATTGGACCTGCCACGCGGGTGGAATGCCTGTCGCCGCTATCGGCGATAAATTTGAAAATTTTGTGGACGAACTGGCCCGTCTCCGAAAAAAAAGTTGACTTCGCTTCAAATTTTTCTGCTATAGTCCTCCTTTCACAAATCTCTCAAAAAATCCACGACAACTGAAAACGCAAAAGTTTCGGCAAAACTGATTTAGCCTTGCCAGCAAACTCGTTAGTATCAGACTACGCTCCGCTTTGGTTGCTGCACCAAAAGCCCATTGTCTCCACGTGTTGAGAGGCCAGGGAAGTTTTCCTGTCGCCCAGGGGTTGGATATTACGTCGGAGGCGCCCTTCAACCGGGTACCAGGGGGAATTCAACAACCGTCACACTGAGACAGGTGTGGCATGAGCGAAATTTTATCTTCATTTTGAAAGGAACAACTTATGTCTCAAGCTGCGATTCGTGAAGCCAATGCTCCATCATCGCATCACCGGAATCGACAAAATTCCTCACATCGCAATTCGGAGTATGCAGAAAACAAAGTTTCTCGGCTGCATACGGCGCGTGCGGTAGAACAATTTTTGTGCGAACAGTACCGCCTCGTGACGCAATATCGTCGTGAACGGACCGAACTGTTGCGGGAAATCCGGTATCTGAACACCGAACTGCAACTGCATAACAACCGCCAGGTCCAGGATCGAATTAATGCCTTGATTGAACGATGGAAAAATTCAACCCGGTTAATTACGGTTGCCCGGCAATTGCTGCTCTATGTGTTGGAAACACGCAAACTGCCCGAACCAGAAACCGACCTGTAAGTGTGATTGACAAAGCCAACGTCAGCCAGCTTTGTATTTTTGTGTAACACGACCGGGAGGCCGTTGCCGCCTGCCTCCCTTCGGTTTCTCCAACTTCCACCAAAAAATCTAGTGTTGGTTGCTGACCAGGCCGCCATTCCAGGGAAAGTCTGGGTGCCCAAATTGAGCCGTTGAGGTGGCTCGCGGGGTGACCGTGACTTTGCCAGTTTCAGGGGATCGTTGCCAATGCGTGTCAGCCTTGTATGTCTGGTCGGTGTCGTGTACTGCCTGCTCCACCTGTGGGTATCAAATCCTGCCAAAAGTCAAAAAGCAAACCAACCGCCTGCCCGGTCCCAACCGGGAGGGTCGATGTCTGCCCTGAATAAACCGGGTGTTCACAACACACTCACCGATATCAGTCCAGACGGAACGGTGCTCTATCTTACCTATTCAGTGCCTGATTTTCGTTCGACGGTGCTGGCTTCCTCGCGTCTGGTGGGAAGGAACTGGTCTGCGGCGCAGCCAGTTTCGTTTTCAGATCAAAAATCGGACCTTGGGGCTTCGATCAATCCGAACCAGGACCGGATGTTTTTTACCTCGCAACGACCTGTTCCAGGCAAGCAGAACAGTGATCCCTGGAATCTCTGGGTAGCCCGGTGGAAAGCAAACACCTGGCAGGATCCAAAACCAGTCGCTGAACCAGTCAACACCGACCAGTTGGAATGTTGTGTCAGTGCCAAAGTGGCGGGCAAACTCTATTTTTCGTCCAATCGCGAAGGGTCCTGGGATATCTTTTGTGCCGAACTCAAAGGTGATTCCGTGGTTCAGGTCGTCAAACTGGCTGGTGAGCTCAACACCCGTTTTGATGAATGGCCGAGCTATGTTGACCCTCAGGAGCGATTTATGTTGCTTAGTTCAACCCGCCCCGGCGGGGTTGGCGGCGATGACCTCTATATCGCAGTCAGGGAAAACGGCAAGTGGTCGGCAGCCCGCAACCTGGGCCCGCGGGTCAACTCCCCTGGGTTTGAAGATGGCGCCAGCCTCAGCCCCGACCAAAAAACACTGTATTATTCAAGCCGGAGTGCTCAGTCCCTGAGCCAAATATATCAAATTCGAGTGGCTGAGTTGCCAGGTGAGTTTTCTTCGATTTTGGCTGACTGACGTTTTTTGGCGGCTGATGGGGGACGCTCTGGCGCCAGTGTCCCAATCTGTAAAAACGACTTGAGTTTTTGTGGCGATCCTTTGAGTACATCGGCCAGGGTATAGTTATCGAGCACACCCAGAAACGCACTGTTGGCTTTGCGCAAGACACCTTTGAGGCCACAGACGGTAATAATCGGGCAGGTATTATCAACCTCGTTAAAACATTCAACCAGGTGAAAATCGGGTTCGGTGAGCCGAACAACTTCACCAATCGTGAATGAATCAGCCGGTCGTGCCAGTTTAATGCCACCAGTGCGGCCTGGATGGTTTTCGATAAAGTTACATTTATTCAGGTGCAGGACCACCCGGACGAGGTGATTTTTTGAAATTCCATAGACGTCGCTGATTTCTTTGGTGGTTACCAGCCGGTCTGGATAGAGTGCCAGATACAACAGCACTCGAATTGAATAATCAGTTCGATAGGTCAAATGCACGATCAGAGGTCTCCTCTGAAAAAATGAATGCCTTTACGAGGGGCTACTTGGGACAAAGGCATCAGCATAAATATCGCGCAATGAGAGGCCCGCCAGAAAGAACTTTTTCCGTAATCGGTTCACAATATCCGGATCCCCACACAAAAATGCCCGCATTGCCTTTAACTGGGGAACGCGAGACACCACAACCGTGTCGAGCGAGCCGGTCAAAACCGGTTGATCGTCCTGGGAATCACCGTTTAAAACCGTCGGCAGGTACTGAAACTGAGGAAACTGAGCCGCGAGTTCTCTGAGCTGGTTGACCAGGTACAATCCGCTGGTGGTTAAGGCGCCGTGAAACAACCAGATCGGGCCCTGGTGGTTTTGGGTCAGAGCATCACGGGCAATCCCATACAGTGGCGCCAGTCCGGTGCCGGTGCCAACCAGGAGCAACGGTTGTTCCGGGCGGTCCGGCAGATAAAAACAGGTTCCAAAAGGACCTCGAAAGGCAAGGGCTGTTCCTGGCTGGGCATCATTAAGCAACCACGAACTCATTTTGCCGTTGGGAATGAGCCGGATATGAAGCTCGATCAATGATTCACTTGGCAGACTGGCAATTGAATAGCTGCGGGCCAGTCCATCGGGGCGAAGTAAGGTCAGATATTGCCCGGACTGGTATGAAAACGGCGAATTGGAGTGGAGTAACACTTTCAGCACCGTTTCAGACAGCATTTCCTTTTCAACAATTGTTGCCTGAAAGGTGAGGTCTTCGGCACCGCAAACGGCCACATCCTCGACAGGTTTCCACTTACAGGCCATAAAATAGCCCTGGCGCTGGAGTGTATCGCGAAGCCCCGCCTGAGCCTCAGGTGAGGGCGTGCCCTGGGCGGCTTTCATCACACAGGACTGACACACACCGGTTCGGCACGAATAGGACACGGACTGACCTTCGCGGAGCAGGCAGTCAAGCACTGTTTCATTTGTTTCAATTGAAAATGAATGATCTTTATATGAAAGTACTGGCATAAATAAACAGAATTGTGGCTGGGTTACTGGTTCAGGATAGCGGCAAGCTGGTATCAATTTCTGGAATCGAATTTTGAAATGTAAGAGCCATAACCTTTGTTTTTTCAAGAGTTTATAAGTATATTGCCGAAAATTTCCAGACATTTTAACCACGGAAAACACGGAAAACACGGAAGAAAATCAAGCACTTACCAAACTCAATATCTCAGGAAACTTTTGACAAGGTACTGATACCATTCTGCAATGAAGTCCTCGCAGTAGAAAACAGTCAAGTAATTCAATAAAATAGACTTAGTAGACGACTGACGATTGATGACAAACTGGTGTAAGTGAGAAGAAATAGAATTACAATCACGATAAAGAGCAAGAAACAAACAGTTGGGTTTCGAGTACAAAGTATCGAAACCCAACTGGCGGATCGCTCAACAAGCCGAGGGATCCGGGGGCGGGAAGACTTACCGCGAGAGCACGTCTGCACGCGTGGATTCAGCAATAGCCGCAACCTGGTCAATCAACTCCTGTCGAACGCCAAGTTCAGCCAGGGTGGCACCGAGATTTTCAACCACCGCGTCAAAGTGGGTGTCATTTAACCCGCGTTCAACCAGATGAGCGTGGCCTTTGCGCATATCGAGCCCCGAGTAATTATGGGGGCCGCCAAACGCCATAGTTAAGAATGCTTTTTGTTTGGCGATTTGATGATCCATATCAACCCCATCAAAAAAGTGGGAAATCCGATCATCAACTAAAACTCTTCGATAAAACATTTCAACCGCGGCATCAACCGCGCCCTGACCACCTAATTCTTCATACAGATTTGACATTAACGCATACCTCAAATTTAAAAAGTAAGCAAAACAGCGGCAAATTAAAGTTGCATTTAGAATACATATTTTCTGAGCTGAGTCAATCTTCTTTTTCCGCGCCAGTCCGAGAATCAAAAGCCGCAAACAGGTTTCATTTTCAGATTTGGCCCGGCATAATGCTCTGAACTCCTCAGCTCAAAGGAATCTCTTTGCCTATGACCGACTGGCTTCAACGTGAAATTGTCCTGGCCCCGAAACCACGGGGGTTCCATCTCATCACCCGTGAAATTCTCCGCCAAATCCCTGAACTTGAAACCTTTACGATTGGGCTGGTTCATATCTTTCTGTGCCATACGTCGGCTTCACTGACGATCAATGAAAATGCCTCGCCAGATGTGCTGCGCGACTTTGAAAGCCATTTCAATGTCATGGTTCCCGAAAACGCGCGCTATTACCGGCATACCGACGAAGGCCCAGACGATATGCCCGCCCATTTGAAAGCTTCGATTTTGGGCAGTAGTGTGACACTCCCTCTGACGCGTGGGCGGCTTAATCTCGGCACCTGGCAGGGAATCTACCTGTGCGAACACCGCAACGATGGCGGTTCACGCCGGCTGGTCGTCACCATTCAGGGACAGATGGCCAGGTAAAGGTCCCATACAGATGGTCATCACGAGATTTGATAATCGGCCAAAGCATCGGAATCATTCGAATCTCCCGTAAGCAACTGGGAATAATTCAACCAGGGGCAGGAATTAAGAGCAATCAGCTTCAGCATTCTCGGTTGATTTATGAAGAATAGATCAAAAAGCAGCTAACGATTTGATGTTCAATCAGATAATTGCTTCTTCATTCTTTATTCTTCATTTCTTTCCCCCCGCTTCATCAATTTCACATCAATGCAGGATTTTATATGGCCGTCGTTGTCGACATCATTGGTAAAGTGTTGGATAAAAAGTATCTGATTCAAAAGATTTTGGGTCAGGGGGGGATGGGTGCCGTGTACCAGGCCACCCACATCGGAACGCGCCGACCCGTCGCACTCAAAATCATCATGCCCAGGTTTATGAATGAGGTTGAATTCGTCGAGCGGTTTAAGCGCGAAGCCCGTGCCTCCGGGCAGTTGATCCATCCCCACGTGGTCAATGTGACCGATTTTGGGTTTGCCGCTATTGGGTCAGAGCAGGTGGCCTATCTGGTCATGGAATATCTCAAAGGGCAAACTCTGGCCGAATTGCTGACCTCCTATCCCCAGCTCCCGCTCAAAACCACGGTTGAAATTGTCGAACAGGTCTGTCTGGCCATTCAGGAAGCCCATCACCGGGGAATTGTCCATCGCGATTTGAAACCTGAAAACATCTTTCTGCAGGATGATGGCCGGGGTGGCTTTCTGGTCAAAGTGCTTGATTTTGGGATTGCCAAGCTCAATGAACGCGAACTGCTGCCGTCGTCCGAACCAGACCCCCACACCACTGAAACCCAGTCACTGGTTGACAATACACTCGCGGGAGGAAGCCTGCCCCAGGTGACTGAGAAAACTGAAATGTGGGTTGGACAGGTCGAAGAAGCCACGCCATATTTGATGGAAATGACCCGATATCAGGGCAGCCTGGCACCAAATGAAACACTGGTGCGTGGTGCCGATGGAAACTCCGGCCCAGATGACCAGCAAACGGGTCAGTTTGCCTCACCATCAGGTTCAAAGTTGGCTGAACCAACCCTGAATTTCTCACATCCGCCATCTGGGCAGAACCTGTCGTCCCCCCAGCAGACGTTGAACTCTTTATCCGCGCCTGTGCCACCCCAGTCTGTTCCGTCAGGAAACACGATTGACCTTTCGAGCAAAATATTTACGCCTGGCCGTTCTGGAGACGGGCCAGATCTCAGTCAGTCAAATCAGGATTCCCTTCACGAACCGACGACTCTGAAATTCCCTGAGTCAGACACGATGGGACTGGGTTCAGTTGACACGCCTTCCAACCATGGGGGTTCCACACCGTTGCCGGTGGAACCGGCTTCGATAGCACTCAATAAAGAGACGGATCTGGTTACTTTTGCCGGGACCGTGTTAGGAACACCAATGTATATGTCGCCAGAACAGTGTCAGGGGATTGCCATTGACCACCGTTCAGATTTGTACAGCCTGGGTGTTATTTTGTATCGAATGCTGACCGGTGAACCGCCTTTTACTGGTAACTTCACCTTTTTGATGAAGCAGCATATTGAGGATGAACCGCCCAACCCTTGTGAAAAAAATACCGGTCTGAGCGCCGCCCTGGCGGAAGTCATGCTCTCGGCGTTGCGCAAAGATCCAGCCCAGCGTCCACCAAGCGCTCAGGCGTTTGCGGTTGCCTTACGAGCCAACGCCGAAGGCGAAGAGCCCCTTTTTAAAGAAGCTGGTGATCTGTACCGTACCAATTTCTGGTCATTTTTTCCGATTTCACTGGTGATTCATGCTCCCTATGCGGTTTTGAACGGATTGATCTTTTTGATATGGCTGGCTTTGAGTCAGCCGGGTGGCGCCCGATCTCTGGGTGCCTTACAATTTTTTCATTCCACCTCCTGGATTGTGACAGCCACCATTGTCTTTTTTGCCGGAGTCGTCAATTTTGCGGCCTTCCAACCCGTGGTCAATTCATTACAATCTGTGCCAGACCGTCCGGTATCAATTGTACCCACAATCAAAAACTTCTTTGCCATTTTGCCAAAACTGGCCACCACGGCCTTTTTCTGTGCAACTACGATTCTTCGTGGACTGGCCACCGGGTTCCGATGTGGTATCCGAACCGTGACTTGTACGGCGCTGTTTGCCCCCATCGTGAGTTCTGAAAATATCGCTGGGCCACTTGCCCTTGACCGCTCAACCCAGCTCGTCAACCGGTTCCGCCCGGCGATGATTGCCATTCAACTGCGGTATTTGCTGGTGGGTATTTTTGCTGTACTGCTTGCCCCAATTGCATTTGTGCTATCCGGCATATTTTTTTCCCTGGTGGGTGAAACCAACTTTGAAATCGTCATTGGTCGCCCCGGTGCGGTTGCGTCATCGGTGGTTGTATCGGTGGTGTTTGTTGTGTTCCCCTGGCTGGTTATCAGCCTGATCGAGCCATTTTTAGCCACGGCAGCCGCATTGCTCTATACCAAATTGCGCCAGATGGGCGGCGAACGCGTTGAACTGTCAATCCGGGCTGAAGATGCCCAGTTAACTGAAACCCGACGCACCTCGATGTTCCGCAAGCCAGTATTTTTAGCCATGGTTGGGCTGGCTGGTTTATTTTTCGCCTGGATGGCCACCAGGGACCGGTTGTTGATTTTTGCCGCTGGAAGCGATTTGACAACCATGGTTGAAACCCTGGTGGTGGTCGGGGCCAATCCCAATGCCAGCGTCAAAACACAATTACTCAGTGAGTATGAAACCACACCCTTGATCGAAGCCATTGGAACTGACGATTCAGCCTTAGTCAGATTAATGCTGGATGCCGGGGCAGATGTGAATCGTCCAAATAAGTTTGGCTGGACCCCCCTCATGGAGGTGGTGGAAAACGAAAAAAGCGAACTGGTTGAGCTTTTTTTAAGTCGCGGGGCAAAGGTTAACGTCCAGCAAAATTATGGTTGGACGCCATTGATGAAAGCGGCTGAGAAATCAAACATTGAGTTGATTGAGTTGCTCCTCAAATTTAAGGCTGATCCAAATTTGGTCACCTCCAGTGGGCGTACAGCCCTGATGATCAGTATTGACCGGGGCAACCTCTATGCCGCTCGAGTTTTGATTGACCGGGGCACAAATCTGAACCTGTTTGATGAAGACGGCTGGTCTCCATTTCTGCTCTCGATTGATCGTGGAGACCCGTTGATGGTCAAACTCTTTCTTGAGCATGGTCTTGACATCAATCAGAAAGACCCCGATGGTCGAACCGCCCTGCATATTGCTGCTTCGCGAGGGTATACGGAAGTCGTCAGGGAACTCCTTGAGGTGGGTGCCAACCCTGACATTCAATTTGGTGGTAAAACCGCCCTGCAACTGGCTCAGGAGCGCAACCGCGATGCAGTAGTTAAAATATT
>CAZXCE010000113.1:0-16837 GCA_964639175.1 uncultured Clostridia bacterium
GGGGCCATCGAATATGCAACCTTGTGCGAGGAGGTAATCAATCGTGTCTAAGCGAGGGCTTCCAACAACCGTCAAAATGCGGCATGAGGCACACTACGTTGAGGAATTGTGGCAACGAACCGGAGCGCCGATTGGGCGAATGATTCCGATTGACCGTTTGGAGCCGAATCCAAACCAGCCCCGAATGGAAATTGGCGACCTGACGGAACTGACGGCCTCGATTCGGGAAAAGGGTGTTTTGGAGCCGTTGCTGGTGCGTCCAAGTCAGGTGGGTGGGCGGTTTATGATTATTTCGGGGGAGCGTCGGTATCGAGCGAGCCTGATTGCGGGCTTGACCGAGTTACCCTGTATTGAAATGGACGTTGATGACCGGGCGGTGGCGGAAATTGCGTTGATCGAGAACTTGCAGCGCAAGGATCTGACCCCATTTGAAGAGGCTGAGGGGTTATCGACGCTGGTTGACCGGTTTGGGTATACGCATGACGAGGTGGCCAAAAAAATCGGGAAGTCCCGGTCATCGATTACGGAGGCGCTTTCGATCAGTTCGCTTTCGGATGAGATCAAGGAGTTGTGCCGGGCGGCAAAGATTTCTTCGAAGTCAACTCTGTTGCAAATTGTGCGCCAGCCGGGTGAAGATGAGCGACGGGCGTTGATTGCCCGGATTCAAAGCCAGGGGTTAACGCGAGACGATGTGCGTCGGGTTAGCAAGCCGCCAGCGCAGGGGAGACCCCGGCCCTTTTTGTTTAAATTTCAGTCACCGGCGCGTGAGTTCACCCTGGAGTTAAAGTTCAAGCGGTCACGGGTTGAGCGCGAGGAAGTTTTAACCGCATTGCGGCGAATTGTTGAGCAGTTAGAGCAGGAGGGCGCCAAAGAGGGCGACGGGTAACCCTGGGTGAAAAAAGGCGTCACTGGCCAGGCAGAAGCTATTTGGATGGCTTGGCCTGGCTTTGTTGTTTGCGTAATTGCTGTTGATAGTGCTTTGACATCCACTTACCGAAGCGATCCAGGTATGGATAGATTGGCTTAAACACCCGGGCGCGCCAGCCGCTGTTGAGGTCTCGCCAGACAGTAAAATATTTCTCGATATAGGTGCGAACTGCTTTTTCACGCTGATTGGGTTTCAGGCCATGCGAGAGGGTGAAGTGGTAGTGCTGGCCGATGAGGGAGAGCGTGGCACCGGCAAGATTGGTTTTTAAGTTCAACCGGCTGGCGAGTCGCTTGACCAGGCCTTTTTGCTCGACAAAGTGAGCCAGCGCGATTTCAAACCAGGCCGGCATCCCCATGACTTTTGGATGGTAGAGACAGGGAAGTTTTTCACGCATTTCTTTGGCGATGGCTTTTTCCTGAATGCGGTCAACGAGAACGACTTTGCTGATACCGCGGGTATGTTCTTTGGGGACTGCGTCAAACACACTCTGGATGAGTTTTTCCAGGTCAGTTTTGACCTGGACCGACGCCTGATTTTCGACTTTGATGGGCATAACCGGAAAACAACTCCTTTGTGGAAAAGCGGGAGTGTACGAAAGGAACAGGGCGGGGTCAAGGATCTGTTCCTTCTGAAGTATGAAGAAAAAAAGCAGTAAGATCGTGGCACTTCAAGTAATACATGCAGGGTGTCACGTGAAACATCAACCTGATTGATCACACTGATGGAGGGAAACTGGATGGCACGCGATCTTGGAAAAGCATTTCTGGATTATTTACGAGTGGAGCGGGGATTATCGGCCAACACCCTGGAGGCCTACGGGCGGGATTTAGAGAAGTTAAAGGGGTTTAGCGAGGCAGGCCAGCGGGATTTACTGACGCTTGAACGGCAGGATCTGGTTGATTTTATTCAAGTGTTGCGTGAGGGTGGGCTGGACTGGCGGTCAATCGGGCGGGTGCTGGTCACGGTTCGAAATTTTTATAAATATCTGTTGCTGGATGGGTTTCGAAAGACCGATCCGACGGTTCATCTTCCGACGCCAAAGTCAGCCTCGGAATTACCGCATTTTCTGACCATCGAGGAAGTTGACCGGCTTCTGGCGCAACCTGAACTGAGCACTGAGACTGGAAAGCGAGACCGGGCGATCCTGGAGGTTCTGTATGCCACCGGGTTGCGGGTATCGGAAGTGGTGAGGCTCAAGATGGTGGATGTAAATTGTGAGGTAGGGTTTTTGAGTTGTTTTGGAAAAGGCAGTAAGCAGCGACAGGTGCCACTGGGCAAGTCAGCGATTGAGTACCTGATTCAGTACTGGCCGGTACGGGCGCGGGCGCTGAAAGCCATCAAGGAGAAAGGAAAAGCGCCGGGGTCGGAGCTGGTGTTTGTCACACTCCAGGGGAAGCCGATGACACGCCAGGGATGCTGGAAGATGATTGTGGAGTATGGGAAGCAGGCTGGAATTGGCCATATTACGCCGCATATGATGCGGCATAGTTTTGCGACGCATTTGCTGGAGCATGGGGCTGACTTGAGATCAGTGCAGGTCTTGCTGGGGCATAGTGATATTGCCACGACCGAAGTCTACACGCATGTCACCAATGATCGATTGAAAGAGGTGTATCAGCGATTTCACCCGCGAGCCCAATCGTAGGAGCCGGAGGAGGGAGCGGGATTGGGAAAAGCAGATCTCTTTTGAGTCTGATAATGTACATTATGTATATCAATATCCAGATTCAGAGCCCGCACGGCAACTTTTCTTTTCGGTTACTTTCAGTTAACCTACCTTTGATTTGATTTAACCTAAGCCATTCCAATCAAACCAAGTCGAGCCTTTTGCCTATGCCTACCCGACCTGTGTGCTGCCAGCCATGTTCCAATCCGGAACGTCAGCTTGAAACCGCCGCTCAACATCGCATTCAAGGAAGCCTGATTAAATCCAGGCTGTTATTTCTCCACATCAAACACGGGGTTCAAACCCTCAAGAAAATCCTCCGAGTGTTACCGGTGGAGGATCAAAATTTACTCTGCAAAACAATTTATGTTGGCGAATGGTACTCACTGGCCACTCTGGTTCGGCTGGATCTCGCAATTGCTGCCGAACTGGGCGGGCAGTATTCAAATGTCTTCGAAGAACTCGGTCGGTTTTCGGCAGATCTCAACTTAGGTGGTGCCTATGAGCCACTGATGAAAAAGGACATTCACGCACTGCTGAATCTGTCTGCCGTGATGAATAAAACCTATCAGGATTTCGGCAAAGCTTCATACCACCAGCCCGAAGTCAGCGACCCAGGAGGCCGCCAGACAGTCCTCCTGAAACTCGAATACCCCGAACCGCCTCCATCACATTACTGTGAAAGCGGGTTGGGGTATTTTCAGCACGCCGTTGAATTATGCGGTGGTCAGGACGTCACGGTTGAGATTATTGAATGCCAGCAACAAGGTGGGCGGTGTTGCTGTTTTAAGGTCCAGTGGGAACCGCCGACCGATGTCAGCCTTCGACCCAGCTCCACCAGATAAGTGAGTCAAGCGGAACTGCCAGCTAAACCTGTCTCAGTGCCTGATCAAGATCAAACTCAGGTGTCCATCCCAACTCACGACCAATTTTTCCAAGATCGGAGACATAGCGTGCTTGCTCGTCTTTCCCTGGAGGGACGTCAACTCCGGCAATCAGTGACTGGTCCAATCCTTGAACCGCAGCCATTCGATGGGCAAATTCAAGGAGCGTGCCAGAAAAATCGAGGCCACCTCCAATATTAAAAACACCCCCAGGATGATCTGAGTGGATAAAAAGCTGAAAGGCTCGGGCTAATTCTTGAGCCGGCAAGATATCTCGAACCTGCCGCCCCTGTCCTTTTAAGTGCAATGGATTCCCTTCCCGCAGGCACCGGGCAAACCCTGAGACCCATCCACCGGAATTGCCGGCTGATGGAGGCGCAAAAATGGTCGACAATCGAAAAATCCCCAATCTGAACCCCCGCTGAGCCGCATAAAAGCGGAGGTACTCTTCGCCAAGCCACTTTGACCAGGCATAAGCATTCTGCCGGTCATAGGTGGTGGGACAGGCTTCGGAAACGGATACCTCGCGGTCGCTTTGTGAATGGTAGATATCTTTGGTTGAGGCAAAGATCAGAGTTTGTCCTTGATTCAGATGTTGAGCCAGAAATCCAGTGCCCTGGGCATTGATCTGAAAACAATTTCCGGCGGCCTGGGGTGACTTCCGGGTCTCAGCCGCCAGATGAATCACCGTCTGGTACCGGCAGAACCGATGTACCTGAGTCGGATCCAGAAAATCCCACCCACCGCGCCGGGAGGCTGAATCAGCCTGAAAAAACGCGCGTACCACCGAGCCCAGATATCCATCGCCGCCAGTGACGACCACGGGTGTAAACTGCCGGGACATGGCATGAACTTCCCTTCTGTAAGTTACACAAAATTCACGTTGTTATTTGGATGGCGGAGGGTCCACATCATTTTATTGATCGGGTGGCAACGGCAGATGGGCTGACAGGTGGAGATATCAATCCCGTTATTGACTTTCTGACGGTGCTCGCTCTCCCAAATTTCACGAAATGAATGCGTTGCCAGGTCGCCCAGACAGAACTCAGGCAGTCCTCGGGTTTGTGAGCAGTAATAAATCTTTTTATTGGCTTCAATTACCGGGAAAAAGTTCGCGTAGCACTTCTTGTAGGCACTTCGTTCGTAATCGGGCGTTAAGACACCAGCAAACTGATCTTCCTTGACAAAAACCTTAAAGTCGTTTGTTTCGTGTTGTTTGGTTGCCCTGGCTTCCTGTAAAACCTGATCATAGAATTCATGGTCGTACTGGGTTGGCGACGACATCGGGTGCAAAATCACCGGCTTGATTTGAAAGTAGTCAATCCCGGTTTCTCTCACCCGGCGGACAGCGATATCGAGTTCTCCCTGGGTTTCAGGTGAAACCGCAATTTGCGCCCCGATATGAACTCTGGACTGGTGTCGTTTCTTCTCGGCTGCCAGATCGGCCAGATTCTGAAGAACTTTCTCAAAGTCATCCACTTTATGGACCGCTTTTCGGGTTTCGGCGGTGCCGGCATTGAGCGAAATTCGAATCCACGTGCAGTGCCTGGCGACTACCTCCGCCTTTTTCGGGGTCAATAACCCCCCGTGGGTAATAATGGCGGTTTCGATGCCCTTGCGCGTGGTATATTCAACAAATTCCATGAGGTTTGGATTGACAAATGGTTCTCCGCTCCCGGAAAAGATCATTGACTTGATGCCAAGTTCAAAGAGTTCATCCACCAGCGTTCGATAGAAATCAAGCGGCATCACGCTGCTGTCCGGGTACGCCTTGAGGGATTTATCGTCACCTTTATGGGAGCCAAAATACCCGCCGTGCATACACCAGGTACAAAAATGGTTACAAATGGTTGACGGGCTGAGTTCCATCGTCACCGGATACACGGTTCGGCCATGCCACCAGTCGTGCATTCGATCCATGTGGCTGAATAATTTAATCGGTGAGAAAACATCTCGATTGAGGTCTGGCTGGTGCATTTTCCTGGGTCTCCTTGAGAAGGACACATCACAAGTCAAACGGAAGATCAAAGGCCACCACAATCTCCCAGTCGGCTTTATTTGTCTGAAATTGAAGCTTTTACAGACCACCTGTGACGGGTGGTGTTGGGTAAGAAAAGAGATCATCATCCGGAAATCAGCCTGGACTTGTCAAGCCATCGTCGCGCTTGGTAAAGTCGTTCGGTCAAAAGTCTTTCAAGGAGAAGAAATATCACCCCCATGGGAAACAGAACGCAATTCACCGCCAATGGACTCACCATTGACGGCTATCTGGCCGTGCCAGCTTCCGGTACCGGCCCCGGAGTGATTGTTTTGCAGGAATGGTGGGGGCTGGTTCCCCACATTGAATCAATTGCCGACCGGTTTGCCGCCGCTGGCTATACCGCGTTTGCGCCTGATCTCTACCACGGCCAGCAGGCAACCGGTCCTGATCAGGCTGGAAAACTGATGATGAGCCTGCGCATTGAGGAAGCGGCCCGTGAAATGCAGGCTGCAATTCAGGGACTGCTGGCGTTACCACACACCAGCGGCTTTCCAAAAGTCGGGAGCGTCGGATTTTGTATGGGTGGTCTGCTCTCACTCTATGCCGCCTGCAAAAATCCCGAAATTGGTGCCTGTGTTATTTTTTATGGTGGATTTCCGGGCGTTACACCGGATATTGCCAGCCTGACCTCACCGGTGCTGGGCCTGTATGCCGGAAAAGATGCTTTTGTCACGGTTGATTCCGTTCATCAGCTTGAACAACGACTTCAACACCATCACAAACCCTGTTCATTCCATATCTACTCTGAAGCTGACCATGCTTTCTTTAATGACACGCGGCCCGAAGTGTATCGAGAAGCCGATGCTCGTGATGCCTGGGGGCGCGTACTGGCATTTTATCAAGCCCATCTGTGGGGTGCTAAGTCATTGGGCTGAAGCCGCCCGGCGAAACTCTTTGCCCCCATCGCACAGTTTCAACCCTCAAACCAGCCTGGGCCTGGCCGCTCAGGTTCTTTGATCACGCGTAATCCAAGGAGTACCAATGTCTTTCAATAAGATTACCATCGTCGGCTATTTAGGACGCGACCCTGAACTCCGCTATACCGCCCAGAACGTCCCGGTATGCACTTTTTCGATTGCGACTTCGGAACGCAAACGCGACGCAAAATCCGGAGGCGACCCCGCCGCTGAATCAACCACCTGGTTTCGAGTCACCCTCTGGCGCGAAAAAGCGGAACTGGCCAGCAAGTATCTGGCGAAGGGACGCCAGGTTTATGTTGAAGGACGGCTTTCGGTCCGTGAGTGGCAGGACCGGGACGGCGTCACTCGAACCAGCCTGGAGGTGACCGGAACCGAGCTGCACTTCATTGATACCCGAAATGAAGCCGGCGGCGGGGCACCCAGCCAGGGAGGCCGGGAATCATTTACTCGCTCATCAGCGGCGGGCAGTTCGGCGGCACACCTTGATGCCGATACTCGGGCTGAAGTTGATGAAGATGATATCCCGTTCTAGGTTTCAACCTTGATTTTCAACCTGACTGGTTGCCGGGATGGTATTTCGGCAACCAGTTTTTCTTTCATTCCCGTGAATCAAACCAACCTGCTGTCTCCTCGCACCATACCACTCAATCTCTGTTTGCTGATCGCCCTGGCCGGTCTCACTTTCTTTTTTCACCTGGGAAGTGTTGGGTTGCTTGGGCCGGATGAGCCACGATATGCCCAGGTCGCCCGTGAAATGATGGACCGTGGCGATTGGATCACCCCGACCTTACTGGGGCGTACCTGGTTTGAGAAACCAGCCCTGGTGTACTGGCTGATGGGAATCAGTTATCGCCTGTTCGGCGTTTCGGAATGGGCGGTTCGATTTCCCTCAGCCTGCCTGGCGCTGGGCGGTGTTCTCTGGATGTACTGGCTCGGCACCCGGGTTCAGAGTCAGCGGTTTGGATTCTGGACCGCCGCGGTACTGGCATCGTCGTGCTTTTACTTTGGATTTGCCCGGGGTGGCACCTTTGATCTCCCACTCACGGTTTGTGTATCGGTGACTCTGGGCGCCTTTCTGTGGTGGGACCTTGCTCCGACCCGAACTGACCATCGCTGGTTGTGGGTATTTTATTTTTTTCTTGGAATCAGCCTCCTGGCGAAAGGGCTCATCGGCCTGGTCCTTCCAGCGGGTATTATTGGGGGATATCTCAGTCTGTCATCGACTTCAGTTCGTGATTTTTTCCAACGAGTCAATCGAACCCACTGGCTGCTTGGGAGCGGGTTGATGGTGTGCTCTGCCAGCATCTGGTATGGGCCAGTGATCTGGCAGCATGGAAATGCTTTTATCCAGGAATTTTTTATCGCCCATCATTTTCAGCGCTATACCTCCGATAAATATCATCACACCGGTCCAGTTTATTTTTACCTTCCCGTGATTCTGGGTGGATTGTTCCCCTGGACTTTGTTTGCCGGGCACGGATTTCTGGAACAGGTAACCATTATCCGAAACCAATGGACCGCCCCGGTTGAAGCCAGACCTTCCTTTTCTGCCTTTAAGGTTGCCTGTTTCTCTCTCTGCTGGATTCTCTTTCCCCTGCTCTTCTTTAGCTTTTCTGGTTCTAAATTACCAGGATACATCCTTCCGATCTGGCCAGCCGCAGCCTTCATGGTTGGCACCTCGATTGAAAAACTCAGGGCCGATGCCTGCGCCAGGACTCGCCAGCGCCTGATGGCTGGCACCTCCCTCCTGATTATTCTGGGTGCGGGATTGGTCTGGGTGGCCGGTCAGAAAGTGGTTCCCGTTCCTGGCCAGTTCATCGGGGTGGTTGGGGTGCTCGGTTGTCTTGGAAGTAGTGGCCTGATCCTGGCTTTTTGGCCTCAATCTCGGATCCAATCGGGGTTTTATGGGCTTCTCTGCGGCGGTATGGCGCTGCTGGTAATCGTGATAACAATTCAGCTCTTTCCAGCCCTGGAGCGTCGCGAATCCTTAAAATCCCTTTCGATGACTGCCCGGCAGGCCATCTTGCCTGGCGAGTTGTTTACGTTTTATAAATGCCGCAAATATGCACCGGTGTTTTACCTGCCAGCTCAGGTCCATTGCTGCGATGCCGACCAGGAGCCAAACCGGTATGACCACCCGGATGACGTATCCACCTTCTTGCGTTCCAGAGGGAGCCTGCTGGTCCTGCTCCCAGCCTCGCTTGAACCTGAACTACGGACTGATCCGCGGTTTGAGGTCCAGTCTCTGGGGACAGAATTCACTTTCTCACTGATCCGTCTTCGTCCTACAGGCCTTTCACCTCAGAACTGAAGCTGGAGGCATTCCTGGTTCCAGGGACGGTAACGACACGACGACTTCTGTCCCTTTGCCACATTCACTGGTAATCCCGATTCGCCCTCCATACGCCATCACAATCTCTCGCACCAGCGTCAACCCGACACCAATGCCGCCACCGCGAAAATTGGTTCGGGAGGTACTGTGGTGGATCGAATTTTGCTGTTCGTAAAACGCTTCAAAAATCCGACTCAGCGCCGACGGCTCGATGCCAATCCCTGAATCTTCGACCACCAGCGCATACCAGCCTGGTTCGGCCAGACGCTGGATTTTTAACCGGATATGCCCACCATCCGGAGTGAATTTCACCGAATTCAAAAGCAATTCCCGCAGGATTTGCCGGAGTCGTAACCGGTCACCAATGACTGGCGGCATCCCGTCAACATCTTCAATCGTGATGGTGTGTCCCCGGTGTGAGGCATAGGCACGGACTTCCTCAACTGCCTGTTCAACAATCTTCTGGATTTCAAGCGGTTGTCCGACAATTAAGAGGGCTTCCTGGTAGGTTGAAAGCAACGTCGTCAGGTTTTCAACAATTGACCCGAGACTGTTTACGGCCAGCGACATGGCTTCGGTGGCAGCCACAACTTCAGTTGGCGAGTCAGCTAACACTGGAAGCAAATCGCAGTATCCCTGGAGAACCGTCAGCGGGCCGCGAAGTTCATGGCTGGTCAGCCGCAAGAATTTTTCTTTCAAATCATTGAGTTTGGTCAGTTCGCGATTGGCTTGCTGTAAATCCTGATTTTGCCGTCGCAATCGAATCCGGTCGGCACAGCGTCTGACGGCTGTCTGGAGTTGATTGATATCAAACGGTTTGAGCAGAAAATCGCTTGCCCCCAGTTGAATCGCTTCAATGGCATCTTCAATGCGACCATACCCGGTGATGAGCAGAACTTCGATCAGCGGAACTTCCTGCTTTGCTTTTCGCAGAACGCTCAATCCGCCTTCACGGGGCATCTTTAAGTCCGAAACAATGATATCCGGGCGAAAACTGGTCAACATCGGCGGCACCTCGCTCCCATCAGCCACCGATTTGACCAGATAGTGTTCCTGCAATACTTCAGAACAAATCAACCGGATGTCAGCCTCATCATCAACAATCAGAACCCGTAATGGTGCTGCATCCGGCTCTGGCTTGAGAGAGCGAGTTCCGGTTGATTGATTCATATCCATCATAAACATTATGTTCCAGCCAGGAAGGGGGTCACGAGTGTTTGATGATACTTCCAGTCAGATACGGCGTCCAGGATACGACTGGCTGTTTCGGTTTTTGAAAGAAATGGCAATTCACGACGACTGCTGTCACGTCCAAGGAGTGTAACCTGATTGTTAGCAACATCAAAGCCGATATCGGTTCGACTCACATCATTGAGGGCAATCAGATCAATATTTTTTTGCCTGAGTTTTGATTCGGCATAGGATTCGAGGTGGTCGGTTTCAGCCGCAAATCCCACGATCACCTGGGTCGAAGTCCGCCGCCGGCCAATTTCAGCCAGAATATCCTCAGTTGGTTCCAGTTCAAGTGTTAAACCATTGCGTTTCTTGATCTTATTTGGCTCCATTTCGCGAGGGCGAAAATCACAGACGGCAGCCGCCTTTAAAACAACCGTGCTTTGAGGGAGGTTGTCCAGTACCGCCTGATACATCTCGAATGTCGTTCGCACTGGGATCAGCTCAACCCCGGCGGGTGGTGAAAGTCGAGTGGGGCCGGAAATCAGGATCACTCTGGCGCCACGGCGGCGGGCCATCTCAGCCAGCGCATATCCCATTTTGCCAGATGAACGATTTGTCAAGAATCGGACCGGGTCAATGTCTTCGACGGTGGGTCCAGCCGTTATCAGAACCACTTCCTGAGCCCAGTCAGTCCGCGGGGAGGTTAATTCCAGTGCTTTCTGAGCAATCACTGTCGGATCGGCCAGTCGTCCTTCGCCAACCATTCCACATGCCAGGTATCCCGCTTCAGGCTCAATCACCGTTACACCGCGACGTCGCAGACGATCCAGATTCTCCTGGGTCGCTGGATGCCGCCACATTTCAACATTCATGGCGGGTGCCAGGAGAACCGGTGCTGTCACCGACAGATAGAGGGTTGACAGAAAATCGTCGGCGATTCCCTGCGCAAATTTGGCCATGGTATTGGCGGTCATCGGCGCTACCAGCAGGAGATTGGTCTGCTGAGCCAGCGCGATGTGTTTGATCTCTGAATCCTGATCGCGGTGCCACATGTCAGAAATCACTGGCTTCCCAGAAAGGGCTTGAAATGTCAACGGCTGAACAAATTCACCCGCATGGCGAGTCATCACGACCGTGACCTCGGCGCCGGCTTTCTGCAGTTCACGTAACACCAGCGCGGCCTTATAGGCCCCGATACAGCCGGTAACCCCTAATGTGATTCGAATGGGTGTCGACATCAAACCTCCTGATTGGCCAAAAAACCCAGAAAACGCCCACCCAGGCTGGCTGACCAGGTGTCACATTTCCTTAAGTTTTTGAAACATCCTTTTCCTCAGCTTTGGCCCTGTGGTAGGATACCGCTGCATTTTTACCTGATCCACCTCCACAATTCAATTCTTGATTCAGTTCCGGATTCTCCTATGCTCCTGGCACGTGTGATTGGCAATGTGGTGGCAACCCAAAAAAACGAGCGCTATGCTGGCGGTCGAATGTTGCTGGTTCAACCCATCACACCCGATGGGGTCGACCAGGGAGGCAATTTTCTGGCACTTGATATTCTCGACGCCGGAGCCGGAGATCAGGTGATCGTGGTTCAGGAAGGATGGGGGGCTTCGACGGCTTCGACTGGACGTGAAGGTGCGGCGATCGATGCGGCCATCATCGGAATTGTTGATCGGATTGAACCACATCCATCGCCGGTGATTTAACTTGTATCAACCACTATTCCTTTTTCGCGACGTTCCAATCCCATGACCGACCATCAAACCGATCCACTTCTTGATCAACTGGCTCGCGAGATTTCCTTAAAGGTCATCCGAAATCTGGCTCTTGCTCCTCCCTCATCCCCAATCCCCGCTTCGCCAGTTCCTTCACCAGTCACGTTGCTTCACCATCCAGAACTCAGTCACCCAAGCCAGGAACGATTTCTCTTCTCTACAGACCAGCTTGGCGAAATCCTTGAATTTTTAAGCCCCAAAGCCTGTGTAATGGAACCGCAAAAAGCCTGTGATCACTGTGATATCTGCTCAACCCGTGGTTTTTAATCAGTATTAAATCAGACCTTTCTCTTTCATCCATCTCGTCTTTTTCTTATTAAGGAGCTCAGCATGAAACCAAGCCAGTCGCTTCCCCCTTCGCTCTCACTTGAATTCCTGCGAGTTGTCGAACTCGCAGCGATTGATTCGTCACGAACGATGGGCCAGGGCAAACGCAAATTTTCTGACCACGTGGCCGTTGAAGCCATGCGTGATGCCTTGCGAACGGTCCCCATCAACGGTCGAATTGTCATCGGCGAGGGGGAGCGTGACAAAGCCCCCATGCTTTATATCGGCGAACGTGTTGGCATCGGGGCTGAGCTTCCCGATGAAGGAAATCCCTACCCGGCAGTTGATATTGCCGTTGACCCGCTCGAAGGCACCAACCTCTGTGCCACCGGATCACCCAATGCCATCTCTGTTCTGGCAACGGCTGAACGCGGGGGGTTACTCAATGCGCCAGATATGTATATGAACAAACTGGTCGTTGGTCCGGCGGCCAGAGGCTGCCTGCGGATTGATGCCCCGGTGAAGGAGAACCTGAAGATTCTGGCCCGGCGGCTTGGCCGAACCATTGAAGACCTTGTGGTCGCCGTGCTTGACCGGCCTCGCCATGCCAGACTGATTCAGGACATCCGCGAAGCCGGGGCGCGCATCCAGCTTATTTCGGATGGTGACCTCTCGGCTGGCATCAGTGCTGCCGTGGGTGGATCTGGAGTTCATGCCGTGATGGGAATTGGAGGTGCCCCCGAAGGTGTATTGACCGCAGCGGCCATGAAATGTCTCAACGGTGAAATCCAGGCCCGCTTTGTCTTGAAAGATCAACTCCATCAAGAAGATCACTCAAAAGTCACGGATGATTCAGAAACACTGGATCGAATGAAGAGCATGGGATTATCAGACCCAACAAAGGTGTTCTTTACCGATGACCTGGCGCCGGGCCGCCACATTCTCTTCTTAATGACTGGGGTCACCGATGGAAAAGTTCTGCGCGGCGTTCGCTTTTTTGGCACCGGAAAACGAACCGCATCTCTGATTATGAAAACCGAACCGCATCAGGTCCGGTTTGTCGATACCGTTCATATTGAAGGCGGCCCCGATACCGTCATTCGCTTCTAAACCTGGATCTTCCAGGCTGGGTTTTACCTTCCGTTCCACCCGATGTCTCAGATCGGGTGGAACGGTTTATTCACTTTCAAGGGAGCAAGTTGTGGTATGAATCGAAGGAAAGTGAATCTGAGCGCATTTTTTCACCTCATCGCCCTCTCCGCGCTGTTTGCCGGAACACCGCTGACTGCACTGAGTGAAATGCCCAAAATCCCTGCGGAACAAAGACTTTCCGCCCTGAGCGGTACGGTGAAAGACACCATCGGCCTCCCACTGGTGGGTGCCGTGGTGTCCGTGCTCTCCGGTCGGGACTTTCGTCAGGTGACCACCACGTCGCAGACCGATGCTCGCGGATGGTTTCAAATCCCAGACCTGCCTCCTGGCCTGTATTGCCTCAAAATATCGGCCACCGGGTTCCAACCCTTGCTTGGCAAACCAATTGAAATTGGGACCAACCACCAGCCGGAGTCCAACTTTGTTCTCCAGCGGGCAGCAACCGTCCTTAAATCCCAAAGTATTGACCCGATTAAATACCAGGGTCGTCGCAATCGAACCGTTTTTCAGCTTGATGACGATGAAAATCCGGACGTGCTCCTGGCCCAGGAAATCCATTTTCAACCTCAGTTCCACGGTTCAACCACCTTGATGTCCCAGTCTTCCGGACTCACCGCGCTGGGTGCTCCATCGGTGAGCCTCAACTCTCAACTCACCCACCAGTTTTCCGAGTCGGTCTTTCTGGAAACCAGTCTGCAAACAAATGGCGCGGCAGCCTCCGTTGATCAGTTTTCATTCCAGATTCGGAGTTTCCTCCAGGGACATGCCCCTACCATTTCCGCCGGGTATACCCGGTTGCGCACCACAAACGGCACCGACTCAATGTCAACCATTGGGAAATTTACCGTTCGGGCAACCGATACCTGGCAAATCGGTGATAAGGTCCTGCTGATCTATGGTGTTGACTATGCCCAGCTCAGCCAGGCCCAGGATACAACCATCCAGCCGTATATCGGCCTGCGCTGGGCACTCACCCCTCACACCCAGCTATTCGGCGCTGTGTCTCACGAAGGTGATCTTTCATTTGATGCCACACCCCATCTCGAAGACCGGTCCACTCCGTTTCAAAGCATCGCCGAGCCCCAACTGGCAGTGACAACTTCAACTCCCGATGATCTTCCCCGGATGCAACTTGACCGGACCCGGCGCTACGAAGCCGGCCTCGCTCATCAACTGACCTCCCGATCAACCATTGAGACCACCCTGTTCCTTGACACCGTCTCTGGTCATGGCATCGGTCTTGCCCTTTTGGAGCCAAATTCAGTTCTGACACAGGGCGCCCGGCAAACCCCACTCATTATCGGACAAAATGGGGTGCAGCGCGGTGTTCGCCTGTGGTACCGTCGCCGACTTACCCCAACGGTCTCGGTCGCGGCTGGCTACGCCGCTGGCTATGCCCAAAAACTGGCGCTGACCTCAGCCACTGAAATTGACTCCCAAACCACGTCCAAAGTTGAGTTCCAACCCTCACGGTTTCAAGTTCTCACCGCCCGGATTGATGCTCATATCCTGCAAACTGGCGCCACCATCACCGCTGTCTTGCGCAAAACACTGGGCAATCCCGTTTTTGCCGTGGATCCATTTCAAGGCCGACTCCCGGCCCTGGATCGGGGAATCAGTATTTTTGTCTCGCAACCAATTCCACTCCCCCAATTGATCCCAGGTCGCTGGGAAATTCTCATCGAAGGCCGTAACCTGTTTGACCAGACCGAAGACCTGTCAGCCGAAGGCATGACCATTCAATGGCTCTCAACTCGCCGAACGCTCCGTGGCGGTCTTGGCCTGCGCTTCTAATGATCGCAACCAGGGAGCACATCGCTCCCGCTCATCCCGTCTTTTTCACGTTGTGCCGCTTATGAAACCTGCAGTGAATTCCAAAACACTTTTTGTTGGAATTTCGACTGTCATTTGCCTGCTTCTGGCATCGCTGAACCTCTTTGAGCGACTGGCCCAAAAACCACTCGCCGATGATGGCGTCATCTGGCAATCGGCTGCCCAGGGACTGCGGGTTCAGTATGTCCGGCCAGGGAGTGCGGCAGATCGGGCCGGGCTTGTCCCCGGCGATATCCTGCGGGCCCTTGATTTTGACGGCCAGCCGATTGCGGTTGATGCCGACTGGCAGGTTCAATACTACCTCGATGAAAAGATCGGAATTGGCGGCAAAGTGACCTATCTGGTTGAATGCTTCAACCCGCTTGGCCTGAGTAAGGGACTGTGGGCGGCTGAACTCTATGATATTGGCACCCAACCCTCCCGGTTTACGATTGACCTCTACCTTGGCTTTATCGGACTCATCTACCTCCTGATCGGGCTGTTTGTTTTTCACAAACAGGATCAAACCCCACAGACCCTTCACTTCTATTTTATCTGCCTGCTGTCATTCCTCTATCTGGTCCTGAGTCCGAGTGGCGACTTTGACTGGTTTGATAAACTGGTCTCACTCATCGATAATGCTGCCCTTACCCTGCTCTGTCCCGTCTTTCTTCATTTTTGCTCCCAGTTTCCACGTCCCAGCCCCTGGCTTGAAAAACACCCCTGGGCCACGCGTATCCTCTATGTCCCGGCCCTCTTTTTGATCGGCCTGGAAATCACCCACCTCACCCTCGGCAAAGAAAACCTGAATTTGTTGGAGATTCGCCCCTGGCTCAACACTGCTGAAATCGCTCATTTTACCCTGTTCTTTATCTCAAGCGCTTCGGTCGTCATTGTCACCTTTACCCAAACCCGCGCCAGTATTCTCCGTCAGCAAATTAAGTGGATTGTGTGGGGGTTGAGCCTGGGTATTTTCCCCTGGACCATTTTCTATGCCTATCCCTATCTCGCTGGCATGGGGATTACCCCGCTGATGACCGCTCTTGCCGTCGGCCCCACGGTCTTCATTCCACTCGCCTTTGGGTATTCGATTGTTCGCTATCGGTTAATGGATGTTGACATCATTGTCCGGCGGAGCATGACGTATGCGCTGGCCACGTTATCCGTAATCGTCCTCTTCATGCTTGGCGTCGTCAAATCGGCTGAATGGACCCGCGAACTGTTTCCCTCCATTTCAAACTCCGCCATGACCGTCCTCCAGGTGGCGGTCATGTCCTGTGGCGCCATGCTTTATTCACCACTCAAAAACTGGCTCCAGGAACGCATCGACCGGATGTTCTACGGCGATAAATACAACTACCGCCGCGGAATTGCTGACTTTGGCCGAACCCTCTCCACCACCACCTCACTTCCTGACCTGCTTGATGCGGTGGCCGATCGGCTCACGGAAATGCTGGCCGTCGATGACCTGGCCATTTTTGTCCAGACCAATCCCCACAGCCACCCGCTCTTCCGACTGGCCTATGCCAAAGGCAATGCCCTGGTTGATTCGCTTCCCCCTGAAGTAGATCGGTTTTTACGTCAATACATTTCTCACCAGACCCTTTCGCTCCGTAGCGGACGTATTTCCCGCACCTACATCAACCCCGAAGGCACACCTCTCACGTCACCGGAGTATGATCGCAGCACCCCAGCCGTACTCTCTCATTTCCTCCCCTGCATTGTTCGCGATCAAATCGTCGCCGTCATCGGACTCGGGCGCACCCAGGATCGAACCCTGTTAAGCTCTGAAGACCTGGATTTACTCTACTCGCTGACCCCCTATGTGGCCGTCGCTATTGAAAACAGCCTGCTCTATCAATCCGAGCTGGAGCGAACCCA
>CAZXCE010000114.1:0-16817 GCA_964639175.1 uncultured Clostridia bacterium
GACGGTGGAAAAGCCAGTGAGGCAGCGCTTTCCAATGGCATTCAAGGGTTGACGACGAACGCCGCCGGAGACTTGTTCCTGGCCGATGGGTTGACTCACCAAATACGCCAGGTTAATGGTGAAACCGGATTGATCACCACGGTTGCCGGGACCGGATTCCACGGTTTTTCCGGTGACGCCAGTTCTGCATTGAGCGCTCAACTCAATACCCCTCAGAGCCTTGCGATTGATAGCCAGGGGAACCTTTTTATCGCCGACCAGCTCAATAACCGGGTTCGAAAAATCGAGGCGCTCACGGGAACAATCACCACGGTTGCTGGTGGCGGAATGAAATCAGAAGAAAACATACCCGCCACCGAAGCACTCATCTCTGTCAATCGGATTGCAATTGATCAGTCAGACAATTTGTTTATTTCTGGATTTCTTTCAGGTCTCATCCACCGGGTGGATGCTCAATCGGGTCTCATCACCCACATCGCTGGAACCGGGAACCTTCAATATTCGGGTGATGGTGGCCCGGCAGTTCAGGCTGGTTTGTCACCAACAGGACTGGCTTTCGACAGTTCTGGCAACCTGTATGTGGTAGATGAATTTAACCATCGCATTCGCCGAATTGATGCCCAAACTGGTGTGATTACATCTGTTGCGGGAACCGGGAAGGCTGATTTTGGTGGTGATGGCGGACCAGCGACCAGCGCTTCGCTCAATCGCCCAAAAGACATTGCCTTTGATTCCAATGGGAATCTGTATATTGCTGACGCTCTCAATAATCGCATCCGCCAAATTGATGCCCAAACCAATCTGATTCGTACCGTGGCGGGTGAGGGCACAGCCAGTTTTGCCGGAGATGGACAACCAGCCACTCAAGCCATGCTGTTTCATCCCTCAGGAATTACCCTGGACGGAAATGGAAACTTGTTTATTTCAGACCAGATCAACGCCAGAATCCGCCAGGTAGACCGTATGACTGGGGTCATAACAACCGTTGCAGGCGGCCCGCCCCTTCCTCGCGAAACATTGGCCACCAACGCTTTGATTGTGCCAACCTACTTGACCATTGATTCTTCAGAGAACCTGCTGTTTGGTGATATTGCGAATTTCCAGGTTACGCAACTGAATATGCAAGCCAACCAGCTTTCCCAGGTTGCGGGGAATGGCCAAAATGGGATTTCCGGTAATGGTGGTCCGGCTCTCGAAGCCGGAATTTTCCCAGCCAGCCTCTGTCGTGACGGCAAGGGGCATTTATTGATTGCGGATGGAGTTACCATTCGAAAAATTGACAGCCAGTCAGGAATTATCAAGCACTGTGCCGGCACTGAGGATGGTGGATTTAGTGGTGATGGCGGACCAGCCAAAAAAGCTGGAATGACCCCCTATCATCTGACCATGGATAAAGCCGGGAATATCTACCTTTCAGAATTTACCCGGATCCGAAAAATCAATGCCAAAACGAAAACGATCACCACGATTGCCGGCAATGGGAAATTTGAATACACCGGCGATGGCGGACCAGCCACAAGGGCTGGAATTGCCCGCCCTCACCAGATTGCTTTTGATCAGGCAGGGAATGTGTTGTTTGCGGATACGTCAAACCACTGCATTCGACGCATTGATGCCAAAACTGGAATCATCTCAACCATTGCGGGAACAGGTGTCAATGGATTGAGTGGAGACGGAGGCCCAGCGGTTCAGGCAGCATTATTTTCGCCAACTGGACTGGCCATTGACCCATCAGGAAACGTGTTTATTGGGGATGGAAATAACCAAATCCGCCGGATTGATGCCAAAACCGGGATAATTTCGACGGTCGCTGGAACGGGGACGGCACAACTGAGTGGCGATGGTGATCTGGCGGCTAAAGCTGGCCTGCAGGCAGATCTTTTGTTTTTGGATGGAGCAGGAAACCTCTTCTGCGTCGGAAGTTCTTCTGAACTTGGGGTCATCCGGGTCATTAAAGGTGCCGCCCAATGAGGATTGGCGTCATGGGTTCAGACTCAATAAACAACAGGCAGTAGTTCATTAAACTCATTTCATTAGACATTATCGGAGATAAAACCGGGCCACCGAAAAAAGGATGGAGTGACGTCAATACCACCGCGTGAGCGGGTGGGTTACCACTGTGAAGAAGCTCCACTTTTGGAAAATGGTTAAACCCGATAATGTCTATTGAATTAGTTAACGATTTACGAGCATTAGCTAATGATTTGAAACAGGTATGAGCCAGAAAAGCTCACAGTGTGATCTATGATCTATACTGTGAGCTTTTCAGGCTTATTCTGAATGCGCCGAATTGATGTCACTCCAGGAAAGATCAAACTTCGCAAGGTACTTCCGCAACCGGTCGGCGTCATTGGCATTCTTTTTTTCAAGGCGCGAATGGGCAAAGAGTTCGCGGCCAGCTTCGGAAATGGATCTGGCTTCACGACAGACGTTGAGGACATCTTCGAGCTGAACCCGGTCAAACCGATCCAGTGTGGCGCTTCGTTCTGGTCCGAGCACTTTTTCAACCAGCGAATCAGTATTCCCCTCTGATGGCAATCGCCAGGACTGGCGCAATCTTCCCAACTCCTCTTCAACTTCGGCGAGTGAAATCCGGCCTCCATCAGCCAGTGTCGCCATGCGGGTAATGGCGGCGTTTAAATCGCGAAAATTCCCGGCCCAGCGGCCTTCCACCGAGGTGGCAAACGACAAAAACCGCTGGCGGGCTTCTTTGTTGATCGTCACCCGGTTGCCTGTAAGCCGGGCAAATTGTTCGAGTTCATATTGCAGATTCGGCTCGATGTCTTCAAACCGGTCTTTGAGTCCCGGCAGTCGAAACGTCCAGAGATTGATGCGGGCCAGTAAATCTTCGCGGAATTTGCCTTCGTGGACCTGACTGGTCAAATCGCGGTTGGTACCGGCAATCAACAGGAAATCGCTCCGGACTTCGTGATCGGCACCCAACGGCATAAACACCTTTTCTTCCAGCGCCCGCAGCAGCATCGCCTGTTCATCCAGCCCCAGTTCTCCGATTTCATCCAGAAACAGCAATCCACCATCCGCCACGCGGAGCAACCCGGGCCGGTTTTGCATCGCTCCGGTAAATGCGCCTTTGACGTGGCCAAACAACGTAGACATCGCCGTATCACCCCGCAGCGTCGCGCAATTGACATCCACAAACTTCCCCGAAACCAGGTGCCGCCCTTTCTTCAATTCATAAATGCGTTTTGCAAGCTGTGACTTCCCCGCCCCCGTCGGCCCCATCAACAGAATTGGTGCCCGCGACACAATTGCCACCCGTTCGATTTGCTCGATCATCCGGTTAAAGCTGGCATTCCGGGTTTCAATACCTGACTTGAGAAAATTCTGGCTTTCCTGCTGTTCCTGGCGAAACCGCGAAGCAAGCTGGTCATACTTTGAAAGGTCGAGGTCAATGACGCTAAATTCGCCCGGATGATCGCCTCGAAACCGTTTGGGCGGCGAGGTTTGAAGCAAGTTTGCCGGAAAGTGGCGTGATTCGGTCAGCAAAAACATACAGATTTGCGCCACGTGCGTCCCGGTCGTGAGATGGATCAGATACTCTTCGTGTTCGGGGTCAAACGGGTACTGGCGGGCAAAATCATGGAGCGTCCCATACACCTGGCCAAAATCCCAGGGGTCTTCGAAATCAATTTTCACCAGCCGGACTTCGGTTTCAGGTGAAACTGACTGGATATCGCCTTTGATGGTTTCGGCCAGTTCGGTGAACTTTTCCTGATAGAGCAATTCAAACCGATGGACCAGCAGGTTTTCGTGCTGGCACACAGCCACGGTTGGCCGCCAGCGTTCCCATCGCGTCGGGCCTTTCCCGCCATCCAGCGTTGGCCCAAGCAATCCAATCACGACTGTTTGCAAAGCAGCCATATCTATTTCTCTACTTTAACTAGAAAATTTTCGAGAAGCGATCAAACCATATTTCCTACCAAAAAGCAAAAATATCAACTGAAAAATAAATATTCCTTTTATTATCAGCTATTTAAAAAATATTTCCCAAAATCTTAGTACGTCTGGCACGCCCTGTGCACTATGGGAAGACATCGGAATGAAACGATACCTTGTCCGAAGGAGAACACCACAATGGCAAACAAAAACCTGTTTCAGTCAATTCCTGGCAACTTGATTCCACAGACCAACGCCGTCAATAACGAGGGCGTACGGGCGTACCGCTTCAGCCCAAAACATCAGTTGGCGCAATACACCATCACTGGCTGTTTGAACAACACCTTCTATGCGTCAGCCGGACAGCAACTTGAGACCGTGTTGGAACTGTGCAAAACCATTGAGCCCGAGTTCATCGCGAAAACCGCCGTGTACTGCCGTGAGCGTGGTTTTATGAAAGATATGCCAGCACTGTTGACGGCGGTGCTTTCAAGCAAAGACCGCGATGCGTTTGCCCGTGTGTTCCCTCGGGTAATTGACAACGGTAAAATGCTCCGCAACTTTGTGCAGATTATGCGCTCAGGCATGGCGGGCCGTAAATCACTGGGTTCATTGCCAAAACGGCTAGTTCGCGAGTGGTTCGAAACTCGCACGGAAGACCAGATCTTCGATGCGTCAGTTGGTCAGAGCCCATCGTTTGCTGATATTTTGAAAATGGTTCACCCAAAACCAGGCAACGAGCAGCGCGAAGCGTTGTTTGGCTACCTGATCGGTCGCGACATCAACAAAAACCTGCTGCCGGACCGCATCAAATTGTTCGAAGCTTACAAAGCCGGATACCGGTCGGAAGTCCCAGACATTCCGTTCCAGATGTTGACGGCTCTGGAGCTGAAAACACCTGAGTGGACAGCCATTGCCCGGAACGCTCCGTGGCAGATGACCCGGATGAACCTGAACACGTTTGCGCGGCACGGAGTTTTTGCTCAGGAAGGAATGACTGAGTTGATTGCCAACCGGCTGCGTGATCCAAAAGCGGTGAAACGGTCACGTGTGTTCCCATACCAGTTGATGACCGCGTTTGTGTCAGCCGACGCCAGCGTTCCAGTGGCGGTTCGGGATGCGTTGCAGGATGCAATGGAAATTGCCCTCGACAACGTGCCTGAATTCAATGGAAAAGTGTATGTCCTGCCTGACGTGTCAGGTTCGATGTCATCACCGGTAACGGGCTACCGTCCAGGCGCGACCAGCGTGGTTCGGTGTATTGACGTAGCGGCACTGGTTGCAGCCGCCGTGTTGCGCCAGAATCCTCAAGCGGAAGTGATTCCATTTGAGCACCGCGTGGTCAATATTGACATCAACCGGCGTGACTCAGTGATGACCAACGCCAAAAAACTGGCCTCAATTGGTGGTGGTGGAACGAACTGCAGCGCGCCACTGGCGTTGCTGAACAGCCAGAAAGCCAAAGGCGATTTGGTGATCTACGTTTCAGACAACGAGTCCTGGGTAGACGCAAGCCGGGGTCGTGGAACAGCGACGATGAAAGAGTGGGCAGTGTTCAAACAGCGCAACCCACGGGCGCGCATGGTGTGCATTGACATTCAGCCATACGGCACAACGCAGGCAGCCGAGGCCGAGGACATCCTCAACATCGGCGGCTTCTCAGACCAGGTCTTTGACGTAATCAGCCTGTTTGCCCAAAACCAACTGGTGGCCGAGCACTGGGTTGGCGTGATCAATCAGGTGCAAATCTGAAATCAGGGTTCCGGGTTCCGGGTTCCGGGTTCCGGATCGCTCAATTCAATTTTGATTAGTTCCTAAAATTGGAAACAGCGGTACTGGTGCTTGATTCAGATTGAACATTTTACTTGAAGCTCGGGAAACGGAACCCGGAACCCGGAACCCTAAAATTGGGCCGAATGCTGCCTGGGACTACATTTGATTAATGACCGTCTCTTGCGATCTCTTGTCGGCCCTCCCTTTGAAATTGCGAATGTATGAATTGTGTGACGAATGCTTGAAGGAACTACATTTCATCTGTCGGTCCCCGGTTCGAGTCCGGGCTGCGCCGCTACGATGGCGCAGTAGCTCAGTGGGTAGAGCAGCAGACTCGCTTCGGCGGGTTGTTTCTTCACCCCCTTGTCGTCACTTCCTTCCAAATTACCAGAGAGCGCATTATGAAACTGGCTGAAGCATTAGTGTTGCGGGCCGATGCCCAAAAACGGTTTGAACAACTCCAGGAGCGAATCATCCGCAATGCCAAAGTTCAGGCTGGCGACGCTCCGGCGGAAGATCCAACCGGATTACTGAGTGAACTTGAGCAAGCGGCTGTCGAAATGACCGGCTTGATTCAAAAGATTAACCGCACCAACTCAGCCACGATCTTTGAAGGCAACCAGACCCTGGCTGATGTCCTTGGCGAACGCGATGTGTTGTTGAAACGCTGTACCGCCTATCGTCATCTCGCCCAAATGGCTTCGATTACTCAAAACGTCTATAGCAAATCGGAAGTCAAATTTGTGAGCACGGTCAATGTTGGCGACGTTCAAAAACGGGCGGATGAGCTTTCAAAAGCCTATCGTGAACTGGATTGCCGGATTCAGGAATTAAACTGGAAAACAGAACTGTTGAATTAAGTCGTTGGTAACCACTGCAGATTGAGGCGAGTACCAAAAACAATCCTCCTCAGACTGTTCATCTGATTTAGAGAAGGCTAACGGGGCTAAGGCCGTGGGTTCGCCCAATTACCGCGTAGGCCCAGTACTGTCACAAGCGTACCGTGTAGCATGCGTTATCGTTACTCCCAGGGTACTGATCATCCGCAGTGGTGAGGGTGGGGTCGGGGACAACTTAAATCATAGAGAGATGTTGAGTTGAAGTGGAGTTTTAGGAACTATGACTCCGAAGAAGATAGCTATTTGAATTATCAATGGTTGGATCATTCTTCATTCTTCATTCTTCATTCTTCATTCAAAATGTTTCGGTGACGAATGCCTGAGGAACTACATAGGGGCCCGGAGGCGCCTGGTTCGACTCCAGGGTGTGCGACGCGCTCGCACACAAGCTCAGCGGTTGAGCGTCGGGAAAAAAGGTTTCTCACCACTTGTCGTCACCTTACAATACACGGGCTGAGGGTTTGGGGCTGAGGACAATACAAGGGCTAAGGGCTAGGGGCTGAAGACAATCCAAGTGTATCAGTCCTGTCATTTTTAAAACTGGTCAGGTTGAGTATGTCAAATAGTGAACACACCTGTGAACTCTGTGGCCGAACGGTCCGCCGTGTAACCAGACATCATTTGATCCCACGGGCGCGGCATAAGGTCTATAAGCGCAAGAAAGACTTTGATCATTCGGTGCTGCATTGCGTGATTCAAACCTGCAGTCCGTGCCATCGCAACCTGCATGCGCATTTGACCGAACGCGAACTGGCGACCAGCTACAACACGATTGAAAAACTATTGACCCATCCAGGAGTAAAGAATTTCACCGACTGGGTTGCCACCAAACCTGATATGGCGCTGAGGATTCGGCGCTCCAGAGCTAAAGGCAGTTAGGGTTTGGGGTTTGGGGTTCAGGGTTCAGGGTCTGAATAAAGACAAAAGGGATAAAAAGGACGAAAAGAAAATCAATTCGAAGAACCCTGACCCCTGCCCCCTGATTTGCGGCGAATGCTAGAGGAACTACATAAAGATTCTGGTTCACGAAAGTGAGTTCAGGTGCAAATCCTGACGCCTCCATTACTTTGCGGAGGTGTGGCGGAACAGTAGACGCGCTGGAAAACCGTTTCTCGCCCTTTGTCGCCGCTTTAACCTGAATGAAGAATGAAGAATTGAGAATGAAGAATTGGATGACGAATGCTGATTGGAACTACATGTGGATGACCAGCAGCTTCTCGGAGCTGTGAGCGGGTTCGAAACCCGCCCCCTCCATCGAGGTGGATGGGCAAGTTTCATCGCTTCTTGTCGTCATCACTTCTGATCTTTGGATTTTTGTAGCGAATGCCTGAGGAACTACATTCCAGGGTGGAAATCTCGGGTGCGATTCCCGAGCCTGATTGTGAGCAGTCAGGTCGTCTAAAAGCAGGACGCCACTTGCGCCATTGGCGCTGTCCGTTTCTCAAAACCTTGTCGCTACTTCAACCAAATTATGAATTATGAATCAGCGAAAGAGTTCTGTTTCAATGAGATAACAAAGAGTTTGGGTGCGAATGCTAACTTAAATATTTTTTCAACCTGGATTACTTTGGTATTCTTCAAAATCATTAAACAAAAATTTAAACCATCGGTATCTAAAGGGTTCCTAAGATCACTTAATACATCAAGGAGAAAAAAATATGGCTAGAGGATGGTTGGATGACAAAACACTAGAGGTAATTGCCAGAGAGCTGCCCAATCTTGAAAATATTATGCGAACTATCTTGAGTTTAGACATTAACACTATTTCTATGAGGTTCCCCCCTAATAACTTAATCCCTGTAGCTGCTGTATGTTTAAATGACTGCAAGAATGTTGTAAGTGAAGCAATGTATGCATTTCATGAGTCACTTGCAAACAAGATTTGGTATGGTGAAAAAAGAGACCCTCCATGCGAGATTTCTGCGATTTACTACAGTCGGTTTTATGCAGATGATGTAGCTATCAGACTATATTCAGCAAGTGAGCATTTGGCAAAGGCGATTGTTTTCATGTTGGAAATCGAGGACTCGTCCTTAAAAAAATATAGAACGAAAAATACTAGCCTCCAAACTGCAGTAGGAAAATACTTAATGGCAGAGAAACCTGACCATCCTATTTCGGCTGCAGTAAAGAAACTCATTGATGGCGGAGAGTGGGATAAAACTATAGGGTATAGGAATAAATTAGTTCATGAACAGCCACCAGCCCTAAAGGGATTAGGCATTACCTTTAAAAGAAAACAACGATGGCAAACACATCCTACGGTTCCCAATTCCCCCTATCTTTTGATTGGTACCAGTGATAACCACGACTTAACAATTGACGATCTTATTGGGTTTATTAAACCTTCCCTTTTCCAGTTTACAATTCTTCTATCAGAGGTTGTTGAATTCTACCTGGATTTGTTAAGCAAGGAAAAAATAACAGTTAATACAACTCAACCAGGCATTCAAATCAGCTTTTAAATCCACATTGAATTGTTTGTTGTGGGTACTATCAACTATGAAGAAAAAAATTGATTCCAAGCGCCACCCAATTGCAAACCACCGTCTGTCTCCGGCTGAAATGGCCGAAATGTTGACCGATGATACTGACGAACTGATTGAAGATCCCGCGCCGGTCCGAAAAAAGAAGGCCGAAGCGCCCGAGAAAATTGCCATGACTGAGACACTGCAAGACACAACTCCGCCAGGTTATAACCTGATTGAAACCAAAGACGGCGTTCCGATTAAAGCCTGGACCAAAGGCGTTCCGATTGAACACGAAGCTCAGCGCCAGTTGCGCAACATTTCGCAATTGCCGTTTGTCTACAAGTGGGTTGCGGCCATGCCGGATGTGCATTGGGGCATTGGTGCGACGGTCGGAAGCGTGATTCCAACCAAAGGTGCGATCATTCCGGCGGCTGTGGGTGTTGATATTGGTTGCGGGATGTGTGCGGTCCAGACGACATTAAACGCGAATAATCTCCCTGATAACCTTCATAAACTCCGTGAGTGTATCGAGCTGGCCGTTCCACACGGACGAACCCACAACGGAGGCCCCGGTGATCGAGGTGCCTGGGGAACACCGCCGCCGCGTCAGCTTGAAACCTGGACGGTGCTCAAAGAAGGCTATGACCAGATTGTGGCCAAACACCCCAAATTGAATCGTGGCAATGACCTCAACCATTTAGGGACGCTTGGAACAGGAAACCATTTCATTGAACTGTGCCTGGATGAAGCCAATAACGTGTGGATTATGCTCCATAGCGGATCACGCGGCGTTGGGAACCGCATTGGTTCATACTTTATCGAACTGGCCAAACTGGACATGATGCGCAACCTCCATAACCTGCCGGACAAGGATCTGGCTTATTTTATGGAAGGCGCCGTGCATTTTGACGACTACGTTGAGGCTGTTTCATGGGCGCAAAACTACGCTCGATGGAATCGGAAGTTGATGTTAGAACAAATCATTGACGCAATGACCGATTCAGGTGAACTGCCTGAGTTCTCTCCGTCAGTTGAAGTCGTGAACTGCCATCACAACTACGTCCAGATGGAACAACACTTTGGCGAAACTGTTTATGTTACCCGCAAAGGCGCTGTCCGCGCAGGTGTCGGTGATATGGGCATCATCCCCGGAAGTATGGGAGCGCGATCCTATATCGTGCGTGGAAAAGGCAACCCGGAGAGCTTCCATTCGTGCAGCCACGGGGCCGGACGGGCCATGTCGCGCAACGAAGCCAAAAAACGATTTACCGTCGAAGATCACATCCGGGCGACTGCTGGGGTTGAATGTCGCAAGGATAAAGACGTGATTGATGAAACACCGGCGGCATACAAAGACATTGATGCCGTGATGCACGCCCAATCTGACCTGGTCGAAGTCGTGCATACCTTAAAGCAGGTGTTGTGTGTGAAAGGGTAGGGTTCAGGGTTCAGGGTTTTCAAACGTTGGTCCTTTTTATTTTGCAGCAGGCCGTAAACGACCTGCCTCAATTCAACCACCACTACGCGGCGAAAACCCGAAAACCCGAACCCCTGAACCCCAAAGTTATGGTTCCGGCAGGGGTAGGAGCGACTGGCCATGTGTGGTTCCATCACCCAATGCGAGCTGTGTCTCGGATTCCGCAAATCTGAAAATTCGTTCTCCAGATCGCCCCTGCTACGGAGCCTCCAATTCTGGTTACGGCTCGAATTTGATATGAATATTTGAATTATAGAATGCTAAGTTGTTTTATAAGAAGATTTTAACTTTCTTTTCATTCTTAATTCTTCATTCCTCATTCTTCATTCGTTCCGCCAGGAGGATAAAGTCATGAAAAAAGAAGTAATTATTAAAGACACCCATCGTGGGTTGTATTATGAAGATGGCGTCCTCACCAAACTTCTGGAAGGCGGGCGCTATATCATTCCACGTCATTTTGATCTTGGGTTTTACCGTCGTCCAAAAGTGGAAATCGTCCTGGTGGACATCCGCGAACGGGATTTGACGATTAAAGGTCAGGAAATTTTGACTTCCGACAAGGTCGCGATTCGGGTGAGCATCGTGGTGCAATTCCGAGTGACGGATCCAAAAGCCGCACTGCACGAAGTTCAAAACTACGAAGACCGCCTCTACAGTGATGTTCAACTGGCTGCCCGTCGGTCTCTGGCATCAATGGCCCTCGAAGAAATTCTGACCAACCGCAACCGCCTCAACGAAGACATCCGGCACGATGTGAAAGAAGCGGCAGCGAGCTATGGTGTGGCCATCCTGCGCGCCGACGTGAAGGATTTGATTTTCCCAGGGAACTTGCAGGAAATCATGAACCGCGTGCTGGCAGCCGAACGCATGAGCCAGGCCCAGTTGATCGAAGCCCGAACCAAGGCTGAAGTTCAGCAGATTGACGCTCAGGCCCGATCTCAGTCACAACATATCGAAGCCGAAACCCAGGCGGACAATCGTCGAACCATTGCCCGAAGCGAAGCTGAGGCCCACACCCTCAAAACCCAGGCTGAAATTCAGGCGCTTTGCGACCGTGCCGAAGCAGCAAATGCTTACAACCAGCATCCGGCACTGATGCGGCTCCAGGAACTTGAAACCCTGCGTGAACTTTCACGCACGGCCAACGCCCGCATCTACATCGGATTTGATAAGCATCAGGAAGTAAGCAGCGAATAGTCAGTACCACCTGCGTGAGCGGGTGGGTTGTAGAGATCGAATAGCGAGGCTATGCTACTCGCTATTCGCAACTCACCATTCTTTAAGGAGTTTTCTGTGATTACCATTGACGGATCATTCGGAGAAGGCGGCGGTCAAATCTTGCGTTCGGCGCTTGGATTGTCGCTTGTCACCGGAAAGCCATTCAAAATTGAAAAAATCCGGGCTGGTCGGAAGAATCCAGGACTCCTTCGCCAGCATTTAACTGCTGTGAACGCCGCTACTCAGGTTGGCAATGCCGAAGTCGAAGGCGCGTCCCTTGGGTCAAAAACCCTGGTGTTTCGGCCTGGAACGGTCAACCCTGGCAACTTCCGGTTTGCAGTGGGAACGGCTGGCAGCGCGACGCTCGTGTTGCAGACGATTCTCCCGGCGCTTCTGACGGTTACCGAACGAACGGAACTCACCCTTGAAGGTGGCACTCACAACCCGTTTGCGCCGCCGTTTGATTTTTTGTCGAAAGCGTTTCTTCCACGGTTGAACAAAATGGGGCCGCAGGTTTCAGTTCGACTGGATCGGCCAGGGTTTTATCCGGCTGGCGGAGGCAAGTTCCACGTCACGATTGAACCTTCTCCGGATGGACTCCTGGGCTTTCACTTACCCGAACGTGGCAAAGTGCTCAATCGCCGGGTGAAAGCTTCGGTGGCCTGTTTGCCTCCGGAAATTGCGGATCGCGAGTTGACCGAGATTTCGCGCAAGATGTCGCTCGAAAAGCATCACCTGGAAACTGAAGTGTTTGAAAATTCGCACGGGCCGGGCAATGTTGTGACCATCGAAATCGAAAGCGAACACGTCACCGAAATCTTCACCGGCTTTGGCGAAAAAGGCGTCCGGGCAGAATCGGTGGCCGACAATGCGGTGAAGCTGGTGCGGCGCTACCTGACGTCGGATGTTCCGGTCGGCGAATATCTGGCCGATCAGTTGTTGATTCCGCTGGCGCTGGCCGGAGAAGGTTCATTTGTCACGCTCCCACTTTCGCGCCATACCACGACCAATATCGAAATCATTAAATTATTTCTGGATGTGGAAATTACGACTTCACAGTTGAATAAAACGGCCTGGGAGGTTAGAGTGGCTGCAAAGTAACCAGTCTGGTCATAGCGTCTGGTTCTTGGAAGCTATTGATTTCTAACCACTAATCACTAACCACTAACCACTAATCACTAATCACTAATCACTAATCACATTCTTCACAGGCTTTATGAGACGTGCTTTTTTCAGGATTTGTGCCGTTGCGTGTTTGCTGGTGGTCACACTGGCGATGGTTGGAGATCGGAGTCAAGCCCAACAAACACCAGCACTTCGGGTACTGTTTATCGGGAACAGTTTGACCTACGTCAACAACCTGCCTGCGGTACTGGAAGCAATGGCGCGCGAATCTGGCCAGATTCCGCTGGTGTATCAAACCATTGCCTTCCCTGATTTCAGCCTGGAAGACCATTGGAAACAAGGGGATGCGCGTAGATCAATTTCCTCGGGCAAATGGGACGTCGTTGTGATGCAACAAGGTCCGTCAGCCCTGCCGGAAAGCCGCGTTTTGCTGCTCGAATATGTGAAAAAGTTTGCTCAAGAAGTTCGCAACAGCGGCGCCAAACCGGCACTGTATATGGTTTGGCCAGCCAAAGAGCGTTCGTTTGATTTTGAACGGGTCAGCGAGTCCTACCGACTGGCCGCCAAAGAAGCGGGCGGGATGCTCTTCCCCGTCGGAGACGCCTGGCAGACCGCCTGGAAACACGATGCCAGCTTGCCGCTGTACAGTGCAGACAAATTTCACCCTTCAAAGGCTGGAACCTATCTGGCCGCTGCCGTGATGTATGAGCAACTGTATCGCAGAAGCTCCGTCGGCCTTCCGGCTCAACTCAAGATTTCAGACCCCGAAGTCAAAAAGATCAAATTGCCTCGCAAGCAAGCCGAAGTGCTCCAAATGGCTGCGACTGAGACGAATCAGGGGCAAGTTCCAACTGGTTCGTGAAATTACAGACTACCAACCAATTGAAAGATGAGGTTTTTCAATGAGGGCGTATTTCCTGGTTTGTCTTGTATTTCTGGGGAGTCTTGGCATCAAAGCTGATTTTGCCCAGCCTCCAAATGCTCAATCTCCACCAGCGGCGGTTCCACCTGAGGTTCAGGAAGAAAAGGTGTATACCTCTCTGGCTGAAGCACTGAAAGAACCCTCCAAAGTGAAGAAACTTGAACTCTCCGATGTCGAAACGATTCCGCCTGATATTAGAAATCTTGAAAACCTCACCGAATTAACCCTCTTGAGATTGAAAAAGCCTGTTATTCCGTCGGCTGTTTTTCTTCTTACTACTTTAGAATCATTGACTATTGGAGATAGCCCCCTCACAACCTTACCATCAGAAATCAGCCAACTTAGACAATTAAAAACTCTTTGTATTTTAGGGACTGAGCTTAAAGCCCTTCATCCTGAAATTATCAAACTGGTCAACCTGAAATGCCTTAACCTGCATGCCAATAAAATCCGATTATTGCCTGAATTCATTGGGTCTTTGTCGTCACTCCAACAGCTTTACGTGAGTGATAATCTACTTTCTGCTCTGCCGAAAAGCCTGTCAAAATTGACCTTATTGGAAGAGTTGGATCTGAGCGGGAATCAACTGATCTATCTCCCTGCTGAAATTACTCGTCTGAATCAATTGAAACTACTTGATGTTCACCACAATAAACTGAGATCACTTCCATTCAAGATGAACCAGCTAAAGTCACTCCAGACGCTTCACGCTGGTTTTAATCTTTATAAGAAGCTTCCTGTTGACTTCCATTCATTTGGAAATTTAAAGCTTGCGATCCTTGATCTTTGGGATGTCTCAGAGAGTCAATTTACAAAGCTCTATGAAACTTCAAATCCCGAACTGATCCTGGTTTATGCTAGTGAAAAATATATCAGTGGTCGTACCTCTGGGATTGGAGTTCCAAAACCTCACAGTTCCCCTTATCCAAATAATTCACACATATTTTCTAAGGGGGTATATCTACTTTTTCAGGTAACGGGCATCAACCTTTTCCTGTCAGCCAGTTCACATCCTTTATTCCGTAGGTTCTTTTCACAAACAGAAAAGAAAATTCTGCCTATAATTCTTCGGCAAAAAAAACCTAAATACTCAGAACGCGCTCGAAAAGCTAAATTTCAAGGAATTATCACTCTGATTTGTACATTTGAACCTGATGGATCTATTGATGAACTTGAATTGGTCAAAAGTATTGGCCTTGGGCTGGATGAGGAGGCTATTTTTGCATTGCTTCGGGTTGAATTTGAGCCAGCAATTGAAAAAGGCGTTGCGGTTCCTCACACTTCAAAAGTAGAGTTTTCATATGCACTGCTTGATGAAAGCAAGTAACGAGCAATGTGATGGATTTCAATTTGAAAGATGAGGTTTTTCAATGAGGGCCTATTTCCTGGTTTGTCTTGTATTTCTGGGGAGTCTTGGCATCAAAGCTGATTTTGCCCAATCTTCGAATACACAATCTCCACCAGCGGCTGTTCCACCTGAGGTTCAGGAAGAAAAGGTGTATACCTCTCTGGCTGAAGCACTAAAAGAACCACTCAAGGTTAAAGTTCTTTCTTTACATGATCTTGACTCTATTCCTGCTAACATAGCAAAACTTGAAAATTTGACAGATTTGTCTATTTCAACATACAAACAATCTAAATTGCCTTCGGTTCTTGGTGAATTTCATAATCTGCAGTCACTTTACATCGGAGAAAGTAAAATGACTGAGCTTCCACCAGAAATCACCAAACTAAAAAATTTGACAACCCTGACCTTGATAGGAAATGAGCTAAAGACACTTCCTCTTGAAATCGGCAAACTCCAACAACTTGAAAGCCTTGAACTTCCAGGCAATAAACTGACTTCATTGCCTGAGAGTGTCTGTGCATTGACTTCGTTGAAGATTCTGTATGTCAATGATAACCAGCTTAAATCCCTACCAAACCATTTTGAAAAACTAACGTCTCTCGTTGAGTTAGACCTCAGTAGTAACCAGTTGATTTTACTCCCACCTGAAATTGCTAAAATCCCCAAACTCGAATTGCTTGACGTTCATAACAATCAACTGCGGGAGCTTCCGCTTGAACTTAATAAATTAACTTCCCTGACCAGCATCCATGCTGGATTTAATCAATACCAAACTCTGCCATTTGATTTTCACACCTTCCAAAAACTGAAAATTGCGATTCTTGACCTTCGGGATGTACCACCTCGGCAGATATCGAAATTTACCCAAACTTCAAATCCTGAATTGATCCTGTCCTCTACGGGTGAAAAATATATCAACGGGCGTATTGAAGGTACTGGCGCGCCAACTGAGAAAACAGTATCTCCTTCCACAAAAACGGCATTTTTTGATCACTTCACTTCTTCCCTACCAGACCTGATTGCATTGAATTATCTTGGGAATCCTGCCATTACTGGGTTTACTCCCAACACTTTCAAGCAGAATGACACACTGGTTCGCCCGAAAATACTTGGGCAACAGAAGCCAAAATATACAGAGCGTGCGCGAAAAAACCGAATTCAAGGAATAGTGTCCTTTCGTTGTAACTTCCAGGTTGATGGGACAATTGCCGACATTGAACTACTCAAAAGCGTGGGTTTTGGAATTGATGAACAAGCACTTCTTGCGCTACTTGGAGTTAAATTTGAACCAGCGACCAAAAACGGGGTACCCTTTGCATTTTCTTCAAGAGTAGAGTATTCGTTCCGTTTGATCTGATCCTGGAATAATTCATATATGCACTGGCAAGAGGCCCAAACCTACTTCCCTGACCAATGGATTTTATTTGAAGCCCTCGAAGCCCACACCGAAGGAAACTGCCGAATTATCGAGCAACTGGCTGCCCTCAATGTATTTCCTGACTCTGAATCAGCAATGAAAAGTTATCTGGAACTCCATCGCCAGTTTCCAGGTCGTGAATTCTATGTCTTTCACACCAGCCGTGAATCGCTCGACATCACGGTGCAAAGGCGGGTAGGAATTCGCTTTCACGCGTAGGTTTTTGGTTTTGCACCGCGAAGCGTTGCAGTTCGGATAGCCGGTCGGTTG
>CAZXCE010000115.1:0-16723 GCA_964639175.1 uncultured Clostridia bacterium
GGGCGGGTACGAAGGCGGTGAATAAAATGGCGTGGTTGCCGCAGGTGATTGAAATGGGGCGGTCGGGGCTGGAGGAGTATAGGGTGGTGGACTGATCGGCGGCGGCGGCGGTGCAAACGAGGGTGCCGGAGGTGGCGCTTGAATCGGCGGCGGCGGTGCTGGTTGCGACGTTTCGCTGCCGCCAAAATGTTTGAGCAACGCACTCAGGCCACCGCTAAACCCCTGGCCGACTGTCCCAAACCGCCAGGCATCCTTGAAATAAATTTCAGCCACAATGATGGCCTTCTCGGTACCGAAATCTGACCCGGCAAACTGAAACATCACAACAGGCTGGCCCTGCGCAACAATCTGAAACTGGCCTTGTGACAGCTCAGCCATTGTTCCATCGCCGTCAAGCGTAGCCGTAAATACAAGCTTTCGAATGGTTTGGGGAAGTCGCGAGACATCCACGGTGAACCGTTCGCGATTGCTGCCAGTGTTTCCTGTCAGCGTCAGGGCACCTTCAGGTGATTGCTTCTGGTTGTAGAAAATGAAATACCGGTCGTCTGAAAGCTGATTGCTGGCATCCACACCAAAACAACTGATGTCCACCACTCTCGAACCTGGAAAAGTCAGTTGAATTTCAACCTCCACGGTCTGAGCAGGTGTCAGATCCGACAATTTTGATTTCTGCCCACGGATAAACTCTTTCATACTCACCGCCTTTTTGTGAAAGATTCTATCGGTTCTGATACCAGTTTTTTAGTCAGTAGTCAGTAGTCAGTAGTTCACTAAGTTCCTTTGACTAAACCACTTGACTCTTTTCTAATACCAGGTGTTTATTGCAATGTGGTGTTAGTTTTTGGTTCCTGGTTCTTGAAAGACATTGATCGTCAATCGCCATTGTAACTCAGGAGCTTGCAGATTCCACTGGAGGAAATTCAACGCCTTCAAAGATATCTGTCAGCGCAAAACGGCCTTCGATGGAAGCCAACTCGAAACTGTTTTCAAGACCGGAAATGATGTGCGTCTGCCAGTTTCCATCATCGGTGCGGGTAAAGAGCGTGATGGTTGGTGACTCCTGAGCAATCACCACATATTCCCGCAAACTGGGAATTTCCTGATATGCCCTCCGTTTGACGTTTAAATCACGCTCAACCGAATCGGGCGAGAGAACTTCCACTAAAATTGTTGGATTGACCAGGGTATCAAAACCACTGACTTTTTCTCCCTGGATGTCTCCGCACACCACGCTGGCATCCGCATAACGATATGGAGGGAGCGCTGGGACTTTGATGGGTTGATCAGCCGTGAACGGGCGGCATCGTTTTCCCCGAAGATGTTCACGAAAAAGTCCGAATACATTTCCAGAAATCGTGCTGTGAGCAAAACTTCCGCCGCTCATGCAGATAATTTCACCGTCCCAATACTCATAGCGGCTCATGCCGACGCGCTCGACCGCAAAATATTCTTCAAGTGTGTAGAGCGTGATTCGGGGAATTCTGGCTGATGACATAGGAAATACTCCTTTCGAACTGTCATTGTCCGCCAAACAGCCATTAAGCTTCAAGAACCAGCCGACGCAGAAGTTCCACAGGTGGCTCACCGTGGGCCAGAACCTGATTGTGGAAGTTGCCCAGTGAAAAGTTACTTCCCTGCTGACGGCGAAACTCTTCGAGCAGCGACTGGAATTGCCATTTCCCCCAACTGTAAACCAGAACAAACGGGTCACGCATATAGCGATGAGCTTCCATTCGAGCCAGCACTGGTTCCTGCCAGACTTCCTTTTGTAAGAAGGCTTCCGCTTCAGCCACGGTCATACCTTCGGTGTGCATCCGCGTAGCCACAATCACCCGACCAATTCGCAACAAGGCATCAAATTCCTGGAAAAGGAACAACTGCGGGTCATCATCCCAAAAACCCTGTTCAGCCATCATTTGCTCGCAGTAATGAGCCCAGCCTTCGACAAAGGTCATACTGCTAAAGGATTTGCGAACGGCTGACGAAGTCAATGCCCAATGCAACCCCTGGATGAAATGCCCCGGATAGGCTTCGTGGACAATCGTAGTCTGGCGCATCATACGGCTGTGAGCGCGTAACATTTCAGCCTGCTCATTTGAACAGGCTTTTGGATCCGGAAGCGTCACAAAAAAGAAGCTTGGTAATTCAGCTTTTTCAAATGGACCGGTGCGCTCAATGGCCGCAATAGTGATGTCACGCAAAAACGGCGGCATTTCCTCCATCCGCAGTTCACCCGGCGGCACATCTACCAACTTTTGGTCCAGAATGAACTGCCGGGCCGCACCGAGTTCGTGGGCATAGGCTGGAAGCACGTCGTGAACCGTCGGCTGGTCGCGTTCCGAGAGATGTTTGACACATTCCCACACCGTTTCGCAGGAGCCGATTCGAGCCACCAGTTCGTGCATTCGCGCCTGGGTCTGACGAAGTTTTTCAGTGGCAACCGCGACAATTTCCTCAACCGACGTGGTGATGTGCTCTTCCGCCCGAAGTTTGGCAGCAAAGACATCGCGCCCGAGTGCAAAGCTGCCTGAACTGCGGGGCCGAACGCTGGTTTCGAGCCAGGTGAGCATATCTCGATAGACGTCCACCACCTGATCGTTGGCATCATACCCCTGACGCCGTAACTGCGAGTCAGAGACATTGTCCAGGACTCGGGTTACATCGTGCTCAAAAAACCACAGGCCGCCGTCAAATTCGGTTAAGGCGGCTTCCACAAACGAGTGTGGAATACCAACCAGCGGTTGTAACCCCGATGCGTGAAGCGGCAAGGCTGGCGGGCCACTCAGTTCAGCTTCAAGGTGCTGCCGGCCAAGATTCAGGAGTGCTGGAATCTGGCGCAACCGGGCAATAAAGGCGTGGGCACGTTCATCAAGCGGGGCATAGGGACGGGTGATCAATCCGTGAATCGAGCGCGTCGCCAGATCATTATAAAAGCATGGGTCACGCCGCCAGACCCGCAGCACGTCCAGGTCAAGCTGCCGGGCAAAGATTTTGTCGGACAAAATGGTGTGATCTACCTGCCGATGGGTGTCGAGCGATTCAATCGGAATCGCGGCCAGCTCCTGACGTGCTGATTCCAACCAGACACGCTGAACCTCAATCGCGCTGGTTGACAGGTCATCCAGTTCAGTATTGAAGTCATGATGTCCGAGCAGTGTGGCATTGACCGGATGAAACCGGTTGTATTCATTGAGAAAACGACTGACAAACTGGTCAAAAACATTCATTAGGGTTCTGGTTCTTGGTTCTTAGTTTTTGGTGCTTGGTGCCTGGTGCCTGGTTCTTGGAAAGATATGGTCCTAAGGAATGGACACAAAATAACCTGGTCAACTGAAACAAACTCTATCGGAAGTCAAAAACTCACCACAGAGGACACAGAGGAACACAGAGGAAAATCAATCAACCGAACCCTCTGTGTTCCTCTGTGTCCTCTGTGGTGAAAAAATGATGAGGTTATTTAATTTTCATTCCTAAGCACCAGGCACCGATCACTTTAGAATTTTTCAGCGACTGATTTTGCCTGCAGGAACAGCAACAAATAATCACGGCCACCAGCTTTTGAATCGGTGCCAGACATATTGAAGCCGCCAAACGGGTGCACATCAACCAGCGCGCCAGTGCATTTGCGGTTCAGGTACAGGTTGCCGACGTGGAAATCAACCCGGGCGCGTTCCAACCGTTCGCGCCGTTGCGAATAGAGCGCCCCAGTCAGACCAAATTCGGTGTTGTTGGCAATGTCGAGCGCATTGTCAAAATCTTTGGCTTTGATCAGTGCGAGCACCGGACCAAAGATTTCTTCCTGTGAAATCCGCGCCTGCGGGTCAACATCCGCAATCACGGTCGGCTGGATAAAATATCCGTTGCCGGCTTCTTCGAGTTTGCCACCACCCGCCACCACACGGCCTTCGCCTTTTCCAATTTCGATGTATTCAAGAATCGAAGCATAGGCGCTCTTGCTCGCGACCGGACCGGTGAAGTTGCGCGGATCCGTGGTGGGACCAACCGTCAATTTCTGGGTGCGTTCCACGACGCGCTCAACCACGGCGTCATAGACATCGTCAACAATCACCGCACGTGAACAGGCTGAACACTTCTGACCAGAGAATCCAAACGCCGCTGCCACGATCCCTTCGGCTGCCGCATCAAGGTCAGCGGTTTCATCCACGACAATCGTGTCTTTTCCGCCCATTTCGGCCACCACGCGCTTGATCCAGAGCTGACCCGGAGAGCGTTTCGCGGCCAGTGCGTTAATCCGCAAGCCAATTTCCATCGAGCCGGTAAAAGCAATAAAGCGCGTTTTTGGATGCTCCACCAAAAAATCACCAACCGCACCGCCGCTGCACGGCAGGAAATTCAAAACACCAGCCGGGAGCGAAACCTGTTCGAGCAATTCTGCAAATTTGGCGGCAATCACCGGTGTATCACTTGATGGTTTGAGCACCACGGTGTTTCCAGCGGCAATCGCGGCGGTGGTCATCCCGGCCATAATCGCCAGCGGGAAGTTCCACGGTGGAATCACCACGCCAACTCCGAGCGGAATATAAAATGCCTGATTGACTTCGTTGGGCAATGGTGAAGGCGTCACACCAATCGGCTCGCCAAAACGCACTGCTTCACGGGCATAAAATTCCATAAAATCAATGGCTTCCGCCACGTCGGCATCGGCTTCGGGCCAGCTTTTGCCGATTTCATACACCAGCCAGGATGACCAGAGCATTTTTTCGCGACGCATTTTGGCCGCTGCGGCCAGCAGGTATCGAGCCCGATCTGCCGCTGGCACCCGTCGCCAGCTTTGAAAAGCGGTTGTGGCTGATTCAATCGCTTTGTCAGCCAGTTCACGTGTGGCCCGGTGGACACTGCCGATCAATTCATCTGTTTTGGCCGGGTTGATTGACTTGAGCAAATCGCCGGTGGTGAAACGCTCACCACCAATGATCAATGGGTATTCACGACCCAACTGGCCAGCAACGCTATCGAGCGCACGTTGCATTTCGTTGGCATGAATTTCTTTCGAAAAATCAGTAAATGGTTCGTTCCGAAAGGGTGCAATGGTAAAGGTCATACAAAGGTCTCCGAAGGGTTTGAAAACAACTTCATCAATGAAAAAAGGAAAGTATGCGTCAGCGTCTAAATGACGCCGTGCTCGATGAAGAAAAGTGGCTTTGTTTAATATCGTGCTTCGATTTTTTTTGCCAGTCTTTTGCGCCGCCAGCCAAAGTTGCACGACTTTTTGACAGGACAAGACGTCTCAGGTGCAGACTCCCCCCTGTCCCCCTGCCTGAAAACATTTTTCAACTCGACTCAAACCATAAAAGAAGGATGTTCAAAATGTTGCGCGCTGTTTGTCAAAGCCAGAGGTACATTATTTATCTCGGTCTTCTGTTGTTTCTGAGTGTGTGGACGCTGAGTTCGGTGAAAGTAGTCTGTGCACAAACCGCTCAGCTTTCGGTTGTCAATGGGAGCAGGAGCCGTCTGGTATCGCCCGGACAAACCGTTCATGTCTGGGCAAATGCTCACCTGCCAGGACAGGTGTTTGAGCGATGGGAAGGAAATTCCGAACTGCTGGCCGATCCGCTGGCAGCCCATACGACACTGGTGATGCCGGCCAGAAATGTTGAACTGGTCGCCCGTTTCAAACCAGCGGCTGACTGGACACCGAACGAAGAGCGGATCAATGGCAGCCGGGTGTTTTCTTATTTTCCCCAACCCCATCGTGGTGTGATTACGCTCTATCACGGGAGTGGCGGGAGTGCGACCAGTTGGATTGATGGCCGTGGTGCCCCGGAAAATCTGCTCTTTTGTCGCGATGCGGTGGCGGCTGGTTTTGCGATTGTGGCAACTGAAAGCCAGAATCGGGTGGACAAACAATGGAATAGCCGTGGGACCAACAATGGCGATGTCGAAAATATCCGGACCATTTTAGAAACGTTCAAAGCGCGTGGCGAAATGCGAATTGATGCCCCGGTGTTTGCCGTTGGAATGTCAAACGGCGGCGGGTTTTCACCGCTTGTTTCTGCTTTGCTTGGCTTTCGAGCGACCGCCATTTTTTGTGCTGCCGGGTACGACTCTGTGATTGAGCAAACCCAGGTTCCGACCATCTGGTGTCTGGCTGAAAATGATCAGATCGTGAACAACAGGGATGCTGTGACCAATTTTGGCGTCCTGAGCGGCAGAAAAGTTCCAGCCGAACTGTACACCAACGACGCGTCGCCGGTATTTCCGCTTCGGTTTGCCCGGATCGAAGGCCTGAGCGAAGCTGATTCAACTGAGTTTTACAACCGGCTCAAAAACAACGGGTTTCTCGATGACCAGGACTTCCTGGAAGCATCGCCCGCCGCCTCAAACTGGGAGCGGCTTTTGGGCGAGTACACCCCGTTTCGCAATGGCATCGAAGACGAATTGAGTGTTTGCCACGCCAGCCATAAGTTCTTTAGCGACTTCAATCATAAAGTCCTGCTGTTTTTCCAGCGAGCCGCCACCGGAGACACCGAAAGCCCGGTTGTGTCAGAGGTTCGCACCTCAAAAGGAAAGATCATCCGCAAAAAAGATGCCACGGTGACGATTACCTGGCGCTCAACCGACAATGTGGGGGTTGAATCTCAGGATCTGGCCTTTGCCGGGGACGGGGCAACCTTTACCACACCTGTGGCTTCTGGATTGACAGGAAGCACACAGTCGTTTTCCTGGTCAATCCCCACCAATCTGGCAAAAACCAAGACAGGCCGGTTGAGAGTGCTCGCTCGGGACACAGCGGGTAACAGCGGTGAAGCCACCACTGACGGGGTATTGATCATTCGATGACCCAGGTGCCAATCGTTTCCTTCGTTGTGCTCTGTGAGATTTCAGCCATCTCACAGAGCTTTTTGTTTTCCTGTCCGCACCTGGTGTAAACCCAACACAGGCTTTAAACCACAGGTCTTTCACCAGATCAGGAAGCCATGCTAGAGTGTCGGGTTCTCTTCCAACCCTGAATTTTTTCATTTTCTTATGACTGATTGGGTTGAATACCCCTGAACATTGAAAGCTAAAAACGGCCCTGCCGTTGACATAGAGGAGTTTTTTGCAATGCGTTTGACCAAATTTTTGATGACCGGAATGATATTGATGGTCCTGATTGTCGGCGGCTTTTCGCCAGTGCTGGCAACAGCCGCCTTTCAAACCAGCGGCCCTAATCTGGCCGTGGTTGAATCAATGAAGACCAAACTGTCACTGACCCCCGACCAGGCCACCAAAATCAAAGACATCCTGACCAAAAGCTATGAGCAATCTGAAAAAGACCGGGCTTCAGCGGCTGGAAATAAAGAAGCGTTCAAAAAGCTGAACAAAACCCGGAAAAAACAAACCAAAGAACAAATCAAAGCAGTCTTGACCCAGGATCAAATCGCGAAGTTTGATCAGGTCAAGTCTGACTTGAAATCTGCCTTGAAACCGAAAAAAGCCTGAGAACCAGAGCCGAAGGCATCGGGCCGAAGACTTCAGCCCTGGTTTTAGGGCTAGGGGCTAAAAGATAGTGGACCGGAGGTTGATCAACCTCCGGTCCATTTCTTTTTTAGGGTAAGGGTTTACCAGTTCAGAAGGTTTGCTTAAAAACATAACCCTTTTTGAATCAGCAGGATGTGTTTTCCCTGTTGAGTTTTTGGCTCATCTTGGGTAAGAAAGGAGCATACGTTTCAATGTGCAGGTCAAAAACTCAAGATGTTTCTTGCTGAAAACTGACACAATTGAGTCGGAAAAATGTATCTCATTGATCCATAAGATCTTTGTTTCATTCTTCATCCTTCATTCTCAGTTGATTTTTACCACAGTGCCAAGGAGGTTGGTCAGTATGTCTGAATTGCAAAGTCCAAGTTTGCGTGAACTGGAACACTTTTTACGCATTTCGGTGGAAGCCAACTACTGGTTGACCTTTGCTGACGTCAATCCAGTGGCCGTGGTGGAAGAAATCCAGGAACAACTGATGGACCGACGGTTTGAATGGCTGGATGGCGCCATTTACGTCCCCAATCTTCTGACGGTGTTTGTGATTGAGCCAACCCCGGAAAAACTTGAAGAACTTGAGGTTCTGTTCAATTCAATGGTGTTTACGAAATACCTGTATGAACATATCACTGAGTCAGGCTTTAAGTTGTTTGATTTCATGCGCATCGAGATTAAGGTCGCGCCAACAGATCAGCAAGAGTTTGCCGGTCCCTGTTACCTCTACTTTGACTGGCCAAATGCCAATGACTCAACCGAGCAAGTGACGGTCAAATATGACCTCCAGGAACGCAAGATTCTGGAGTTGTGCGAACCAAAGCCGGATATTCCCCGCCTGGCTCGCCTGACAGCACTCAATGCCGAAGTCTATCGGAACCAATACACCATCACCCGCCCATCGGTTTCGATAGGACGTCTGCGCAATGTGATTGATAAACACACGGGTCAGGTATTGCGTCGCAACGATTTTGTGTTTGCCCGCCAGCAGGTGCCTGATTCACCAAACGCCAGTGTTTCGCGCCAGCATGGACGGATTTCCTTTGAAGACGGGGAGTTTTTCTTTTACGACACCGGCAGCGTCAATGGCAGCACCATCGAACGCGCAGGAACGACCATCCCGGTTGCCACGTCAACCAATTTCCTGCAACGGGTTCAGCTCCACGACCACGACATTATCACGCTGGGTGCAGCTCGAATTTTGTTTGAAGTGATTCACACCCCCGAAGAGATTGGCCGGCTGCAAACCAGCGGCGAAACGACTCAGGAAAGAGCAGATTCCCTCTATGACCTGGAAGGTTTGGAAACCCTGCGCGTTTTTCCGAAAGACCTTCGCTAAAATACTCAGGCGGCCCAGTAGCGGGCCGCCTGATCAAGTCTTTCGCAACCTGGCATTTCAATTATCTTACTGGCTGAACTGCCTGCCGAACGACCCGAATGCGGTTGTTGATCTGATCACTGATAACCAGATTTCCAAGTGAATCCACAGCAATATCAGCCGGACCAAAAAGTTGTGCGGCTGTTGCCGGGCCACCGTCCCCCGCGCTTCCATACTGACCGTTCCCAGCCACTGTGGTAATCAACTGGGTGGCGGTATTTACCAGTCGAACCCGAGCATCCTGATAATCAGCAATCAACACATTGTTGGCACCGTCAATCGCCAGAGAAATCGGGAACGTCAGGCTGGCGATACTTGCCGGACGATTATCGCCGTTGAACCCGGTTTCACCATTCCCGGCCAGGGTTGAAATCCGACCCGACGGGTCCACCACTCGTACTCGATGATTCCCGGCATCCGCAATATAGAGCCTACCGGTACGATCAAACGCCACATCAAACGGCGCTGAAAGTTGGGCTGTAATGGCCGGGCCGCCATCTCCACTAAATCCTTGAACGGCTGAGCGTCCAACCACTGTCTCGATGATCCCGGTGGCCATCACCACGCGCCGAACCCGATTTGTTCCAGCCTCAGCAAAATACAGGTTTCCATCTGGCCCAAAGGCAGCCCCCATCGGATAGACCAGCCGGGAGTCTGTGGCTTTCTGCCCATCAGACAAACTCCCATTTGGATTTCCGGCAAAGGTTGAAATGGTTTGAGTAGCCGCATCCACTCGCCGGATGGCGCCATCTTCATTGTCAAGAATATAAACATTCCCCTGAGCATCAGCGACGGTCCGTGCAGGCGAGACCAGTGCCGCTCCACGGGCTGGCCCGCCATCACCCGAAGCCGGTTTATCAAAATCAAACACACCGGCAAAAATTGACAGGCTTTGGGAAGAAATATCCAGGCGGCGAACCCGTCCAATATACGGTTCGCAAATATAGAGGCCGCCCTGCCCATCAAGATGCAATCCTTCGGGGTAATACAACCGCGAGACAGCCCCTGGCAATCCGTCAGGAAGGAAGTCAAGAGCACCTGTTCCAACATAGGTACTGATCGTCAATGTCTCGCCATCTACCCGACGGATGCGGTTATTGAAAGCATCGGAGATATAAAGATTCCCAGCTCCATCCAGCGTGATATGAGTTGGGCCACTCAGCAAGGCATCGGTTGAAGGGCCACCATCACCTGAAATGCCAAACTGCCCTTCCCGACCAGCCACCACAAAGTGCAACCCGGAACTGATTTCAAGTACCCGCACACAGGAACTGAACGTGTCAGCAATCAGCAAATATCCACCACCAGCATATTCAATGCCGTGCGGGGAGCGCAGGGTTGGCCCAAATCCCTGACCAGCCAGCGTGGTGATGACGCCGGTTGGATCAATGTGCCGGATACAGTTATTGCCTTCGTCAGCAATAAACACATTGCCGGATTCGTCAACCGCGACATCAGTCGGAGCATTCAATAACGCCTGCACCGCCGGGCCACCATCTCCGGAATATCCTCTATTTCCGATTCCAGCTATCGTGGTGATGACTCCCTCTGGTGAAACACGCCGGATGCGTTGATTTTCAGGGTCGGCAATATAGAGATTTCCTTCTTCATCCAACGCCAGACCAGCAGGTCGGCCCAGTTTGGCTTCGGTGGCCGGGCCACCATCACCGCCAAATCCCTCCTCTCCCCCAGCGTATGTCGAGATTTTTCCGGTCACGGCATCAATGCGGCGAATGCGGAAATTATCTGAATCACTGACAAAGAAATTGCCGTCAAAATCAGTGATGACATCTTCAGGCGTACCGAGACTGGCTTGCAGGGCTGACCCGCCATCGCCAGTCGCCCCGAGTGTGCCGCGCCCGGCAATCGAGGTAATCAGATTGGTTTGAAAATCCACCTGACGGATGCGGTTATTGTAGCTATCAACCAGCAATAAATTTCCTTCAGCATCAATTGACAATCCAGAAGGTCCAGCCAGGGTGCATTGAATGGCTTCACCGCCATCACCAACATAGGTCGTCCCACCCACAAACGTGGTGATGTCGCCCGGACCAATGTCATCAAAGGCTGGAGGCTTTAAGAAAAATGGGAATTGTCGGCTTCCGCCACGCCCTTGAACGGTCAAGGTTCGCAACCCGCTTTCAGTCAATGCTGGTGTGACGAATGTAAACTGGGTTGAACCTTCGATATTGAGGGTGTTGACCTCCGCACCATCCAGAAAGACCTGCATGTCAGGCGTGAAATTGACGCCTGCCACTGTCACTTCAGTACCGCCTCCGACTGGGGCTGACTGGGGCAAAATACTTGAAATGCTGGGCACCCCAACCGTCACCCGGACCAGTTGGGACTGGCCATTGACTTGTGAATTGACCACCACGGCATTGGCGCGGGTACCGCCAGCAAAATTGCCTTCAACACTGGCAACCGTCACACCGCTCACGCTCCCCAATGTGCGCGAATCAGCCAGCGGAAACTGCCCTAATGCCCGCCCGCCACGCGTTGGAAGAACCTGAACGCCCTGACTGTCGGTGACATAGATCGTTCCAATTTTATCAACGCTGACAGCTCGCGGCTGATCAAGCACCAGTGAGGTATCCCCTTGCGCCTGAAATGTTTTCTGGAAATCTGAACCTGGCGCCGCCAATGTGGCGGATGACCGGTGTTGCCACTGGTTATAGGCTGGTTTCCGGGATCCAGTAAGGGCACCAAGGGTTAAGACCTGCCCTTCGGGCGTTACCAGTCGAATCCGGTTGTTGGCGGTATCAGCCACCACGATGTTGCGGTTTGAAGTATCGAGTGATAGTCCTTGAGGCTGGTTAAAACGGGCATTCCCTTTTGATCCATCAGCCAACCCCGAGACCCCTGGCGAACCCGCCAGCGTTCGGACTTCCTTTCGACGCGTATCAATCACGCGAATCACATGGTTGAGCCCATCGGCGACATACACATTGCCATCGCTCGACATCACCACACCACGCGGCGAGTTAAATAATGCCTGGTCCAGCGGACCATCGCGATACCCGGCCTGTCCGGCAACACCCGCCAGAGTCACGACGCGACCATTGCGACTGCTGATTGAGCGAATGACCTGATTGGCGGTGTCAGCAAGGAAAACATCACCATCCTGATTATCAATCCCGATTCCAAGCGGGCCGTTATATCGAGCCTGAGCCAGTGTTCCATCTGAACGACCAGGAGCGTTCACTTCCCCGGTGTAGACTTCCAGGGGTTTGCCAAATTCGCCACGCCGCACCACGTGCTGGGCCAGATCAGTTTGATACACCCGGTTTGCCAGGTCGGTCCGAACTTCCCCCGGACCACCTGAGCTGGCTGGGTTTCCAGATTCAACCTTCACCACCGCCACCGAAACAATGGTTTGGAGCGTTCCACTTTTGGCGGTGACTGCCGCAAAGCCGCGCTTGACGGCTTGAACCGTTCCACCAGCATCAATTGCCACCTGCGAAGTATTGTCGGAACTCCAGGTCACGGGCGCATCGGCAACCACATTGCCAGACGCATCGCGCACTTCAGCCTTGAGTTGCAACGTTTCAGTTTCATTGAGAACTGGATTGGCTGGAATCACCGTGATGCTGGCTGGTGTTCCTGATTCACCACCAAGCACTTTTATTTCCAGCAGGGCTTCGTTTCGCAAGGCGGAAACCACCACCTGAGTTGTACCTTCCGCCAGACCAGAGACCACCCCGGTGGGGCTCACCGTGGCGACAGCCGGGTTGGTACTCCGCCAGGTGTAATTGACTCCGGTCAGTTCGCCACCAGCCGCATCCCGAGCCGTTGCAGTAACTTGCAATGTCGTGCCAGCCGGCAACTGAACACTGACAGCCGTCAGAGCCAGGGTGACTTTGGGCGGTTGTGAAACTTGATTGTCGAAAATAACTGGGGCTGACCGCTGATTACTTTGGGTGCGAACGGTCACAATATACGAGCCTGGGGCCAGGGTTCCACCTTGTTTGGATTTGAGTTTTTTTCCAGAAGCCGCCGCTTTGGTATCGTCGAGTCTGGCACCATCAACTTCGATGGCGGCAGCCGTCAGGTTCTGGCCTTTGACCAGCAACGTAGTGTTTTTGATTGAAACAGTTGAAATCTGAGGTGTGGCCTGGGCTGAGATGTGAGGTTGAGCGGAAGTAAACCAGAGGCAAAAACCAATGAGGAGAAAAAAAGCGAGGGGAAAAGATCGTTTGGCGAGTGGAAAGAATACCTTCATACAAACTCCTCACAAAATTGAGCAACAATGTGTGGCGCGTCGAAGGGTAGTGCCAAAGATCGGAGAAGGATTACCCAGCAGTCAGAACGAACTCAATCCCACCGAAAACACTTCCAATCTTTTTCAGACTGCTGGGTCTCCTTCAAGACGCCGAGAGAATACACAAGATTTTTCCGGACGTAAGCATCTTTGGATATCCGGCACCACTGTCGGACAAGCGGTTTCATTTTCGACCTGAAAGGCACAGTCTGAACCCCCAACAAGTTCAGTTTTGGAGATTCCAAAATAGAGAGCAACCTCTGTTCCAGTCCTTCGTGTGACAGGATTGCCCGCCTTTTCAGCTTTCAAAGACTCAGTTCCACCAAAATCGAGTCACTTTGACGCACACACCTGAAACAAAATGTGCCATGCCAAAGCGGTGTCAAGCCACCGCACTCCAAAAGAATTACAGATTTCCGTCGGCATAGCGTTGCCGAAGAACCTTCTTGTCAAATTTCCCCACGCTGGTCTTCGGAATTTCAGGTACCAGCCGGATTTCTTCGGGTAACCAGAATTTCGCAAATTGATCCGCCAGATGGTGAATCAATTCATCATGGGTTGGAATTTGCCCAGGCTGGGGCACCACAACTGCCAGCGGTCGCTCAGTCCATTTTTCATTGGGAATGGCAATCACCGCCGCTTCAAACACTTTTGGATGCGACATCAGGGCATTTTCAAGCGCGACGCTGGAAATCCATTCGCCACCGCTCTTGATCAGGTCTTTGCTGCGATCTGTGAGTTGCATTGAGCCTTGAGGATTGATCCGGGCAACATCGCCAGTAACAAACCAGCCATCCTCAGTAAACTGGGCGTCTCCGCTGGGATCGCGGAAATAGGATGAAACGACCCACGGGCCGCGAACCTGCAAATCTCCAACGGCTTTATCATCCCAGGGAAGTTCTTTCCCATCTTCACCCACAATTCGCAGTTCGACGCCGGGAACGGGTGACCCCTGACGAAGCTTGCGCTGATAGCGTTCTTCACGGGTCAGAGTGGGTTGATCATTGAGTAACCCCGAATTGGTGCCCATCGGAGACAATTCCGTCATCCCCCAGGCATGCATCACAGGAACATTAAAGTCCTCTTCAAATCCCTGAATCAGGCCAAGCGGTGCCGCAGCGCCACCAATTAACAATACTCGGAGGCTGCTGATGTCATACCGGTGAGCTTTTAAATGCTGGTGTAGACCAATCCAGAGCGTTGGCACCCCAGCCGCAACCGTTACTTTTTCATCCTGAATCAGCTCAGCCAGATCAGCTGGTTTGAGGTGTGGTCCCGGCAAGACCAGTCTCGTGCCAAGCATGGCGCAGGTATAGGGCAATCCCCAGGCATTGGCGTGAAACATTGGGACAACCGCCAGCACCGAATCACGATTGCAAATTCCAATCCCATCCCCCAGGGCCGCCACAACCGAGTGCAAAAACTGTGATCGGTGGCTATAGAGCGCGCCCTTGGGATTGCCAGTTGTGCCTGAGGTGTAGCACAACCCGGCAGCCGAACGTTCGTCCAGTTCGGGCCAGCGGAAATCATCGGTTTCACCGGCCAGCAAATCTTCATAGTGCAAAATTGGCGAAAGCGATGTCTCGACATCAGGCGGAGCACCGATCAACACGTACTGACGAACCGTTTTGATTTGATCAACGGCTCGCTCAAGCAACGGAAGCAGGCAGTAATCAACAAAAATGGTTTTGTTTTCAGCGTGGTTGATGACATAGGCCAGTTGATCGGGGGAAAGCCGAATATTGAGCGTGTGAATGACGGCCCCGCTACAGGGCACGGCAAAATACAGTTCCAGATGTTGATAGTTATTCCAGGCAAATGTTCCGACCCGCTCACCCGGTTCCATTCCAAGGCGCTTGAGAGCATTGGCCAGTTGACACACCCGACGATAACAGTCGCCATAGGTATAACGGTGCATGGCAACCGAAGGGAGACGAGTGACAATTTCACGATCCGGGAAGAGTTTGTGTGCACGTTTCAAAAGTGAAGTGATGGTCAATGGATAATCCATCATCTGTCCGAGCATAATTCGAAGGCTCCTTGTGCAGTCAAAATTTGGCTTAAAAATGCAATGGAAGTGCTCACCCAGATGCATCAAAGCGGCGTTGTCATCAGAATGAGTAAAGATATTGGGTAAGGTGGGGAAAAACGATTTAGACGTGTGTGGTTCTAAACTGCTATCATCGCTGCAACCCTGTTTTTAATCAATGTCATCGTACCGCTACATATCTCACTTATCTCCAAGGGACACAGCCTATGAACTCTCAATCTACCACATTTAAGCGCCGTATTGTCTCCGTTTTGTTGATTTTATTGTGTATTACCACTCTCACACCGGCTGTACCTGCCGCCTTTGTCGAAGAGAATCCTTATAACAAGTTTCGCAATCGCGAACGAGGAAAAGGGGCCATGAGCCAGGACGATGAATTAAAGTTTGCCGCCGCTGCTCATGATGAAATTGCCAAGACAAACCGGTTTGTCACCGACCAGGCAATGGTTGGGTACCTCAACGATCTTGGCAAACGCATTGCCGCTAAATCAGAACGCCCGGATTTACCCTATCAGTTCTACCTGATTGACAACGACCAGATCAATGCTTTTACTCCAGGTGGTGGAAGGGTTTACGTCTATACCGGCCTTTTGAAAAGTACCACTTCCGAAGGTCAGCTTGCCTCGGTGCTGGCCCATGAAATCGGTCATAACGTTGGCTATCACGTCAGCGACCAGATCAAACGCGCCCAAACCCTGGGTATTTTGGCTGGGATTGCGGGTGCCATCCTTGGCAACGGCGCGCTGGGCAATGTCACGCAACTGGCAACACAATTGCTGGCTGGCGGATACTTATTCAAACGTTCGCGCGATGCCGAACGTGAAGCCGATTATTTAGGGCTCTACGATTTAAAAGACACTGGCTATAACACCGATGAAATGAACAATATGTTCAGGTTGCTGGCTTCACTGGGCAAACAACCCGGTGCCCTTGAAAAGGCATTTGCTTCGCACCCGCCAGCCGCCGAACGACTGGCCAACACTGAGCGCGAAATCAAAGAAAACCTGCCGGGAACAAACCAGCGTGGAATTCGGTCAACCACTGCCTACGACACGATGAAACGACGGTTGACCGGCACTGCCAGCAACACGGCGGATAGTGGGAATACGTCAAGCGGAAGCAGCGCCGATACAGTGGCTGTGCGCCGCGATGCCGAGCAACTCCTTTCCAAAATGCGTGAATCTGGAGCACGGGTGCTGCAGGCTATCCGTGGCGATGTGACCGGCAATGGCGGCAATGATCTGGTCGTGGTATATGACCGCCGTGGCGTCACCAAAGGCGTGGTTGAAATCGGGAGCCGAACCTACCCACTGGTCATTTCGGCCCGCGATACCTCACTGCCACTTCGCGATATTATTCGGCTCCGCATCCGACCTGGGACTGAAGCCCAACGCCCACGCATCGTGATTGTTAGCACCGGACGGAATCGAACCCGAGTTCGTGATTACTGGAGTTGGGACGACCGCGGCCTGAAATATCTCGGCTCGGAAGAAAAAGACGAAGATTAGGATGGGGTTCCGGGTTCCGGGTTCCGGGTTCCGGGTTCCGGGTTCCGGGTTCC
>CAZXCE010000116.1:0-16713 GCA_964639175.1 uncultured Clostridia bacterium
CGAAACGTGTAGTTTCCTGCCCCTAAGTTGGTGTATTCCTTACGATGTACCGTGGTCCAGTCTGATTTTGACGGGTCAAATCCTTCGAGCTGGACCTGATACCGGACAGTGGCTTCGTGGGTAAAACTGAGGAGGGCAAATTCAAACAACAGGTTGTTTTGGTTATGCTGGAGCGAAGTGAGTTCCGGTAACTGGACCTCCTTTCCATTGAGCCATGCTCGTTCAACAATCAGTGGTTTGGTCAATTGGCTGTTGATTTCCAGGTTGGGATTATAGACCCCGACGCCCTTCACGGTTCCGACCCAAATATAACCCCGGCTATCAACCACACTGGCGCCAGTATTGCACTCTTCACTGGGAAGGCCGTCATTGGTGTCAAATGTGTACAGGTCATAATTTGTAATTGACAGATCAGCAGGATTTTTCGCTGTTAGACGGGTGATGCCCTTGTTGGTACAGAAATACAACCTTTCCTTTTGATCCTTGGCCATCCGATAAATGATATTGTTTGGGAGGGCCGGAGATGTTGCATCAGACATGACAACCCAGGGATCATCGGGAACGTCTGGATTCAGCCGACAGACACCGCCACTCCCGGTCCCAATCCACAAAAATGAGTTGGTCCCGGTGACTGATTCCAGCAGGCACAAGACATAATTGCTCGGAAGCTTTGAATTACTGGTATTGAATATTTTCCAGGGTTTGTCCAGCGAATCAATTTCGATGCGGGCGACGCCTCCGCCTCGGGTTCCTACCCAGAGGAACTGTTTTTGATCGAGGCCACGGGTCACGAGCAATGAAAAGACCGAATCGTGGGGCAGGCTTGAGCTGGTTGTATCAAAGACGGTCCACACTCCCTGCTGAAACCGGGACAATCCCCCACTATTGGAACCAATCCAAATGACCGTTTCTCCTGAAGCCAGGACCGTTGGCAGGACACATAAAATATTGTTGCTTTTGAGCGGTGAGTTGCTGGTGTTATAAACCGTCCATTGTTCATTGAGGAACGTGGCCAGGCCGCCTTCAGAGGTTCCGACCCACAGCGTTCGTTCTCCCGTTTTCGAAACCGTTTCGGCCAGGGAACTGACAATATTGTTGGGGAGCCCGGAATTGCTGGTGGTAAAAGTCGTCCATTGGCCAGATTCGTAGCGGACGAGCCCATTTCCGGTTCCAACCCAAAACACCGGGCGCCCACGCGGGGAAACACTTTCCAAAAAGGCCCACACCTGTTTGTCAGGCAGTGGCGAATTGGTTGGATCCAGAACTTTCCATTGGGATTTATCCAACCGGGCGAGTCCACCCCCGGCGGTTCCAACCCAAAGAACTCTTTTTTGATCGGTGTCGGGCTCCAGCAGGCTGATTACCTGATTTTCGGGTAATGTTGAGGTTTGGGTATTGAACGTTGACCATTTAAACCAGGGCGCGCCAAAGGAAGAAGCAGCGGCAGGTGGATTTGAATAAAAAGCTGGTTGTGGTTCGATATGAACCAGTCCACTTCCCATCGTGCCCAGCCAGAGCGAGGGAGTTCCAGTTGCTGAAGTCGTTTGCAGGACAGACCAGACCGAATCATTGGGTAATGGAGAGTTTTGGCTATTGATGATGGTCCAGTTCCAGGATTCGTTTCCATCACGGGTTTGGAGTTCAAGGCATGCCAACCCGCCGCCAATGGTGCCAATCCAGAGTGCCGGCAATTTGCGAAACGACGTTCCAGCGCACAATCCACGGAGAAAGAGTTGGGGTAAAGGTGAATTTTGGGGTGTGAAATGGGTCCATTCGCCATTTCTGAGGCAAGCTAGCCCATTTCCATAAAAGGAGACCCACAGCGAAGTTGTGTTGTCTGGGTGTTTAAGTTCAGCCAGGGCTCGAATCCGCCCGCCCGGCATTTTTGAATTTTTGGGCGTGGATGCGGTCCATTTCCCTTGCGCGAATTGAACCAGACCGCCATCAGTTCCAACCCAGAGGATTGATTCGCCGGCGGGAGTGATTGTCTCCAACAGAAAAAACACCTGATCACTGGGCAAGGTCTGGGTGCGGGTGTCATAAACCGTCCATTGCTCATCCTTTAACCGAGCCAGTCCGGCGCCATTGGTACCAAACCAGATACTGCCATCACGCGTTGTCGCCAGTGAAAGAACATAATTTGAAGCTGTCCGGTTGGGCATATGAACCGGAGTCCAGGTTCGGCCATTATAGTAGGCGGCTCCATCCTGGGTTCCGACCCAGAGGTAGCCCCGTGCATCACAGGCCATACACTGGATGGTCATTTGAGGAATTCCGTCGGGACTGGAAAAACACCGAAACGTTGGGCGGCCTTCAGGAAAAGCAGTTTCCTCAAGTTGATTTTGAGTGGTCACAGGCAAAAAAGGCTGAGTGGCAGGAGTTGTCGGTTGGTTTTGAAGCCTCGAACCTGGTTGAACCGATCCTCCCATCAGTCCGGGTACAGTCCCCCAAAACAGAAATGTCAGGCCAATCCAGACCAGGATTCGATGGGGAAAGGAAACCGACATAGCTCCGGAATTCCTCCTGCGGTGAAAAATAGAAACTGTGACTGAGATGAAAGGAGTGCCGGAAAACTATAAACCAGTCTCACGCAAGGATGAAATGCCAACCCTGGATTTTTTGGTGTGAAAACCAATCTGGTTGATGAGTATCCAGCTCCAGTGAAGTCATGCGGCGAGTTCCGTTTTTAGTGCAGCCAGGAGTGAAATGGTACTGACAGGCGATTCAGTTGAGGGAAACCAGATGAATGAGGCGGGTTAAACTGGATCTTTCCTTTATTGGATGAGTTGGTGAGGGAAGACCAGGGCCAAACAGAAGGTGCTTTAGTCAACTTCGGCCTCTGATTTTCCAAGTTCTTTCAATTTTTCATAGAATTGAGTTCGGCTCAATCCAGATCGTTTGACTGCTTCTTCTTTATTATTGCCAGTAAGTGTCAGAATTGCACGAAGATACTGAGTTTGGGCACGCGACAGAACTTCCCGCAAACTTTCGCTGGCCGGATCAAAGGAGATGGAGTTCTTGACTGGTTGAATTGCTTTGGGCCGTGCCAAATCTTGGAAGACCGTGGCATTGATCGTTCCGACTCCATCCGGATAGGCGGCAGCTTTTCGGACCACAGCTCGAAGTTCGCGAACATTTCCCGGCCAATCATACCCAAATAAGGCATCAAACGACGCTGATGAAATGGTTAAATCTTTTCGGTATCCACGGCTCGTTTTGCATTCCTCAACAAAGTAACGGGCCAGTAAGGGGATGTCAGCACGTCTTTCGCGCAATGGAGGAGGTTCGAGCGTGAATCCTTTGATCCGTTGGAGCAAGTCATAGCGAAATTTTCCCTCTTCACACGCTGCTTCAAGATTTCGATGAGTTGCGAGGACGATTCGCCCCCGAAATTCGACCCATTTATTGGCACCGACAGGCCGAAACTTGCGTTCTTCAAGGACGCGTAAGAGTTGGGCTTGAGCTGTTCGATCCAGATCCCCAATTTCATCCAGAAAAACAGTATTCTCGCCAGCTTCGGCAAACAACCCTTTGCGATCCTGGCGGGCATCGGTGAATGCCCCTGCCGCATGGCCGAAAAGCTCACTTCCCATCAATTCGGGTCTCAGTTCTGCGCAATTAAGAGCCAGAATTTCACCCGGACGCCCGCTTAACCGGTGTAACTCTTGAGCAATGAGTTCTTTACCGCTCCCGGTTTCTCCCAAAATCAATACTGTATCTTCAAATGGTGCCAGCGTAGCAATATCTCGATAGAGCCGTTGCATCTTTTGGGTTGCGCCACGAAGTCGGCCAAACTCAAAGGGTTGGACGGCGCCTAACAGAAACAGTTCAGCCAAAATCCGTTCAAAGACATCCGTGGGCGACCAGGAAAGCGGCGAAATCAAGTTTGTCACTCCCTGGTCTCTCAATAGCTTTCGGTCTGCTGGAGTTGTGACAGGTGGGGAACAAAGAATAAATGATGTACTGGATTCAATGAATGGGCGTGCTAAAACAGTAATCGCGGGTTCGCGGATGACAATGGCTGTAAATTGGCCAGAAACAGTACGTTTTACAGGAAGTGGATGAAGTGGACATACCTCAACTCTGATTTCTTCAGCCTTAAACAGCCGAACTAAATCACTGCTTGGAAATTCTGATTCTGTAAACAGGTTGAGGTTCATAAATTTGTATTATCTTTGGAGAAAAGCAACCGGGCCAGGGTCATAATCAGGATACCCGGCCACTTTTACCTTTCGCAATAGCAAACAGGCCCTATGGTAGGCTTCAATGATTGCCAGGGGATCACCATTTGATCGTATGGCGACAGGAACAATTTCTTCACACATAACCTGATAATGCTCAGCTACAATTTGGTTTTTAAAACCAATAGCCACTCCAACCCCTGAAGCTGCAAACTGATGAGCAATCTCTGCGGAGTAGCAGGCACAAAAGATTACGAGAGGTAATTCTTTCTGGTACCCCGTAAACCGATCAAGCCAATATAAAGTAGGTTCCCGGACAGGTCCTGCAGCTTGAAGCTTACCTTTTTCTCCATGTCCGATATAGACCCATACCGTGAGCGATTTACTTTTCAAATGGGAATGGCTTATCAATTTTTCAAGTTCTTCTCCATTTAATGCAGGATGAATTTGTACGTTGAACCCGAAAGGGAGCATTCGTTTGATTCGGGCAACTTGAATTGATGCATTTATGAGATATCGTTGATCATCGGTAGCATCAAATGAACTTGAGATTAATAAAAAAGGCTCATTTTGTTCCGATTTTGCGGTGAAAGGTGGTAATTGGTTTGGCTTTATGATTTCAACTGGTTCAACGTGTTCAATTTTTCCAATCCTCTTTTTTTCCGGCTGGATTTGCTTCTGGATATGCATACAGAGGAACACTGATTCCAGAGGACCTCTGGTCTGAATCAGTTTCTTCCCTTTATTCCAAAACTCATACTTCGTATCTAAATTCGAATTGAATTGTCCTTTATTACACAAAATAACCAGCCCAATTTCTTGTTTTCTCGGCGTAAGCCAAATCGGAGTTTGCTGATCAATATGAGCTATGGTTATGAGTTGAACTTCTCCATGACCCAGGTGTTTGCCCAGGTTTTTAACTTCTGGAGGGAAAAAGTCCTCCATTCGAGAATCCTGAGGAATCCATAGGTTCCAGTCCTTGTGAAACACATTTTTTAATTGTTTTACCCGCTCGATTGATTCTAAATAAACAAGGTAAAGAATTTCTGAAAATTTGTGTTCCTCATTTTTGTTGAGGAGTTCAAAACTCTCTTCAGGTAATTCAATAAGATCATCAGCATAGAAATAGTGTATTTGCTCTTCTCCGGAAATTGGAGTGAGATACCCCTCATATAATTCTTTCAATTCATCTTGAGTGAGTGGGTTTTCTTGATTTTCTTGTTGAACTGGGAAGATTCTTCGAAGCCAATTGTGAAGATATTGTTTCTGCTCTTCAGAGGTATCACCAAAACGACAAGCTTCCTGGCTAATAACCATGATTACTTTGGCACCCCAGGCATAGTTTTGAGCACACCAAATTAATCTTTGGTAGTAAGACAGCGGGAAGTTATTTTTTATTGTATCTTTATGAAAACAAAGGAAGACCAAATACTGCTCAGGATTGGTATTGGAACAAGGATTTGTAAGTTGGTTCTTACTTCGGTGGAATAAGGTTCTATGAAGTTTAGACCACTTCTTCAGTTCAGGGTCAATTTCGTTCCAGTAAACAGAAGGAGTCGGAGCACTTTCAGCCCTATGAGTTGAATTTGGCTTAGTTTCCTTCCAAAAGACAGCCGGTGTGGGAGTACTTCCAGTCTTGCGAATGAAGTTTGGGTTGGTATCCCAGAAAGCAATGGGACTGGGGGAATTTGTAGCCAGGACGAATACTGAAACAGGCATACGTCAACTCCTTTTCCCCAACCCTATTTCTGTTTTGGGAAAGTTAAAACAAAACGATGGCCAAAATTTATATCTTGTTTATCTTGTTCAATTTTTAACTCATCCGTTTTGTCTTCGATCTTCCCTTTATATCGTATTTCAACAAGCTTTCCCGAAAGGTATAAGGGTAAGTACCGACCTGGCTGATCTTTTTCCCCTTCCCTTTCTTTTCCAGGAACAGGACCTTTGGCTGATGGAAAAGCTCTTCCCTGAGTAAAAGGAGCAAACAGACGGTCACGTACATATTGAGGGAGACACCAACTTTGATCTTCAAAGATTAGTTGTGCTGTATGAATTGTTTCGCTGCACCAAACAGTAACTTGGGCTTTACCCCCTTTGGTATCAGTTCCTCGGCGTTCAAACCATTGAAAAAGCCGCGAGATGATAATGTACAGATCTTCGCGAGTTATAAAAAGTGTGCAGTCGCCTTCCACCTGATAATCAAGTTTCAAGCCAAGATTGTTGACGACAGTTTTAATAAATCCTGCTAACGGTACGTCCTCTCTATCGGCAGAATGAGGGTCTTCAGCGTTTAAGGATTGAAGGAAGTTTCCAGTGGTTCGTAAATCTTCAGCCAAGCTTTGAAGCTCGTCTAGTGCCTGCATGTTACCTTCTTTCACCTTAGGAATTAACTGCAATTGTTCCTGACCTACGTGGGAACATAATCTTGCCAGTCCCTTCATCTCACCTGAATTTTCGGAAAACTCCGATAAAAGCTTGATAATTAGTTCAATGAGAGTTCGATTAAAAAACTGGACAATAACTTTTCCCAATTCTTTTGTATCTTCGGTGAATTGAGTTTCCTGCGATTTGTCTTTGATAATGCCAATGGTCAGTTTTATTTCTCGGATTGAGAGCGGGATAAAAGCTGCTCCATCTAATTTGAGCAACAAGTCTTGGCTGAGTCTTTCCCACCAAAAAGAATCTTGTGCATTGACAATAAATGGCTCAGTTCCCTTAAACTCAACAAAGGTCATCACTTGAATATCATCTAAACCCCGAGAATACCCTTGAGGCACATCTATATTCCCAGCACAACATTTGGTACCTTTGTTGTCGGTTAACAAAATCACAAATGGCGCTCCCAAACTTTCTTCGAGTCGAGGGGCGATTATTTCCTGACAAAACCTGACGATACTCTCTTCCTGGTTTCGAGAGGTAAGCGCAATTTCTTTTAAGAGTTGTGAACTGCCAAGGCAATCGGTCTCGATTGCCCACCGCAAATATAATGCTCGGATGTGGCTCACGAGTCGAGCCAGTCCAGCTATTCCAATTAGCTCATCTTTTAATAAATACGCTGCAACACCCAGTTGGACTGCACTTTTGTAGTATTCGATTTTCTGCCAGGCTGAGCAAATCACAAATTGTTGAGATGATAGGTCTCCTGCCCTTTTTCGTTCTCTGCGAATTTCTAACCCAAGGTCAGCACCTGTCAATCCTGGGTTATTAGGGTCTTCATACTCCGGCTCAATTAATCTCATGTCCAAGAGGGCTACGGCCAGTTCATCGCCAAGCTCCTGAGCCTGTCTTCTGACCTCCTTAATGTTTTTTGGGGCAATTACTTGAAATCCACACTTTTGCAACGCTTTGGTGTAAGCCAATCGCTGACCAAGTTCATCTTCGACAATCAGGATTTTTCCTGGGACTCTATTTTTCAGGGGGAGTAGTGATTGAGTATTGGTTGGATGTGTCATTGGTATGTTCCTTTTTCAATTTTGGGAATATGAGGGAGAACTCAGTAAATCCTGGTTGAGATTCAGTTAGCTCAACTTTACCTCCGTTTTCTCTCATGGCTCTTTTCACAAGATACAGTCCCCAGCCTCTCCCGTCCTTTTTGGTGGAATAGCCCAGATCGAATATTGCGTTCTGTTGTTCTTCAGGGATACCAGGGCCGTTATCAATTATCTGACAGTGAATCCAGTCACCAGAGTCCTGAACTACAATTTGAATTTTTCCATCGCGGCGAATGCTCATCGTACTAATTGCATCACTGGCATTCATAACCAAATTTGAGACAGTCATTGACGCAACATTGAGTGGAAAATCAATCTTGAGGTCATCTGGAACCTGGATTTGGAGTTGAATCTTTCGAAGTTTTAGGCTTCCTTCCAAAAGAGTTTGCGCATGTTTCGCTGCTTCAGATAATAAGCAAGGTTTTTGACCCTCATATTGGGTGAATCCTCTCAACTTTTTTGCCAGTTCCTCTAAATGCCTTGTTTGTTCAGGCAATTTTCGAATGAGTTCAGCAATTTCTGCATCAGTTGATGTGAGCGTGTTATCTTCCAATGAACTCTTCAAGAGCGGCAGGGATAATGACACATTTCGAACAATATTCACAATTTGGTGAAAAAGTGTGTCGATTGTGACGGCTGCAACTGCAAGTCCTTCAACTTTAGTTGCTTCTTGAAGTTTCTGCTGAGTAATGATTCCAGCCAGGTTTATATCTGCAACTTCCCCCAATCGTTCAAGGAATACTCTCCAGGGGGATGGAAGGTCCATTTCTGAGCCAAAGCCTTCGCGGCTAATACCAAACCATAAGTTAGTTTTTGATTTAGGGAGTGAAATGGTTACCACTTTTTGAATTAGGTGATGAGTTACTGAATCTACAGTGGTTTCTACTTTTAAAGACAAGTGAATTGTCTTATATTGTAAATATTGCTCAATCTCTGGCTCATTTTGGCTTCCAATAATCTTACCAGTTTCAGGATTTCTGGCGAAAGTAATCTGGATTCCAAAGGATTCTACGATTTGCTTTATCTGAGCTACCCAATCTTCAAATGTGTTGGAATTATTGAATTTAATGCTAAGATCATTTACTCCAATATAAAAGTGATCTCGATATATATCGAGCACATAATCCGAAGTAAGTGCTGCAAATGTTCGGCGATGGAGATAGTGTGTTCCTAATATTGGGTGATTTATCTCCTTAAGCTCTTCTTGTTGTTTAGGTACTGTTAAGATCAATTTTCCGATCCTGAGTTCTTTATATTCCTCTGTTCCTTTGACTTTTAATTCTCGTTGCAATTTAGCTGATGGGAACTGATCAATGTAATCTTTTTTGTCTGGAAAAAGGTATTTTTCTGATTGAAGTTTTGTAAATCCAATATCAATATATATTGTAGTTTTCAATGGAGATAAAGTATTTTGGATCATTGCTGTGAGTTGATCTATATCACTAAAAATTCCCTCTTCGCTTTTTAAGACGCTATTTGGTTCTCGGCCCACCTGCCATTTAGCAAACTCTATTCCAAATTGATTAGTTGCAGCATGTTCACGGTAAGATTGTGTTGATGGAGAAAGTAGGGTTGCAAGCCTTAACAAATAACTACGGGCAAAGACAGTGATTCTCCAAGAATGATTTGTTCTTATTCGAATGTACCCAATTGCCGTCTTTTGAAAAACTATTGGAACCACAATAAATGATTCAGTTTCATGTTTCCAATCTGGAAAACCCTGAAATTGTTTGTGATCATCAATAAATATGAGTTCAGATAAAGCAAACAATGGATGTTTTCTCAAGTTAGCAAACCAAATTCCTTTAACTATTGTCAGAACATACCCGGTGCAAGTTTCTAGTTTGGGTAAATCAATGAATTCAATCCTATTAGGATCTGGATTTTGATTAGAACTATCAAAAACAAGTATTTGGGGAGATTTGGAGCCTGGAATGCGAATAGAAAACTCAACAGTGTTAACCTTGAGTCGTTCCTTAATTATTTTTGGAATTTGTAGAATCCCTTTATGATTATGTGCTTTGGCTAAGGCTTCGAGTATTTCAAGAGTAGAATCTAGTGACCATACTATCTGAGTTCGTACCATCACAATAAGTGCAACGAAAAAATAGCCAAATTTCAAAGGTATAAGCAACAAAACTACAAGTGCGTCAAGACCATCAATAACTTGGAGGATGTTTGCTGGATCCTTTGCTAAATGAATATCAAATCTTAGCAAAATGTTATTTTCCAAATGAGCAAAGAAGGGAATTGGGGCTATCACATATAGGATGGATATAAGTGAATAAAGTATTGATACTGTATATGCAACAAATTTCCAAAAATATTCTAAGTGGTGATTTTCTTTCTGATAGTTGATATTGGCACCTAACGCAATGCCAAAATACATCAGGCAAAAAACAGATGGAATTGAATCAAGGGAGCGATTAAAAGATTCAGCCCCTTTTCCAAACCAGTTCAACCCAATCGAGAATAAAGCTGGAATTGTCATTACTGTGATGATGATGGTCCATCCACGGCGAGATAAACACTTTAAATATAGTGCGGTAGCGGCAGCAAAAAAGAAAACATTATTTATAGCGGACCCTGAAATTGAGATGACATCTAAAACTTCTTTCGGTGACTTTTGGAAAATCCATTGAAGGAGATAACTAACCGCAAAGGCAAAAAAGCCTCCCAGAAAGTAAACAGCCCAATCAATCTCTTGATCCTCTTTATCATTTTCGGTGCTTTTACGAAGGACAAAAAAGCCTATCGCACAAGTGAAAGCCACTAGAGAAGAGATAAGTTTGACCTCTGGCAAATGCCGGGCTGAGAGTTCGGTGAGTTCTATGAAAAAGTTTGACATGACTTTGGCGGATGGGGATACGGGCGACTCAAAAAACAAGAAGAATCGTTCCGATTTACAAACTACAGTTGCCTTGCTGGCAGTGCAGCTTCAACCGGAACGACCCCTTGGGTTGGCTTTTTTGGAAGTTCACTTGGCCCCCTTGATCAAGCTGAAGTTGGTTCACCGGGGAGGTTGAAGGGAGAAAGAGGCTCCAAAGACAAGCTGGAAACGGATGTGTTAGGAACTAATTTGGCTTTCAGCCTGACTTTGGAGCCCTTACTACAAACTTCTTCATCTTCACCTTCTGAGGATAGCTGGCCTTCGGTGTCTGCTTCCGCTGGTTGATGATTGATCACTGGAAGATTCAGGCATCGTGGTCGAGACGTAGACCGGTTATACATTCCTCGCCTGGCATAGCCGGCGAATGATCGAGCTCGCAGGGTGGAAAAGGAAATTGCGGGGTTGTAATTCTGAGTTCTCATATTTTCTCCTTTCGGGAAAGGGTCTTCATTTTGAATGAAGACCCGGTAGTTGATCTTTTGAGTGATTGCTTGTCCTGACTATAAGCACGTGGCGTGCCAAAGATATCCATATCTGATAAGTCTAAATTTTTCAATAGTTTAAAAAATCATCGAGAATATCTGGAGAGTTTTCTGTGCGGGCGACCGAACACTCTTTCCGGGTTTCCGAACGAGAATCCTGTTTTTACAGGCACAGTGGAGAAAAAAATGAACCGCCGGTTGAAAAGGTTCAAACGGCGGTTTGGATATTACTGGTTTTGTTTTTAGATAAGACTTTACGAATGAGCCAGAGCGCGGATGTCGCCTTCCACGATGCATTCGACGTCAATGTTGTTGATCTGCTCCGGGATTTGGGGCCGGATGCTCGTGTCCTGAATGTAGACTCGGACACTGCGTTCGCCGATTCCAAAACCCTGGACACCCGGCACATCCCTGAATTGTCGTCGCAACTCCGCTTTGGCCGCCATAAGCGCCTGCTTGTCCGGTTCGATGAGAGTCATTGGGAGCTACCCTCCTTCTTTACAAAATTTCAACTTGAAACCGCGACAAAACAGGTTCAATCGGATTTCCAAAGGTTGTACTGCTGCCTCCGGCGAACAGGAGCGCTACGGGACGCTTCGTCACTCCGTCTACAATCAGTGAACCCGAATCCCCGCCGGCACTAAAGTTTCCTCCGGCACCGATAATTCCGATTTGATCCTCAAACCATGCCCGGTTTCCTCCATATCTTACCCATATATCGGCGGATAAATCCATAATAACTCCGACTGTATGCCGGGTCGTTCGGCCATGTTTGCGGACAGACTGGTACAGCGCCGCTGCCATTGGCGGATTCGTCACCCGTCCAATGGTTTCAATTTCCGGAAATACATCCCCCACCTGATCAACTTTGGCAATGGCGGCATCCATTGTGTTGGCGTTCCCGGCAAAATCCATCACTTCAAAGTCGGTCAATTCAGCAATCCGACTGGTACCTCCATCTGCCGGTCCTGGTTCCAGGATGTCGTCGCCAATGCTGGCGGCGTTTGAATTCGCCAGGACATGGTTATTGGAGAGGATATAATGGTCTCCGGTTGATGGCCCGGTTTTTTTGACCAGACAGCCAAGTGTTCCCGCCGTGATGTGAACGTGTCCGACTGAAACACCGCATTTCACCGGGCGAGCGGTGGCGACCACGTCTCCCACGGCAATCACGTCGGTTGGCATCCCGTTGATCAGGGATGGAACTTTATCCCCGGCACTCAGCAGGGAATTGGGCAGCTTCGAACGAACATACACCCGGACGGCAAGTTCTTCAGTTCCAGCGCCAAGCGTTTCCTTCGCGCCATATCCAAACCCAGTAATGTTGTTGCCAGGTTTCAGGATTGTGGCAGCTTGCGAAGAAACCGTTGGCGCCAGGCTGAGAAAAAGCGGCGTTGTGCCAAACATTCGTTCAAGAAGCTCTCGCTTATATTGGTGGGCTTCCTGTAAAAGCGCGTTTGAGACGGTAATCGGGGGCATGGGGTTTTCTCCTCAAGATCAGTTGATTTGAAACGTACTGATCCCCTCCCTTTCTTGTTGGTAGAGATCAGGTGAGATTTAAAGGAATGACTGTTTTTTTGAAAATAAGAATTGTTAGTGTTTTTTCCAGTTGAATTGATCTTTATCCGATTGCTCAATTTGCAAGCGGAAAAGCGCACACTTCGACTGTTCAACCAGGGTTGATGGTTAATTGACCTGATGCCAGAAGGAGGCGCAGGTTCAGTTATTCTGCTGGCTGTCGAGGACGAACAACACTCCTTTGAAATTACTTAACTGGTTTAATATCAAAGTTTATGTATCCTAATCAGGATTAGGGAGACTAATCCGTAGAATTAGAAATTAGTGGATGGTGCGTTGGGATAACACCGTCAAAATCCAAAAAGTTGAGGACAATGAAGTTAAAGTGGATTGGTTTGATGGTCAGGCAATTTGTTGATCCGCAACAGTAAACTGACGATGTCTGTATTTCAAGCATTTTCTATCAGTTTATCTACATTTTAATGCAGGAATCTAGGCTTTTCATTTGCGGAAAATCGGTTGGAGTATTTCATCGCACATTTCACCCTTTGGTTTCTCTGTTCGCTACAACCTCCAGGGATACTCAGCGTTGGGATCAGGGACAGGGTGAGCATCGAAAGACGGTAAGACTCGGCGTCTTTTCTCGAATGACAATGCAGCCAGTTCATCGGCTTTCAAGGCCGAAAATTCCTGAATTGAAAGCTCCAAAGCCCGGCTGAAAGGAGTTGCCTACCTAAATGAGGCGGCGAGTATTTTGACCGCCTCGATCAAGAGCACGTCAAACACAAGCTGGTCAAACGGTTGGAGAAACTGGGCTTCGAGGTTGAATTGACCGCTAAGCCAACTCCAGTGTGAAGTTTAATCCAGCCACCATATGAATCCTCCTTACTGGGGTGCTTTTGGCGGTCTCGCCGAAGTTTGTGTTATTTTTGAGAAGAAGCTTCAACGGATCTATAGCTCTCGTAATCTGTGCAGGTTATACTGTCAGAGACGGCTTTCATAAACCTCCTGCAAAATCCCTCTTGCATTCCACAGCCAACCCGGTTTCAGGCAACTTCCCCCCACTTGCCCTGCCCGCCAGCCAAGCTATGCTCCGTACCCAAAAATTAAGTTCCCGGAAACAGTTTATGGTGTTGGTGGTCGATGATGATTCCTACACCCGCCGGATCATTCGTCTCTTGCTTGAAAAAGAAAAATATCAAGTTCAGGAAGCCGAGGACGGTGAAACTGCCCTGCGGATGATACAAACAACCCGGCCTGACCTGATCCTGACCGATCTGATGATGCCTGGAATCAATGGCATTGAAACCACGCGACAGGTTTTTCAACTTCCAGGCTGCCGCCGTCTCCCGGTCATGATGATCACGGCTGTGAATGAACCCGACATTGTGGATCAGGCCTTTGCGGTTGGGGTGGCTGATTACTTTGTTAAACCAATCAACTGGCCGGTGCTGCGCCAACGAATCAAACGGCTCCTCACGCCTGGCAGCGTTGAATTTCGAGGCGAGGTCCCGGCAACGTTCAGCCAGACACTGATTGACCAGGCGCTCGATGGGGTGATCACCCTCACTGAGAGCGGCATTATTCAATTTGCCAATGCGGCAGTCATGACCATGTTTGGGTATGATCCAGGCAGTCTGGAAGGGCTGCCAATCTACATCCTGTTTCCAAATTTCAGAATTCCCCATTCCAAAACGGAAGGGATTCTCCTGGAAGTGCAGGGACATCACCGCGAATTGCGACCTTTCCCGACTGAGGTGTCCGTAAATTTGCTCAAGCTTGGCAAAGAGCGTTTTCTCTCGCTGGTGATTCGAGACCTGCGCCGACGAGCCAGTGCCCTCCAAAAACAGGCTGAATTGACCACCAACCTGGATGGTATTTCCTCTCTCAAAGGGCGCGCGATTGAAGCGGCTCAGGTAGGATTTGTCATGGTTGATCTCACGTTACCGGATGCTCCCCTGGTTTTTGCCAACCAGGCATTTTGTGAATTGACTGGCTACCCATTAGGTGAAGTGCTCAATCGAAATTGCCGGTTTTTGCAGGGCCCGGATACGGATCCAGAGACCGTTGAGCAGCTCCGGGCTGCCATTTCCAGAAAAGAAGCCTGTACCGTCGTGATCAAGAATTATCGGCGGGATAAAACCCCGTTTTGGAATCGCCTGTCAATTGCCCCCATTGCCACGACAACTTCAACCATCACCAAATTTGTGGGAATCCAGACGGATGTCACCCTTCAGAAACAAATCACTGAGGCATCCAATCCAGCCGATGCCTTTCTTCTCATGATCATTCGAACGATTCCCAGTGGAATTGCAGCGGTTGACGCCAGCGGCAAGTTAACCTTTGTCAATCAACGGCTCTGTGAAATTACTGGATATTCAGCCGAGGATTTGGTGGGCGCCTCATTGTCCAAGCTGTTGCTCCTGCCTGGTCAGATCGGGGCCCTGCGTCGCAAAAGCCAGTCAGGGGTGACTGAACTGAAACTGGCTGAACAGGAACTCAACCTCCGACGGGCTGACCAACAGATTATTTTTGTTCGGCTCCGGCTGGCGACCTTACCCAGTGCGGGCAGCACCGTGGTGGTGGTCGAAGATCTCAGTGAACGAGAACGCACCCAGGCACTGATCAAACAGGCTGAAATGGAATGGTTGGCGACGGTTGATACAGTTTCTGACTTGATTTTGCTCGAAGACGATTCCCACCGTCTCCGCCGATGTAACTATGCTGCCGCCAGTTTCTTCCATCGGCACGTTCGGGACATGGTTGGTGAAAATCTGTTTGAACTCTTTTCTTCTCTCCAGATTGAACTCCACCCCGAGGTCCCACTCAATACCTGGCATCCGCTCCGCCTTCCAATCGCTGAAGTTCAATTTACCAACCGCGAAGGATGGTTTGAGATCACCAATTATCAAATTTCGGCTGAACGAGGTTTTGGGTTGGGCTGGGTCCACATCGTCAAAAACATTACGTCTCGGAAACAGGTTGAGGCTGACTTGCTGCGTCTCAATGCCGCCATTGAACAGGCAGCGGATGCGATTGTGTTGACCGATACTGCCGGAACGATTGTGTATGCCAATCCGGCCTTTGAAAAAACGACCGGGTATCGCCGAGCAGACGCCCTGGGGTGTCAACTGATGACATTTCATCGGCAGGTACTGGCGCGCGAAGTTTTTCACGGAGGCCCGGTTGACTCTGGATGGCAGGGCCAATACTCAACCACACGTCAGGACGGTTCAGTGTATGACGAAGATATTTCGGTTTCACCGATCAAAAACAAGGCTGGTGAAACGATCAACTTTGTAGCGGTCTTTCGGGATGTAACTGAAAAGAAACGGCTTGAATCAATTGCTGAGGCCGTCAATATGATGGACAACGTGGGGTTTATCTTTTCTGGAATCCGCCATGAGTTGGGGAACCCGATCAATTCAATCAAGGTTGCCTTGACCGTTTTGCAACAAAATTTAGAGCTGGCGCCCAGGTCGGATTTAGATAAATATCTGGGGCGCTCGTTTTCGGAAATTGGCCGGGTCGAATATTTACTCCAGTCCCTGAAAACCTTTAGCCTCCACGAAAAACCAAGGCTGCAACCGGTTGTCATTCATTCATTCTTGGAAAAGTTTCTGCGACTGGTTGAAGAGGATTTTGCCAAACGAAATATCCAAATCGAGATTTACCTGCCAGATGACCCGATTGCTGTTTTGGCTGATCCGAGGGCCTTGCAACAGGTTTTCTTAAATCTCTTTTCCAATGCGGCAGATGCACTGGCTGGCCTTCCGAATCCGGTGATTGACGTTCAGGTCAGGTTGGCTGGAAACCAGGTTTTGATTGCTGTGTGTGACAATGGAATCGGGATCACCTCAAAGCAAATGGAACATTTGTTTAAGCCATTTAATAGTTCCGAATTTTATTATTATTAATAAAATCGGTTTCACCTGGCGGAGCGGTCTGTCACGACTGATGAACAACTTCTCGCCAGCCATTCCACTACGGGGAACGGTGGGTGATGGGCCGCAGGAGAAGCTGATGGCGCTCCAGAAAACGCTCCAGCAGCAGGTCTCCCGTGCGCGAGACTGAAAGCTCGATGAGCTGGTGATCTCCAAAACGTTTGGCGATCACGTCGCTCGCATTGCAGTCCGCGTTGGTTTGAAAGT
>CAZXCE010000117.1:0-16651 GCA_964639175.1 uncultured Clostridia bacterium
AACCCGGAACCCGGAACCCGGAACCCGGAACCCGGAACCCGGAACCCGGAACCCCTGACCCCTAAACCAGCAACATACAGTCGCCATAGCTAAAGAAGCGATACCTGGCCTCAACCGCGTGGTGATAGGCATTCATCACCGTTTCGTACCCACCGAAGGCACACACCAGGGCCAGCAGCGATGAATTGGGCAGGTGAAAATTGGTAATCAGGCCGTCAAGGATTTTGAATTCATACCCTGGGTAAATCAGGAGTTCAGACATTCCATTGCCGGCACTGAGTTCAACGCCATCATCAGTGACTGTGGCTGCCGTTTCCAGAGTGCGGGTTGAGGTGGTGCCAACCGCAATGACCCGGCGGCCTTCGCGTTTGGCCGCGTTGACACGGTCAGCCGTTGTTTGGGGAATCTCAAAATATTCCCCTTCAAGATGATGTTCTTCGATGGTTTCGGTTTGAATCGGCTGAAACGTGCCATACCCGACGTGAAGCGTTAATTCAACAATTTCAACCCCATTGTCTCGAAGGCTTTGCAACAATTCGGGAGTAAAGTGCAGCCCAGCGGTTGGAGCCGCAATCGCACCGCGTTCACGGGCATACACGGTTTGATAGGTATCGCGGTCAAGCCGGGCGTCACTTGACGCATACCGGTGAATATAGGGCGGCAGCGGCGTCTGACCAATTGCATCAACGACGGTGTGAAATGGCTCCTCTGACTGAAACTGGATGATGCGACGGCCATCAGGCGTGCGTTCGACGACTTCGCCGCGCAAACGACCATCGGCAAACGTGAGTTTGGTGCCGACTGGGATTCGCCGGCCTGGTTTGACGAGTGAGAGCCAGAGATTGGGGCCCTGTTCACGAACAAGGAAGACCTCAACCCGTCCGGTAAATCCTTCCCGATGACCAAGCAATCGGGCGGGGAACACACGGGTATTGTTGAGGACCAGGACATCTCCTGGGCGCAAAAAATTGGCAATTTCAAAAAACTGATGATCGGAAAAAGTGCCGGTCTGGCGGTCAAGCTTTAACATTCGAGACGCATCACGCCGCTGGCACGGTTCTTGAGCGATTTGTTCAGGCGGAAGATCGAAATGCAATTCTGAAAGTTTCATTTGAAGTCATGTGCCTGGAGGTTGGCATCTGGTGCCTGGTACCTGGTACCTGGTACTTAGGAATCAATACCCTTGAAAGGCCAAAGAACGAAGAACCAGGAACGAAGAACCAGGAACCAGGAACGAAGAATTTGGGTTGATGAATGATGCTGAGGTGTAATGGAGTCGTCATGGTTGGGGAAGAATCTCAGAATTTCAACCAAAATTTGCTGCCCGGGCCAAATATACCTGTGTAAAATGGGGCTGGTCCTCTTTTTTCTTGGAAATGAGGTGTTTATGAATGCCGTTTTAGTGCCGCCAATTTTCAAGCTTGATGGTCTTGATCAGCGAATCGTGATCTCTGGAGTTTCGCCTGAAACGCATCAACGTCTCTTGGAAGATTTGGGAGATCAGCCTGTGCCCAGGGTGACCTATTGGAAAGGGGTTTTACAGCTTATGAGCCCAACTTCACAGCATGAACAATTGATTGAATTGTTGTGTGAAGTTGTCAAAATACACGCCCGGTACCACAAACAACGGATTGTCGGCACCCGATCAATGACGCTTGAGAAAAAAGGAGTTGACGGTTCGGCCCAGCCTGACGCGTCATTTTACATCAAACAAGCTGCCCAGGTTGCCCGCACCATTAAAATTGATCTGGCTGTCGATCCTCCGCCTGATCTGATTATTGAAATTGATATCACGAGCAGTTCAGCCCAGAAAATTCAAACCGATGGTCTGTATAGCCAGCTTGGTATCCCCGAAATTTGGCGTTATGAGCTGCGCTCTGGATTTGAAATGTACCTTTTGCAGAAAAGCCGATATGAGGTGATTTCAGCCAGCGAAAATTTGCCAGGGCTTATGTCTGAAATGATTTGTCAGGTGATTGCGAAGTTTGAAAGTGAAGGTCAACTGGCTGCACTGGAATGGTTTGAGTCAACGCTTGAGTCAAACCATGGGTAAAGTCTTGAGCCGGAAAATCCAGAGTTCCATCTTAATACAGGTTGTCTTGAGTTCACTGACTCAGGTTATCCACTGGAATTTCAATTGTTTCCGGTCCTGGTTCAACTTCGGGTTCCGGCTTTTTGGCGCCGTCACTGCCGCCGATTACTTTCACATCATCAATGTACCATCCATCCCGCTGATTGATTGTGTCACTGGTGAGTCGAAACCGAACCTTTGGTTTTTTGCCGTCAAACTGGCTCAGGTCAATTGTAACCGGTTGGAATGAAAGCTGGTTTCCGGTAAACACCGCCAGAATTTGCCAGGGCATTCCGGCCCCAGCTTTCGCCTCGACAAAGCCGAAGTCAAAGCCCCGTTCCAAATCAAATTGATGCCAGAAGGTCAGTTTGGCACCGCGAACCTGGGTCAAGTCAAACTTTGGCGCGGTCAACATCAAATTCGCTTTGGCCGGATAATTTCCTTGCGGGCTATCAGTCCAGGAATGGGTCGCACTGTTAGCTGAAATCGTCGTCAATGCCCAGGTGTTTTTGGGCTTCCAGCGACCAATGCCGGATTCGAGTGTGTCGGTAAAAACGGCGATTCGCTGGCCGGCCTTCGCGGTGGTCGAAAGTGGTTGACCGTCTGGCGGATTGACCAGCGCCACGGTCAGATCATTGCCGATTTGGGCCTGCACGATGCCGTCACTGGCGGTCACTGGCTGACCGATTTTGACTGGGAGGGTGCCTTCAAACAGCGCGGGAATGGCATCGGCCTGATCGAGGACCAGCGTTTCGACATCCCCAGCCGTACTGCGAACTTCCACGGTGACCGACCCGGTTTGGGCGAAAGACGCTTTGCCAACCGAAATCTGCATTGGTTCGCCATCAGCAAAAATCACGTCACTGAGCACAATGCGCCCGGTTGGATCTGCAAATGGCGGAAGGTCAAAGGCTTGCCGGACGGTCATCAGTCCGCCGCCAAATGCCCGCGCCGTAAAGCCCATGCCGCGTTTGGCAAAACCACGCCAGATGATGTCCTGATTTTGACCCTGGTTTGCAATTCGATCTGCAAGCAAAATGGCATCGCGCGCATCAAGCATCGTCGGAGCGGTAGGTGTCAGTTTTAACCCTTCAACCACAAGCTGTTCCATTTCACGGCGACCGGCTTCAAATCCATACCGCCCGATGAAATTGGCGCGAACTTCCCACAGCGCCAAACACCAGACTTCACCGACTTTGTGAACCTGGGTTGGGTCGTCTGGGAAACGGGTCTGCGCCGGGTCAATATCGGCAAACGTCAGCGGATTGATTTGCAGGTTCGTGCTGTAGGCAAAGCGTCGCAACCCGCGCTCAAAGTTTTGCGCCACATAGCTTCCAAAAGGAAACGCCCCATCAACCGGATCTTCGGCTCTGGTCAGAATCGAGAGCGCAAACCAGTCGGACCAGCCTTCGCCCATGCCGGAGCTTTGCACCGGGTTGAGCGCGGTCACATCCTGGGGACCGCCCACGAGCCGGTTGGTCAATCCGTGGGTGTATTCGTGGAGAATAATTTCGGCATCCAGCGACGAATCAAGCGACGGCACTGCCCGTGTCCAAAAATACAGGCTCATCTGCCCCGGAGAACCATCCGGCGAAGTGGCAAAGCTGGAATTGTTGATCCGTGCGCCGTCCTGGGCATCAACCCGCACCGGATCGTTCCCCACACCGCCACGCCCAAAGTTATCACGCTGGAAATTCCCGGCGGCTTCGTCAAACCCAAGCGCATACAGATAATCGTGCATGACATTGGCCCAGTAGAAGGCATTGGTCACGGCGGCAGCCTGAAACTGCTCTGGGCCCTGGCTGGGATTTTGCAGGACAAGCGGAAAATCAAAGATCATTTCATCTGACAGAACCGGTCGAAAGCCGCCAGTGTTGTTGGCGTCGCGGTCTTCCTGCGCTTCGACATTGTTGCCGACCGTTGTGCGCTGTGTCAGATCAATCCAGCCATCTGGCGAAGCCACCGGGTCACCGGCAAACGGACGCATTTCGCGCTCAACCAGCCCCGGCGGCGGCGGGGTCACCCGTGGCAAGTTCGGTTGTGGTGTGGTAGCAAATACCCGGCCCTGTGGAGTTGGTGTTTGGGCCGCATACCACGTCAGGTTATAAGTTCGCAGAACCTGATGGCGTTCGGCATCCACCAGCACCAGCCAGTGGTCAACACTGTCAATTGGTTGAACTTCCACCTGCCAGGCCAGCCGGAGCGTGTCTTTTCCAATTGGCAACAGCACCTGACTGGCTTTGAGCGGTGCCCGAAGCTGGTTTTCGTCGGTGAGGTTGAGGGATTCGAGCGCTGTTTGGAAAATCCGGGTTCCGGGTTGTTGGTTCAAGGTTTCGAGTAAGTCTGAATTGATCGTCTTGAGCTGAAACAGGTCGCCGGAGAGGGAAAGCAACCTCCCATCGGGCAACACATTGGCCCGAATCGCGCCGCCGAGTATGGGAATTCCACCGGCATATTGCTGAAAGGTCAGGTGTGTGACGCCCGTGCGCCGGGTCTGATAGCTCCTGACCAGTTGGAGTGTTTCTGGTTGCAGATCAACTGACTGGTTTTGATACAACTCTGGCGTCAGGCGCAGAAAGGTTCGGGTAATGGTTTCAGGCGATTGCGTGGAATTTGGTGCCGTTAACGCTCCGACATAGGAAAACACGTGATGTGGGTTTCCAGTCAATGCACTCCATTCAACCTGAGCCTGAGGTAGCCGCTGGCGCAATTTTTGAATGCGTGCTCTTCGCCCGGTTTGCTCAGAGACTGAAACCCCAAGTTTAGAAAGGAGTTGTGCCTGTTCCTGTTCATCTATCTGCTGATGAACAACTGGGAGCGGCTCAAGGTTTTTTCCTCCTTGAGCCGCGGATTGTCCGTGAGGTGCCACACCCCACGGCAGCAGCATCAGCCCGCTGAGTAGAACTCCAAGTCTGGTTTTTCCTATGTAGTTTGGTGTCATGTGGAACATCCTGACCGCAAAGTTATGAAATTTTCCTTATTCACAAGGTCAGGAAACCACTGGTTCGGCAAAAATATCTTTCACTGAGACACAAAACCCAGGTACGACGTCTCCAAGATCAAGCGTCGCTTCCTGGTTCAGAATGGTGATGCTGGTCAGTGACCGATAGACCGTAACCGTCTGTTTGCGTGGATTCAGAATCAAAACCAGTGATGTTCCAGCTTCAAGCCATTGGGTGGCTTTTTCTTCAACCTCGGAATAAGTATCGCCGGGTGAGATGACTTCAACGGCTAAATCAGGTGCTTGAGGCCAGTAGCCAGTGACCGCTCCAACCGCTTCTAAATGGGCACGATTGACAAATGCGACGTCCGGCGCTCGAACCGTATCTGGATTTGAAGCCAATCGGAATCCGGTTTCTGCCGCATACACCGCACCAAGGCCATTGGTTTCAACATGTTGGGCCAATCTCCAGGTAAATCGAACCGCAATTCTGCCGTGTTCGTGTCCCGCTGGTGCCATTTGTTTCAGCTCTCCTTGAACCAGTTCATATCGAAAATGACCTTTCGGCATTTTCAACAACTCATCAGCCGTGACCAGTTGTGTCGTGATACTCATAGAAACACCTGCGTCTGGAAGGATTTGTGAGAAAGTTCAGCGTTCAAGCCTTCGCTTGCTGATCTTCCCAGTCAAGTGAACAACGGTCAAAGTGTCATTCGGAGCGTCCTGAAAGTCATGCGATTTTTCCTCAAAATCAATCACTGCGTGATTTGTTGGAAAGTGAGTTGCCAGTGAGTGGTGGTGAGGGGTCTTGGAAGCGGTTTGGCAGCCGTTTGATATTCGGCAATGAGGAGGTCCAAAACCTGTTTTCCATGTTCGAGAGCGGCTTCATAGGTGTCGCCATGCGTGTGGGCATAAGGCCCGAATTCAGGCAAGCTCACGACAAAGGTTTGATCTTCCTCTGACCATTGGATAACGATGCTGTAATGGTTGTTCATAACTAACTACCTCCTTGCGCATCTTTTATAGCTTGCTGAACCATTGTTTCCTGATACTTCCGTGCATCATCTCCGTCATTTCCTGAAAGTGTGAGGCTATAGATGAGCCTGGGATGGTTCCAAACAGTGTGACTTCCTTTTCCACTGCGGTTGGAAAAACCAGCCTTCCGAAGCATGGCTTTCAGTTCTCGAATTTTGCGGGGCATAAGGGTTTTCAGAAAAAATAATTTCGGAGTCAATTATTCGGTAAGCTTATTTCCCCAAATAGTTTAACTCTCTAGCAAGATACAATAAAAATTGTAATTGAGTATTGATTGCTTTCAAGAATCTATGGAGATTTGTTTTCGGTGGGAAAATGGTTGAAGGCGGGCGGCAGGAGAGGTGGTCAGCACGTTGATGCTCAAGCGGACCGTATCTGGCCCTGACCGGTTTGGCATCGGGGGTAAAGCATCATTGCCCAACTCAGTTCCTGCCGGTTTTTTTGTACCTGAAACCCACCCACGGGTCAACCATCAATTTAAGTGGTTCAGATATGCCTGCCGCCCAAACAGTGAGAGATAGGTCATTTCGCCTTTTTGAACCACGACCTGCCCGGCAAATGATTTTCCGTCAACCGAATGTAGTTCAAGGTCGAGAAACCGTTCTTCTTCCATCAGACGAAATTCTTCTTTTTGAAGTGTTTGCAATTCCTCAAGCAACTGTTGCCGGTACAGGGTTCGTCGTTCAAAAAGTGCTTCTTTGAGCGCCGCGACTGATGCTCCTTCAAGTGGTTTGGGCGTCAATTCCCAGCCGGCGTGCTGCTCCAGATACATTGCCGAGGTGCCATAACAAAAGCAAATCAGTCCCATCCAGACTTCGCGGAAATAGTCGGCGGTTGGCGCAATTTCAACCCCGACCAGCCGGTGATTCAGAAAAAAAGCAGCGCCAATCTGCCCATCCAGGAGTTCAAAGCGGCTCTGATACTGATTCAGATAGGCCCGTTTCCGGCTAATGATTTGCTCTAAATGGCCACGGTCTTCGAGGTGAAATTGCTGGCACAACTCACGAATGGACGACCAGAGTTTGCTGTAGCTCTGGATTCGCCTCAGTTCAAATGCCATTTCCCGCAATGCCAGCGGAAGGACAAAAAACCACTGTTCCCGTTCGGTGAGGTACCCGCCCTGGGCCTGTTGCACACAGCAGGCGTCATCAAACATCACTTTCTGACCCGCCGCGATAAATCCTGACCGGCACAGGCAGTGATTTTGGGCATTTTCCTGAATGTAGCCCATGTGCAGCGGCACAATCGCCACACCTCGGGCTGCCGGGTTGTTTAACTCCAGATTACCATACCCCTTGACCTGTGAAAGCTTTAGACCGCTTCGTGGGCCGACGAATTCACCCTGCCGATCCGGTCCGAAAATTGGAATAACCGACAACGGCCCGGAGGTTTGGACCGTGCCAAATCGGTGGTGGGCCAGCGCCAGCGGGTTTTGAATCAATCCAACCGTGTCCATATCATTAACTCCTTGTGCCATCGAAAAAGCTCGGTTCGCCAGTGATCTTTGAGTGTCTCCCACCCTTGATTGCCTCGGGCGAGGCACCACAGGCGTTCAATCAGCGATGGAAATTCCCGTTCGTGCCAGAACTCAAGCGCTGTCAGATTATTTGCCGGGCGACGCAACTGCAAATCGTCGGAATGCGAGAATTTGCTGTGACAAAACACCACTGGCGTATCGCATCCGGCGGCTGGAAGGGCAGCCACAACGGCGGCCAGATCGCCCTGACAGGTGTTTTCATAGCCATCTGAAAGCACCACCACCAGGTCTGGATGGTCGGCCACAGCATCCAGCACGGCTGTTGCCAGGTCAGTTGAGCCGTTGGGAATGGGCGGGTCTCCCTGGCCGCCAACCGTCAGGGTTCGAGTTTGGGCACAGATGGTGGCCAGCACTCGTTGGAATGCCACTGACTGGGAAATACAGCAGAACTCGCGGTCGCCATAGCCCCGGCTTGATGCCGAAGCATCGAGCACAACTGTCAACCGACCTGAAAAAACCGGCAACCCGGTGGCAGCCTGTGTGACATAGGTCTCGATTGCCTCAACCAGCTCTGGCGTGGCACCGCCCCGATACAGGTGAACCAGCGTGGCCGCAATGTCGCCACGATTGGTTGGGGTAACGACTCCGGGCAGTGATTCTGTCGGTCGCCAGATTCGACGAATCAGGGTATGTGCCACTGGATACAGGGTTTGTGCCGGCGGTTGGGCTGATGAGAGATGAAACAGGAATGGCAAAATAGCTTTCACCCGGTCTGGATTGGAAAGAAGAGGGGTGATTGTTTTTGAAGCCCAGTCAGTTCCTCCGTGATTGGCCTGTCGGGCCATGGCGCGAATCGTCGCTTTGCCCAGCGCATGCTCCAGACAATCTGCAACGGCTGGACGCCGACAAACGGCTAAATCTTCCAGCCCTGGATGATTGACCACCCACCGCACAATCGCCCGCGAGGTGTGTTTGTGATTGGCTCGCAACTGCCGCAAAGCCAGAAATACCGTCAGCGTTTGCTCTGGCTCCAGCAGTGCGGTCAGCAGGGCAGCGACCTGTTCGAGTGTTTTCCGGGAATCATCGGGTATTCCAACCCAGGACCGGCGAAGAATTTCCAGTAGAATCCGTGCCTGTTGCCAGCCGGTCACTCCCTGGGCCAGGGCTGCCAGCGCGTAGCCTTCCGGGTCACGGTCAAACATGGAATGGTGGAGTGCGTCATCGCCCCAAACAAGTGGTTTTCTCCGATGAAGCACCAGTGGTGTGGTTTGGGTTCGCAGGTGATTGAGAAATGAGAACATAATTTGGAGTGCGGCCCTTTTTGTGTGGAGTGCGGTGGCTTGACACCGCTTTCTATCTCCGAATAGTGTAAGGGTTCTTTTTACCCCTGATAGTCTTGCTTTGAAAGTGTGCCAGAGTGGAAACGTAACCTGCCTTCCTCACTCCGGTCTGGTGCGAAGTACTGCCATGTTACGACTCGATAAACTGGAAATTCGTGGTTTTAAAAGCTTTTGCGACTTCACCGAAGTCGTTTTTCACGAAGGAATTACCGCTATTGTTGGTCCCAACGGGTGCGGCAAGTCAAACGTGATGGACGCCGTCATCTGGGTGCTTGGTGAACAATCCGCCAAAAACCTGCGCGGCGGCAAAATGGAAGACATCATCTTTAACGGGACGCGCGACCGAAAACCGCTTGGAATGGCCGAAGTGTTGCTTACGTTCACCGCCGTGGCCGACATCGAGCCTGACAAAAATCTAGAAGATGACCTTTCAACCGAAGATTTATTGATTCCTGAGATTCCAATTGAAGAAATTGAAGAATCGCTCCAGCAACAGTTTACGGGTGAACCGGATCAGCCGGCAAGTGAAGTTTCTTCGGAAGAATCCTCCCCGGCAAAGACACAGCGCCGGGGGCCGCGCAAATTTCGAATTCCAACGCTGGTGCAAGGCGAAAAAATCACAATTGGCCGCCGTCTGTACCGCTCAGGTGAAAGCGATTATCTGATCAACGGTCGGACGTGCCGGCTGCGTGACATTCTCGATTTTTTTAGTGGAACGGGCCTGAGCCGTGCCCGCTATGCGATTATCGAACAGGGCCGAATCGGGCAGGTGCTGTCTTCCAAACCGCACGACCGCCGGGCACTCATCGAGGAAGCCGCCGGGGTGGCCAAATTTAAGGCCAAACGTCACGCGGCAGAAGTCAAACTGGAAAGCACCCGCCAGAACCTCTCTCGATTAAATGATTTAACCTCTGAAATCGAACGGCAGGTCAACAGTCTCAAACGCCAGGCTTCAAAAGCCCGCCGGTATGTGGCGCTTCGGGATGAAATGCGGGCTGCCTTGCGGGCCTTTTTTATTCGGACCGCCCAGCAACTCAAAGAATCACATCACGCCGTTTCCACCGCCTTCGATGCCTGCACGTCACAGTTAGAACACCTCACTTCGCAAACCCAGCTTCTCACTGCCCAAACCGCTGAAGCCCGGCAGTTTGCGCGTGCCGCTGAAGACCAGTTGACAGGGGCTCGCCAGTACGCTTCGGAAGTCAATTTGGAATGTGACCGTGCCACCAATCTGCGCAAACATTTGTGTGAGCAAATCGAGCAGATGGTGCTCCGTCAGCGCGAGCTGGCTTCAGAAGCGACCCGACTGGCCGAACGTCGTCATCTGGTGGTTCATGATTTGGAAGCCAGTCGGTTGAAAAACGAGCAACTGGGGGTTGAACTGAGCGGCGATGAGAAACGGCTTTCCGGGATTGAAGCCCGCTATAAAGCCGAATCGCAAAAGCTCCAGGAATCCGAGCGCCAGCAGGAACAGGTCAGATCGCAACTGATTGCCCACATCACCCGGATCGAACGGCTGCGCAACCAGGAACAGCAACACCATGACCTGGAAGCCCGACTGATTCGGCAGGCACAAAATCTTGAATCTGAAGGACAACGGGCGATTGAGCGCCATCTGCAGGCGGTCCAGGAACTGGAATCGGCGACTGAAACTCGTGATGCCTTGACCACCCAGATTCAGGGGGTTCGCGAAACCCTGGCCGCACTCAATACGGAAGTCAATCGCGGTACTGAGGCTGTCAAACAGGCTCAAATTGCTCTGACAACTGCCCAGCGCGAGCGCACCAGAGTGGAAGATCGGCTTGGGTCGCTCCGAAATCTGGATGAACACCACGCCTATTACTCAAGCACGGTCAAAACACTGCTCCACGAAGCCAAAAAAATTCCTGGTCTGCACGTCGTGGGCACACTGGCTGATTTTCTGAATGTCCCCAGCGCTTATGAAAGTTTGGTCGAAACCGTCCTTGGTGACCGGGTGCAGTCCATTTTGGTGCCAACGATGGACATGGCTGTCAGTGCTGCCACCTGGCTTGAAGGCAACAAAGGCGGACGGGCGACTTTTCTGGTGACCGGATTTCAAGGCGGGGAAGGGGATCCGCCAGCCGCGACCAGCCGAAAGAAACGTCTGGCTGACGGTGAGCCTGACACTGGCAACGGCCTTTCATTTTTGTCGGTGTTGGGGCTTTCATCGCAATTCAATACTGTTTTTTCACGGGCTCTGCCACAACTGGCCGAAGCCCACATTGCTTCATCCCTTGATGAAGCCCTGGATTGGTCCGCCCAGGATCCAACCCGGCTTTTTTTAACGCCGGATGGCGCGCAGGTGCTGGGGTGTTCGCTGCTGGTTACGCGAGGTTCGGAAAAGCCTCCGACCAGCGTGCTGGCGCTCAAACGTGAAATTAAGGAATTGACCGCCAAAATTGCCGAACTGGACGAAGCCGTACATCAGCAAACACTCGCCCTTGAAAAAGTCCAGACCCGCCTGACCGAACACAAAGCCCAACAACGTGAAACCGACGGTGAATTGCGCGAACTTGAAAACCGTGCCACGGCGGCCAGTGTTGAACTCAAACAACGCCAGCGGGATGTCGAGCGGGCTGACCAGCATTGCCATGTGGTCGAATCTGAAAAAACACAGCTTGCCAGGGAACGTGCCCAGCTTGCGGAACGACTGGCCCAGACCAAAACCGAACTCGAACAGGCTGAAGTGCGGCATAAATCCCTGGAATCCGAATTTGCCGTGGCCCAGGAGAAACTGACTGCCCTCCGGCCCAGTGTCGAGCAGATTTCAGAAGAACTGTCGCTCATTCGGGCTGACGTGGCGGCCCGGTTGGAACGTCGTCGGTCGGCATCGTCTGAACTGCGCCGGTTGGAAAATGAAATCCGTGATGTCGAGCACCGTCAGGGACAGCTTGAACTTGAACAGGTCGAAGCCAGGGGCCGGCTTGAAACTCACAAGCAGCAACTCACCGATTGCGAAGCCCAGATTGTGACGTCAACCACGGCTCAGTTGACCGCCGGTGAAAAGGTGACGAAAGCCGTCATGCGACTGGAAACCCTCCGCAGTCGTGCTGACGAACTCGAAGAAAAGCTCAATCAGTTGCGCAGCAATGAAAAAGCGGTTCGTGAAGCCCGCTCCAGTCACGAAATCGAACAGGCCCGGATCATTTCTGAATATGAACATGTGGTCAAAACCTGCCGCAGTGAATTAAGTGAACACCTGGAAGAACTGTTGACGGCAGAAACCGTTCCGGACGCCCGAACGCTCGAAGAACTTTCGACTGACCTTGATGACCTGCGTGAAAAAATCGAAGCGCTCGGCCCGGTCAACATGCTGGCCCTCGAAGAACTGGAAGAAGCCACCAAACGGCACGAGTTTTTGATTGCCCAGCGGGCCGACGTCATTGACGCCATCGCCATCACCGAAGAAGCGCTCAAGGAAATCCGCAAACGCACCCGCCAGCGCTTTCTCGAAGCCTTCAACCAGATCAATGATCACTTTGCCAAAGTATTTCAGGAGTTATTTGGCGGTGGTCGCGGCGAAATGATTTTGATTGATCAGGAAGACGTGCTTGAAAGTGGAATTGACCTGATTGCCCAACCACCTGGAAAGCGATTGCAATCGGTATTGCTCCTTTCCGGAGGCGAAAAAGCAATGGTCGCACTGGCGCTGGTGCTGGCAATTTTCCGCTATAAACCGAGTCCATTCTGTATTTTAGACGAAGTAGACGCTCCGCTTGACGATGCCAACATCGGACGTTTTGCCCAAAAAATCGGTGAAATGAGCCAGCAGACACAATTTCTGGTCATTACTCACAACAAACAGACAATGGAATCCGCCCAGTCTATTTATGGCGTGACCATGCCGGAACCGGGTGTTTCCAAGTTGATGTCGGTGAAATTTGAGTGACGATGTACCAGGTTCATTTCACGTGTTGGTTTTTGATTTTGCACCGCAGGGCGGTACCGTTGCCAGGTTTGGATCTCATCCTGACGGTGACCGTGGGCTTCGCATCACGGCTATTACACAACGACCCTTCGGGCCTAAAATCCTTATCCTGGTGCTTATAACCCTGAACCCTGAACCCTGAACCCTGAACCCTGAACCCGGAGACTTTTCCATGGCCGTTGAAATCACAGGCACGTACACTGGCAATTTGAAGTTTGAACTCACGCACGGACCGTCAGGAACGGTCATTCGCACGGCACCGCCGGTTGACAATAACGGCGATGGCAGTTCGTTTTCACCAACTGATCTGGCTTCGGCAGCGCTTGGGGCCTGTATGGTGACGATTGTGGCGATGGTGGCCGAACGTGACGGCATTGACTGCACTGGACTTGGTTTTCACGTTGAAAAACACATGTCCACCACGGCACCACGTCGGATTGGACGGTTACCCGTGCGAATCACCATGCCCAAAGGACTGACAGAGGCGCAAAAAGCCAAACTCGAACGGGCGGCATTGACCTGCCCGGTCCATCACAGTCTCCATCCGGATATCGAAAAGCCAGTCACTTTTGTCTATGAATAGTACCAGTTTGTAGTCAGTAGATCGTAGTCAGTAGTTCACTAAGTTCATTTGATTGAAGTATTTGACTGGTTTTTATACGAGGATTTTACTGCAAATCAATATAGGAGCAACATTTGAAAACTCTGACTCTTAAACTCTCATCTGTGACGGAGACGATGCCATGTCTGAGATAACTCAGCCACCAATGCTTGATCAAGCCCGCGAGTTTTTTGCGGCTCTGCAGGATGAAATTTGCACTGCACTGGAGGCAGTTGACGGCAGCGCCTTTCAACAGGATTTGTGGGAACGTCCTGGCGGCGGCGGCGGACGAACCCGTGTCCTGCAGGAAGGCAGCGTTTTTGAAAAAGGCGGTGTGAATTTTTCCTATGTGTTTGGCGAAATGCCCGAAAAATTGGCCCGCCAGGTAGACAGCGGTGGAGACCGATCGTTTTCAGCCACCGGTGTCTCACTGGTTCTGCACCCACGCAACCCGATGGTGCCAACCGTGCATGCCAATTTCCGCTATTTTGAGCAGGGAAGCGTGGCCTGGTTTGGCGGAGGGGCTGATTTAACGCCCTACTACCCGTACCGCGAAGATGCCGTCCACTTTCACACCGTCTTAAAGACTGCCTGTGACCAGCATCATCCCGACTATTATCCGCGCTTTAAAAAATGGTGTGATGACTATTTTTACCTGCCTCATCGCAATGAGACCCGTGGCGTCGGCGGTTTGTTTTTTGATCACTTGAAGGGTGAAGAAAGCAGCCTTGAGGCCATCTTCGCTTTTGTTCAGGATGCCGGTAAAGCATTTCTCCCTGCCTATTTACCGATTGTTGAACGCCGCCAGCCGGAACCTTATGCCGAACGTGAGCGCACCCATCAGTTAATTCGTCGTGGTCGGTATGTCGAATTCAATCTGGTCTATGATCGCGGCACCTTGTTTGGTTTAGAAACCAAAGGTCGAACCGAATCTATTTTGATGTCGCTCCCACCACTCACAAAATGGGTGTATGATTACCGGCCTGAACCTGGAACCCCTGAAGCCGCTGCCCTCGAATTCTATAAACCGCACAACTGGCTCGATTGAATGAAGAATTGAGAATGAAGAATGAAGAAAACTGACCAGGTTCCGGATTTTCAGAAAAGATGATCGGTGAAAAAAAATTACCTTGTCACTTTGTCATTCTTTCATTTTGTCACTGTATCTGTCTAAAAACCCCTCGCCCTTAGCCCCAAGCCCCAAGCCCTGTACTTATGATTAATGGACTCAAAGTCGTTGTCGTTTTACCAGCTTATAATGCGGCCAAAACGCTGCTTAAAACCTACAATGAAGTTGATCGAAACGTGGTTGATGAGCTGATTCTGGTTGATGACGCCAGCCACGATGACACTGCCGAAGTTGCACGGAATCTTGGGATTAAAACCATTGTTCATACTACAAATCTCGGCTACGGAGGGAATCAAAAAACCTGTTACCGCGAAGCCCTCAAAGCTGGTGCTGATATTGTCATCATGCTGCACCCGGACTATCAATACACACCCAGGTTGCTCCCGGCGATGGCCTACCTGATTGCGTGCGGTCACTATGATTGTGTCCTTGGCTCACGCATCATCGGAAAGGGGGCTTTGCGTGGAAATATGCCCACGTATAAATACTTCTTCAACCGATGTTTAACCGCATTTCAAAATATTTTGCTCAGTGAACGTTTGTCTGAATATCACACCGGGTACCGGGCATTTTCACGGCAATTACTCGAAAAATTGCCGCTGGGCGAAAACGACAACGATTTTATCTTCGACAATGAAATGCTGGCTCAGATTGTTTACTTTGATTTTCAGATTGGCGAAATTAGCTGTCCGACCCGCTATGAAGCTGATTCTTCATCAATCAATTTCGTTCGAAGTTGTAAATATGGGCTGGGCGTGTTGGGTGTTTCAATCGCATTCAAGCTTCAAAAATGGGGACTGGGCAAATGGCGCATTTTTGATCCAAATGGGAAGCGGTTGAGTGACTAGCGAACTAGCGAGGAGTCAGTCCCACCTGCGTTAGCGGGTGGGTGAAAAAAACAGCGGCGGAGAATAGCGACATAATCATAATTCTGGAATCACATCCTTGATCTATCAGAAGGCTAAGTTATTGAAATAATTGTTTTTTCCTAAATCCTGAACCCTAAATGGTATCAGTTCCACGATGAACACTTCGGGTGAAACCAACCTCACTCAACTGATTCGATCTATGCAGCCGAGCCTGGCTGATGAGTGTTTTATTTTCTGCACGCTGGCTGAATCCGTTGCGATTCCTTTGATTCCACAAACTTTAGGATTTTTTCGCGAAGTCGAAGGCGTCACCCTCATCCTGGAAAAAGAAGTCGCCCTGGCCCATCAAATCCAATTTCGTGGCGAATGGGCCAAAATTACCCTCAGGGTTTATTCTTCGCTCGAAGCCGTGGGCTTTTTAGCCGCAATTTCGCAACCGCTGGCCGCGGCTGGAATCAGCACCAACGTCATCTCAGCTTTTTATCACGATCATCTTTTTGTTCAATGGGATAAGCGCGAGAAGGCGGTTGAAATCCTCAACCAACTGGCTCAAACGGCAGCTCAACTGTGACGTTCGATTGCCTGAAAATCATCGGGTGTGTTGACGTTCATCAACAACCGATTTGAGTGCGGAAGATGCGCATATTCAGACGCCCGAATACGCCGGACTGTGGTGTGTTCAAGCAAGGTTTCCATCCGACGTTCACCATGATCAAGTAACCCGGTCACAACTGGATAAACCGATGCCTGATACACGGCACACATGCTGTGAAGTTGTGATTTTTGAACTCCGGTCGTTTCTGGAACGACAATCTGGGCGTCCTGACGATACTGGAGCAGCAGAGACAGGAACTCAGCCGTCAAAAAGGGAAGATCGCACGCCACGATCAAGGAACATGAACGAGTGGTGGCGTTGAGAGCTGCTTCGATTCCAGCCAGTGGACCAGCACCACGATTGGCATCCCGACGTAAGTCACCCAACAGTGGAACTCCAAGCCTAAGATAGGTTTCTGGAGCATTGGTCACAATCGAAACATCATCTGTCACCGCCGAAAGAGTCCGCAACACGCGCTCAATCATCGGCACGCCTTCGACCAGGAGGCGGGCTTTGTTGACACCCATTCGCCGGCTTTCCCCGCCAGCCAGGATAAATCCACTCACATCAGGAAACAGGGTTGAGGTCATAGTAGTCAGTAGTCAGTAGTCAGTAGTCAGTAGTCAGTAGTCAGTAGTCAGTAG
>CAZXCE010000118.1:0-13216 GCA_964639175.1 uncultured Clostridia bacterium
CCCCCAGGGAATGCTGAAGTCCTGGTTGAACCAGGCCCAGTCGTACTGGGATTATGCCAATGATCCGTTTGGCGGAAATTGGGCAGCCTGGAATTACATCACCAGTGGTGGGACGGATGGTTTGGCCTACCAGACGGGTGATTTTATCGGGACGAATCTCACCATCGGGGCTTTTACTGGCGCCGCTGGTGCTCCTTTTGCTGGGAGAGGGGGGGCGACTTCGATCTTTAATGGGGAAACGTCTCCACTTTCAGTAAATCCAACAGTGATTGACCCTGTTGTGGACAATGATGTTCTAGTTAGGGCGTGGCAAGCAAAAAGAGGAATGATATATCAAGATAAAATTGATGCCTTAACCCTTCTCCAAGATACAAGATATCAATGGGTTGTTTCTCCTACTACATACAAGGAGTTTCTCAATGTTCCCAATGGGTCAGCGTCCCGCAGAAGGTTCTTAAAAAGTTTAACGAACCTCAGAGTTCTTAAAGGTGCTGAAGCTGTTAACTTAAGAAATGGAGCAAGATTCAAGGAAGTATTACTTGAACTGCAAACTCAAGCCAATAAAGGACGACCACCAAACCCCATTACTGGAGTGCCAGGTCTTGGAGAAAGAGCAAGAAAAATTGGTGGAAAGAAAACCCACACAAATTATGGTGACATAATTAATGCAGCCTATGCAGAGCAACTAGGTATTCCTTTAGTGAGTGCAGATAAAGCATTTATTGGCTTCTTGTCAAATAATGGAAAAAGAGCTAGAGTCAATGTCTACCATTTCCAATCCCCACCACCGTAAAATATGGGAAGATATAATATTTTTCAGTCTCCAGTAAATTGCCCTAAATGCCAAAAAACCGTATGGGTTGCTTTCCAAGCACCAATCGGATATTTGGATTGGAAGGATTATGAACTCAAGGATGAGGTTTTCACTTCAGTTAATCCTAAACCAAATCTTCCCATCGGTCCCGAACCAGGAGTGGAAGAGTACAATTTGTGGGCCAATGGGGTTGGGGTATGTCCAGCTTGTAAACGCGATATCTATGTACGGATTGAAATTCGTTCATCAAGATTTGACAAATTAGCTATAGTTGAAGATCCGCCAGCCTCACAAATTTGGGAGTTTTTGCAAAAATGGGGAATATTGTAACCTAAATCAAAAATTGAGGGCCTACTTGTTTTGAGCCAAGGCGGTGATGATCGTGTAGCTACTCATCAGCGGCATCCTCAGATTCCAGTTGGGCAAAGAACTGATTGGCTTCCATGCCTTGGGTGCGCTGGTCAGGTGGAATTTGCCGAACCAGGCGGCCTCATTCAGCATCATCCAGCAATTCGTCAAGCAGAGCGCCATATTCGGGTAACGGCAGCACCGCCGTCCGGTTTCCCTCTTTCTCCACAATGGAGTTGATTCCAGCCAGTTGGTTTTCCTTTCGGGTGACGTGTTTTTCGCTAGCAGCCAGTTCACAAGGCATCGGGGGCAAGGCCCAGTTCCTTGAGTTTGGCCGCCAGTTTTTCAGCTTTTTCAAGAGCCGCTTCCCTGGCTGTTTTTTCAACTTCGGCTTTAAAAAGAGCTTCTTTTTCCTGGCGTTCGTGGTCGGCTTGTTCTTTGCCGGTGGGGATCAGTTTGCCTTCCAGGTCTATCCACCACAACACCTCATCACTGATTTGCTTCTGTGGGTCAAAGTGGTTTCTTTATCTGAAATTCCATGGCTTTCAAGGCCGTCACCTGCATCAACCGCCGCACCTGTTTCCCAAATACCTTCGAATCGCTGCCCTGGAATATTTGATGGTGGCAACAGGGACGCAAAAACCTTAAAGTACGCCCCACCGTGGTACCAGGTGAGTCACCTCAACAGACAAAAGATGTGGGAGACAGGATCAAGAACCAAGATCAACCAGGCTGGATGTGGTCCCGGTTCATCTCTCATTCCTTCTTTTCAACCCCTCATTACAACAGGAAAGGAAACCTAATGAGATTTCGGCGTGATGCATTTTCAGTACTGATTGGTGCCGTGATCGTGATTATTACCATCATGGCCATCGTGTCGAACCGGCTCTTCAGTGGTTTGACAGAGTCAATTGAGAAGAGTCAATTTGAGTTGATGAAGGCCATTCTTGACTCCAGCCTGCATGGGGCAGAAGACAGAGCACTGGCCCGAGCCAGTATGATTGCAAGCCTTCCGACCACGCAGCAAATTTTTGCGGCACGGGATCGGGAACGCCTCCTGGCTGAATACAGCAAAATGTTTGAGATCCAAAAGGAAAAGTTTGGTGTTGATCAGGCTCAGTTCCATATCCCTCCGGCAACATCATTTTTACGACTGCAGGCGCCCGACAAATTTGGGGATGACCTCTCTAAATTCCGTCCGATGGTGGTCGCCGTAAACCAGGATCATTTAGAGCGCAAGGGCCTGGCAATTGCCCGAACAGGGCCCGCCGTGTTCGGAGTTGTCCCGGTGCGCGATATGGCTGGCAAAGAAATCGGGAGTTTTGAGGTCGGGATTGATTTTGGCGTCGTGCTTGACAATCTCAAAGCGGCCTATGGACTTGAACTGGCTTTGTTTATTGAGGAGCAACCCCTGCGCGAGTTTGCTCAGGGAGTCAACCCGGAGGTACTCAGCGAAGAAAACCGACTCGGTAAATATGTGAAATACCACTCAACTCACTGGGCATTGATGAAGGAACTGGCGAAATCAAGCGACCTGACCCTGGTGCAAGAACCAGTGAAATATACCCGGGAGGCCCTGGGGATTCCCTATGGAGTCCTGCTGGTCCCATTGCGCAACAACGCCGGAAAACCGCTCGGAGTGGTCGCCGTGGCTCAGAACTTCAGCGGATCACGGGCGGCAGCCCGACGGTCACTGGTCTGGCAAGTTGCCTTAGCGCTGTTCTCGATTGTGCTGTTGTCCGGGTTTGTGGTCGTGGTGATCGGAGGGCTCCTGTTAAAACCCTTGCGAATGCTGGGAGACCGGTTTGCAGCGCTCGAAGCAGGAGATCAAGACCTTCCAGTGATTGAAGATCAGGAGACGTTGTGTCAGGAACTGCAGGCCCTGGCAGAAATGTATGAGCGGATGCGCATACAAAGCACCCAAGCGCCAGCAGAGAGGCAGGTGAAAGGAGAGAAAAACATCCCATGAGAGCGTCATTGTGCCATCACTGTGGTCAAGCAATTGCCTTTTTGGGGTTGGTTTTGATGCTGGCGGTGGGTGCCAAAGCCGAAGCCCCAGCCAAATCCTCCGCCTCACTCCCACCGACACTTCCCCCAGCCGCACCGGCTGTATCCGCCAATGAAGCACCTCAGAAATTGACCTTGATTCCAAGGGATAAAGGGTTACCGGTGATTGTGCGAGTGGGGATGTACTTTGTTGATATTGACTCGATCAGCGAAAATGACAGCGCCTTTACCGCTACGATTGATCTGCGGTTGCGATGGGTGGATTTACGGCTGCGCTATGCGCCGCTAGAGGCACCTTCCGGGTTCAAAGAGTTTCGTGGGGCGGAGGCTGAAGCCAAATTGTCTGAAATTTGGGTACCGGGCGTGGAACTGGCCAATGTGATTGACGCTCCTTCCTACCAGGCCCAGGGACTGCGGATCTTCCCTGACGGGAAAGTTGAGTTGATCCAACGAACGAAGGCGCAGTTTTCAATGTCGTTTGAGGTCGAACGCTTTCCATTTGACCGCCAAAAACTCAAAGTGGAGGTTTTTTCCCGCAAAGAGAATGCCGAACGGGTGCGACTTGAGTTTCGCCAGGAAGATTTGGATTTCAGTCGGGTCTCAGAAGAGGTAGAACTCACCGGATGGGTTCTGGGACTGGTTGATATTCAGCCCGCGCCACAAGTCGGCTGGTATGGCGAGTCTTACTCACGATTGTGGGTGTCGCTGGAAGTGGTTCGACAACCCGGAACCGCTGTGGCCCCGGTCTTCATTCCATTGTTTGCATCACTGTTGATTCCATTGCTGGCAATCTGGTTGAACCGGGTCAAGGATGGAGAATTTCAAATTGAAGCCTTTGAACTGGCAAACATCATTATTGGTGGGTTGTTTGCGGTGATTGCACTCAACTTCACGGTGAATGCTGAGTATCAAATCCTTGCCTCGGGAGAAAACATGGTCACCCGGCTCTTTGGATTAAATTATCTGACCCTGGGAATCAGCCTTCTGACCAATATTGTGTTGTTTCGCTTCAACGTTGCCCAGCGAATGTTCGGAAAATATGTGCAGGAACAACTCTATCTCTATCTGGTTTGGGCGGTGCCGATCCTGGCATTGATCAGCGCCCTGTGTATCGTGCTGGTGGCCATGGTTTGATTGCCAGAAGGTTCTTCTCGCCTTACCTTCAATGAGTTTTTTTCTCCCCGGCTTCAATCGCCACGGGAAGTGCATTTTGTGGCGGCGGCAGCGGGCAGGTGGCAAACTCAGTGTAGGCACAGGGCGGATTGTACGCCCGGTTAAAATCAATCACCACTTTGCCGTTTTTGGGAAGCGCCGGTTCTAAAAACCGACCGGCACCATAGGTGGTCACGCCGGCGGACCTGTCCTTGAAATTGACAAAGAGCCGATCATCCGCCTGTTGAACATCCAACCGGCACTTTTTCCCAAGTAAGCGGAACTCAACATATCCGGCGCTTGGAACATCGCTCACATCGCCCAGCACATTGGTGATTTTTAAGATCTTAGGCGGATTGTAGGGTACAAATTTGGCCTCAACCCGAAAGGCACCATTGGGTTCAAACCAGTGAACACCAGGGAAATTTCGGAGTGCCGGGTTATTGGTGTCTTTGAGTCGGACGCCAACCCGCTCTCCGCGCACAATAATATAAAAGGAGAGTGTCCCCAGCGTGATCATATCGGCTTTGCCATCGGCATCGGTTTTGAGGTCTGTTTCGGTGACAGCCTTCCCGTTAACAGCCACCGGCACGCCAGCCTGAACCGCCAGCCGGGCCTTCTTCCCATCGAGTGTAATCACACCAACCTGAGCTGGTGCAGCGTCGGCTGGCAATACCACAACGTTATCAGCCGCACTTCCAACCGAATTCGCACCGGACTTTAACCAAAACAACCCTCGAATCGAAAGCCAGCCGGTTTCAGACTTCACATCTGATTCATATTCGGCACGCCATTTTTCAAGCTCGGTCAGGGCATCCGGCGGATACGTGGTCAATTTGGCTGACTTGTGATTCTGAGCCAGATGAGTCGAAGACAACCCAATCAGGATAACAATGAGCAACCAGCAGTACAGAGATTTCATAAAGCCTTCCAGAAATGAGTTTGGGGTAAGAACTGACACATCATCTTTGAACCACAGAGGACACCGAGGAACACAGAGGTTTGTAATTGACTTTCCTCTGTGTCCTCTGTGTCCTCTGTGGTGAATTAGGTTTCCCCAGACATTCGTTTCTCAACTGATGAAGTTATTTTTTCGATTGGGGTTTTATATCACAGGGATTTTCTAGCCCCATGTGTTCTGTCCGGATCAAACCGTGGCTTCAACAATCATGGCGTCGGTTTCATTCACCAGCGGCCGTCGCTCGAAGCTCCCCCAGATGTTCCAGTTCCAAAAGCCGCTCAATCGAAGCAAAAGCTCCATTTCCTGCTTGTAAATCCAGCGAATCTGGGTCTGGCTTGGATGAACTTTCACGACTTCACCGGCGTCGTTGAGTTCCTCGATTTCCATAAAAGAATGTTGAATCTGGTCTATCCGATTGAGAGTTCGAGTGTCATAAACGCGCACCTTCCACCCTGGCGTTGGATGATCGGTCTCCATTTCTAACACTCTGGTTTGATTTGGCAGGTTGAGCATCTCAAACCCTGGAAAGAAGGTGTCAAATGCCAGCATTCCACCCGGCTCAAGGTGTTCGCGGATGCACCGCAACGCGGCGATTTGCTCTTCACCATTCATACAATGCACAAAGGCATTAAATGGAATAATGGCCAGCCGATATCGCCGGTCAAGGCGGAAATTCCGCATATCCCCTTCAAACAGCGTTGGATTCAATCCTTTTATGGCTGCCTTTTCTCGCAATCGGTCAAGCAGTGCAGTTGACAAATCGAGTCCGTCTACGTCAAGGCCAGCCTCCAGACACGGAAGCATGACACGTCCGGTTCCACAGGCGATATCAAGCACCGGGCCCTGGGCGGCTTGTGCCAGTCGCAGGTAATACTCCAGGCCATAATCAAAATTGGAAAACAGAAGGTCGTACACATTGCCATCATCAAATGGCGATCCTAAATTTGACTCATCGTGCAAATTCATGGCTGAAAATCCTCTTCAAATCTTCACCACACCTGTCAGGCGTGGGATTTCGACACACAAAGCACGCAATCCGACGCCTGAAATGACATCGGTAGCGATACTGGTCGGGGTCAATGGGACAAAGGGAAACTGTGTGCGAAAAAAGTCGAACCAGGTAGACACACTTCGCCCGTTAAGGCAAAGGCCAGAAACCGGATGTGGTTTCACAACAGGTTCAACTTAGTTTGAAGAGGCAATCATAGGCAGCTCGTTTAAAAAGATGTGGGTTATCCAATACGGCAAGCTGGTGGGGATTGTCAAGCTGGGGGCTGAAAAAACCAGGGCTTGGGGCTTATCGAAGGGATGAGGGATGAAGGATGAGGGATGAAATAAAACCACTTCTTTCAGCCCGTCTTCTTCAGCCCTTAGCCCCACACCCCTGGCCCAACTCTTTCAGCCCGACTCTTTTAGCCCAAAAATAATCACCGCACAGGGCGCCGGGGACGCAATCTGGGTATCCCATCCCTCTCTCGACTCCGCAAGTTGAGCGATTGCGCCAGCGACGTACTGTGCGGTGAATGTGGTTGGTGTCAAATCCAGACTCAGGCAACGGCAGCCACCGTTAACTCGCGACAGTCCGCTTGACACAGCAAATTTGAGGTGGTCAACACCTGGTTGATTGGCGACTGGACAAACTGGTCGTGAAGACGGCGAACCACCCGTCCGAGAAACCGTTCTGATGTCGCAATCAAGAATCGCCCATTTGAAAGATCTGGTTGAATCCATTCAGCTTCAGAGAATTCAATCCCTTTGACAGGTTGGGCAGGCACCGCTTGACCAATCACAGCTACCAAAGCTTGATGTCGCTCAATCTGGAGCGGCCCCAATTCACCAAGCGTTGCTTCGAGCGCCTGGGTCACCTGATTGGCGGGCAACAGCAAGGTAATGGCGGTCGGAGTGCAAACCATGTGTTCAGGGAAGAGTTTTAATTTTGAAAAAAGCGTTGCCAGGGCAGAAAGACTGGACGTCAATGCATTAGTGCCTGACAGTGAAACCTGCAACCGGACCAGATTGCGCTGGCAGGCCAGTGACGGCTGGGGTGGCTGGGCCGGTCTGGCACACACCAGCGTTCCACGGGCTGAAGGGTTTGATGAATTTCGAATCCAAACCGGAATTTCAAGGTCGCGAACCGGGCGCAAGGTTTTGGGATGCAATACTTTGGCCCCCCGGAGCGCCAGTTCTTCAGCCTGGTGATAAGAAAGTTCGGGAATCGTCACCGCCTCTGGCACCAGCTTTGGGTCAGCCGTCATCACGCCGTCTACGTCGGTCCAGATTTCGACCGATTGGGCCCGGAGCGCTGCCCCGATCAATGTGGCGGTGAAATCTGACCCGCCACGGCCAAGCGTTGTGGTGGCACCGGAAAGCGTAGTACCGACAAAACCCTGGGTAACAGGAACGACGCCTTCAGCTATGAGCGGGAGCAAGCGGGCTGTCACCCGCCGGTTGAGTTCCTCAACGAGTGGTGAAGCTTCGGTAAATTCATCGGTCGTGATCATCACCTGTCGCACATCAAAAACTTCGGCCTGAATCCCGACAACCTGAAGCGCCGCCGTCACCAGAACAGAACTGAGTCGTTCCCCAAAGGCCACGATGGCATCCTGATGAATTGGTGTGCAGGCGCCCAGTGTGGTCACCGAGCACAGGAGCAACTCCAGTTCGGCAAATTTGGATTCAAGGAGCGTTTCATATTCCTGCCGAAACAATCGGGCCGCCAGGCAAGGGGCGCCATTGGTTAACTCGCGCAGCACCTCTAAATGCCGTACTTCCAGTCGTTTCAATGTTTTTAGAGTCGTAGCGATGGGTGTATCTACCGCTGAGTGAGCCAGCTTTAACAATCCATCAGTCACTCCGGCCAGGGCTGAAACCACCACAACCGGGTGGCTGTCGCGCCGACTGGCCACAATTTCAGCCGTGGCCCGAATCGCACGGGCATCTTTGACCGAAGTCCCACCAAATTTCAAAACAACCAGATTGTGTAATGTATGTGTCTGCATATTGAATTCCAAAATCCTCGGGCTGGGGATTGAGGGATGGGGGCTGAAGAAAACAAGTCAGAATTCGACGAACTAGAAAATTCTAATTGGGGTTAAATATTTTACTATCAATAGATTGGAAGAATTGTTCGACTGCGAACATTTTTCGTTTCTTCAATCCTCACCCCTGGGATTTCAGCCCCCAGCCCTGAGCCCTGGTTTTCTCAGCCCTGGTTTTTTTACCCTCCAGCAATGGCCGGAATAATCGCAACCTCAGCCGTATCCGGAAGCGGCGTCGCTAAATTATCCAGAAAGCGAATGTCTTCGCCGTTCAGGTACAGATTGATAAAGCGGCGCAACTGGCCGGTTTCATCACACACTCGGGCGCGAAACCCTGGAAACTGCGAGTCGAGTGTGGTGAGCGCTTCGCCAATCGTTGCCGCCTGAAGCTGAATAACTTCTGAACCACCTGTGAGTTGTCGCAATAATGTTGGAATTAAAATTGATTGAGCCATGATGTCGTGTCCTTTCTGTGCCGATGGAGACAATCAGTCAGTACCACCTGCGTGAGCGGGTGGGTTAGGTGCAAATATGACTCACCCGCTCACGCAGGTAGTACTGACCAACTTTTCATCCTCATAATTTAAATGGCGCCAGCAGTTGCATAAGCCGGTTGAGTTGAAAATTCCTGCTCAAGCACGTCCTGAAACTCGCGCAGTGACGGAGAGATCACCAGCGGCGTGGTCAACGGAAGCGCTTCCTGGGTTTTGAGACCATTTCCAGTGATCGTGATGACCGTAACTCCCCTTGGATTGAGCTTGCCCGTGGCTACCAGTTTTCGGGCGACGGCAACCGTCACGCCACCTGCCGTTTCGGTAAAAATCCCTTCGGTTTCAGCCAGCAACTGAATGCCGTCAATGATTTCCTGATCGGTGACATCTTCCCCGCATCCACCACTTTGCTGGATCACGTTCGCCGCAAAATAGCCATCTGCCGGATTTCCAATCGCCAGTGATTTGGCGATGGTTTTTGGTTTCACTGGGCGGATAATATTTGTGCCCTGTTTCGTGGCAGTCACAATTGGATTACACCCAGCAGCCTGGGCACCATACAAACGGGTTTTGACTTCTCCATCAAGTAACCCAAGCAGCTCCAGTTCTTTGAAACCTTTATGAATCTTGGTAATGAGCGACCCACCCGCCATTGGAACTATCACTGCATCTGGCGCGCGCCAGCCGAGTTGCTCGGCAATTTCATACCCGACCGACTTTGAACCTTCCCCATAAAATGGACGCAAATTGACGTTGACAAGTCCCCAATTGTAACGATCCGCAATCTGACTGCAGACGCGGTTAACATCATCATAGGTGCCGCGCACGGCGATGACATTGGCGCCAAATACCGAAGTTGCCGTGATTTTGGACTGTTCCAGATCCCAGGGAATCAAAACATACGCTGGAAGACCCGCTGCTGCCGCGTTGGCCGCCACGGAGTTGGCCAGATTCCCGGTTGAAGCACACCCAACGGCTGACAACCCAAACTCTTTGGCTTTGTTGATGGCCACAGCGGTCACCCGGTCTTTGAAGGACAGCGTTGGGGAATTTACACTATCGTTTTTGATGTACAACTCTTTCAGCCCAAGCGCCGCGCCCAGGCGTTTGGCCCGGACCAGCGGAGTCCACCCGGTACTGAGACCGATTTCGGGATCCTGATCAAGCGGGAGCAATTCGCGATAGCGCCAGATGTTGGTCGGGCGACGTTCAATGGTGGCCCGCGTCAATGACTGGCGAATGGCCTGATAATCATAGGCAACTTCAAGCGGGGCAAAACATTCAGGACAGCCCGCCGTGGGCTGTTTGGCATAGCGTTGGCCGCATTCGCGGCAGGTGAGTCCGGTGACAAAACTCATGGAAATCCTCCTGGAAGTTCTTTGGTTGCACCGAACAGCCGAAAAAAGAAAAACCCCTGTGCGCTCAACAACAGGCACAGGGGGATAGATCTTTCCTCCGAGCTGTTTAGCAGTTTTTAACGTGGAGCAATTCGCGTAAATCGCCACGTGTGAAATTGAAAAAGAACCAGATTTTTTTGTAGCCCTCAAAAGCAAAAAACCCTGTGCTCAACAAACACAGGGCAATCAGAACTTTTTGGCCGGTGCTGTTTAGCAGTTTTTAACGTGGTGCAATTCGCTTTAAATCGCCACGGGTAAATCTGGAAGCTGCAAAATACCGGGTGAATTTTGGCTTGTCAACAAAAAAATTCTGGCCCTCCTTGCTTTTGAAGGTTGGGATTATGCAGTTTAGAGCCGGGTTTGGGGGCTTCGTTCCTGGTATTTAGTTCCTGTAACATGTTGCATTCTAAACACTAAGAACAAAACCCTAATCCCCTTCCCAGCTTACCGGAAAATACTAAAATTCTGATTGCTGAAATCAGTGGCACTGGCAATGGTGGTGCTGGTGATTTTGATTTTGTAGTCACTCCCAGCGACCAGGGTTGAAGGAACCAACCAGTTCAGGCTCCCGGCCCCATTTGTGCCAATCGCCGCACCGGCGCTGATGACCTGTTTGAACACTCCGCCTTTGTAGAGTTCAACTTTGACCTTGGCCCCTGGATTTCCCGTGAAACTCCAGCGAATTTGTTGCTGAGTCCGGGGTTTCCATTTTTCGCCGCCGTTGGGTGTCACAACCTGGATCGTGGCACTCACCGGCACACTCCCCAGCGAGAAAGTACTGTTACTGACATCACTGATGGTCGAAAATGAGGTGCTGGTGATCTTTACCGTGTAGTCATTTCCGGGCAACTCAGCAGAAGAAATATCCCAGTTAAATGAACCACTTCCATTACTTCCAATCGGAGCTGCCGCTGCTATAACCTGTCGAAAAATTCCATTTTTGAACAGTTCAATTTTGACAGCGCTTCCCGGATTTTCTGTGTAGGCCCAGCGGACTGTTTGCCGGGTATTGAGCGCCCACGATTCTCCACCGTTGGGTGTTGTCACGGTGAGTGTCGCGGTGTTTGGTCCGGTGATGGAAAATGCCGAGTCACTTGTATCTTGAACGGCGGAATTTGATGGGTGACTCACCCGGATTTGATAGTCGTTCCCAGGGGTGACAGTTGTTGGAATCGTCCAGGAAAAGGTGCCGATTCCATTGCTTCCGGTTGAGGTTGAAGCCGAAATCACTTGCTGAAGTGTTCCACTGCGCATCAGTTCCAATCGAACCGCTGTTTCCGGGTAGTCAGTGGTCGTGGTCCAGACAATTTGAGCCGTAGTTCCCGCCGTCAGTGTTTCCCCTCCGTTGGGTGCTGCCAGAGTAAGCGATGGAATTACCACACCTGGCCCCCGAAAAGTTGCGGCAATCGGTGCTGTCTGGTTGATCGTTTGGGCATTGTCGGTCTGGTTGGCAATCCCGGTTGGCAGGTTTTGAAAGGTCAGGTTTGGATTTGAAAACCCGGCATACATCAGGCACTGGCATCCGTTGTCATACGCCATCACAGTTCGATAGATACCCGAATAATACTGACCGTAGGAAAATGGATAAGCTCCCTGTTCAGTTGCGCTTGCCACATCATGATGACAGCCGAGATTGTGGCCGACTTCGTGGGCCAGCACGTAGTAACTCGACGCGTAGTACCAGCAAACAACCGAAAACGCATAGGCTTCGAAGGCGGGACCGATGTTTCCGGATTGCATCAAGTAGCCTCGGCCACCCAGCGACGTGTTATTCACCAGCATTGAAACCAGATCCGCCTGACAGGCATTGCGTCTGGCAGCAACCGTGGGGTCAGTTCGTACCCATTCCAGCATCTGGAAAAAGTCAGGTGTTTCCGCATAGTTCACCTCCATTGTCTGAACCAGCCGCAGCCGGGCATTCACCTGACTGTTGATATAGGCGGTGTTGGCGGTGTCCACGGCATTCTGCGCCTGCGCCAGCATTTGGGCGGTTCCTCCGGCGGCAACTCTGGCCTGGGTTGTGTAGACAATCATGATATCGAGTGTGGAGACCGATGGCGTTGAGACACCTGTCGGGCGCGCTGTTTCGTTTGTCAGGGGCGGCACCTCAACGGTTTGCGTTCCACCACAGGTCGGTGCTGCCTGTGGATCAAGTTTCTTCAGGATGGATATATTTGGAACTTCAGTTGGGACAATGGTATACAAGCTGGTTGGTGATTGAATCACCCCGGCACAATAGCCATCAACCCAGGTCAGAGTGATATCGCCACCATCCTGCGGAAATTTCCCGCGCCAGGTGAAATTGGTCTGGCTGCGAGTTTCAAAGTCGGTCCCAATGGCTTCAAGTTCCTCGTTGATCAAGGGAAGCTGCACTGACTTTGATTGCAAACGTAACAGGGCGTCACCTTTGATGGAAAGAAGCTGGGTTGTATCTTTGCTCTTTAGAGAAGCGCGTACATCCTGATTTGGCTCAGCCCGCGAAAAGAGTGCCGGTGAAGCCTGTTGGGCAGAAATCCCAGATGAAAAACCATTGATCACGAGTAATCCAGCTACAATCAACCAGTAATTCAATTTTGATAATACGGAGCCCGAAGTTTGATTTGTATTAAATCCTGTCTGCATTGTACCCTCCAAAAGTAGTCATACGTTAAACTGACTCCCTGGATGGCAAGCGGTATACCGTACAAAATAACGAAAGAAAAAACTCCGACAATTTTTTATCTTCCAAACAAAGAATTACTGCGCCCTGCGCCGGTGAACAGCTAACACATTTATTTAAAAAAGTTAACACCTCATAGACTATACTCTACTTGACTACAGGCCAGTATTATTTACATTGAATTCACAAAAGTGATTTCCCATCAAATTGAAATAAAACGAAAGTAAAATAAAATAGAAATTCTTTGGAGTGCGGGGACTTGTCACCGCTTTTCCTTGAAACGACTGGTCGTTGCTTTGGAGTGCGGGGACTTGTCACCGCTTTTCCTTGAAACGACTGGTCGTTGCTT
>CAZXCE010000118.1:13316-16640 GCA_964639175.1 uncultured Clostridia bacterium
TGGAGTGCGGGGACTTGTCACCGCTTTTCTTAATCTGGGTCGGACCGAAATGTTTCAGCGACAAGTCGCTGTGTAACAAAGCTGCAACAAGTTGCAGCACTCCAAAGCAAGATTTGAAAAGCTATATATGATATGGCGTTTGATGCACGAATAAAATGCAACCGGTGCGTCTTCCGCTCTATCAGGGAAGAGGCTATAACGTGAGTGACTTAATTTTTAAATTCGCATGCGAACGGAGTGATATGGTATGGAAACAACGTACTGGCATCAAAAATGGGAAAAAAATGATATCGCATTCCACACAGAGACAGCCAATCTACTGCTGGTGCAATATTTTAACGAACTTTCTTTGGTGGAAGGCAGTCGCGTCTTTCTCCCACTGTGCGGCAAGACGCTCGATATTTCCTGGCTGTTGTCTCAGGGGTATCGCGTTGCCGGAGCCGAGTTAAGCCAACTGGCTATCGAGCAATTATTTGCCGGGCTTGGCGTCGAACCAGAAATATCGAGAATTGGCGAAATGGACCACTATCGCGCACCAAATATTGATATCTTCGGCGGTGATATTTTTGAGTTGTCCAGCCAGATACTTGGCCCGGTGGATGCGATTTATGATCGGGCAGCGTTGGTGGCGCTCCCTGAAGAAATTCGAAAGCGCTATACAGCACACATCCAGGAGATCACGGCCAAAACACCTCAACTGCTGATTTGCTATGAGTATGACCAAAGCGTAATGCCCGGTCCTCCGTTTTCAATCAGCGATGAAGAGGTATATCAACACTATCAAGACACTTATGAAATAACTTTCCTTGCCCGAACAGATGTTCCTGGTGGCCTGAAAGGAATTTGTGCTGCACAAGAGAAGGTTTGGTTGCTTTCAAGGACATAAACACCAGGATGAAGGAAAAGAATCGCCTGGGGTGGCGATGCACCCCAGGCGATGGGTCTTGCGACTGCTTCAGGAAATCGTTTCTTGTTCACCTGGTCTTACCGGGCGGAAACCTAGCATTTCTCCTACCGCGTAATGCTGAAGTTTTGATCACTCAGATCAGTGATGGCGGTGCTGGTGGTACTCGTGATCTTGATTTTATAATCCGTTCCAGCCGTCAGTGTTGAAGGCAATAACCAGTTAAAAGTCCCAGTGCCGTTACTCCCAAGCGTCGCACCAGCACTGATAACCTGCTTGAACACGCCGCCTTTATAGAGTTCGATTTTGACTTTTGTGCCTGGATTTCCAGTGTAACTCCAGGTAATGGCCTGGCGCGTTCGCGTTTTCCAGGTTTCTCCACCATTGGGTGTCACCACCTGGATGGTTGCCACACCTGGGGTTGATCCATTAACAATAGTAAATGAGTTGTTGCTGACATCAGCAATGGCAGTGCTCTCAGTACTTGTGATTCGAATCGTGTAATCAGTTCCAGCAGTCAGAGTTGAAGGAATTGCCCAGGCATACGACCCGCTCCCATTGCTTCCAACCGAAATAAACGATGCAATAGTTTGCTGTGACAGGCCACCTTTGAGCAACGTCAGATTCACAGCAGGGCCAGGCGTTCCAGTATAAGTCCATCGAATGGTCTGGGTTGTGCCGGCATTCCAGGATTCGCCTCCATTGGGTGTGGTGAGAGTCAGCGTTGGATTGTTTGGGTTTCCAATTGTGAAAAAGGCATCGCTCGAATCGTCATAATTGAAACTCACAGAGCTGCTCACCCGAATTTTATAATCGCTACGGGCAGCAATATCAGAGGGCAGAGTCCAGGCGTAAGACCCGGTACCGCCGCTTCCGAGGGGAGCGTTAAAAGTAATGACCCGGTCAATTAAGTCGCCGCGAAGCAATTCAATCATAACATCTGAGTATGGATACTGACTGGTATAAACCCAGGTGATGTTATATGTTGAGCCGGCTGTCCAGGTCTCTCCGCCGTTGGGAGCCGTGACATTTAATGGTTTAAGCGACGCCACTCCCCCTCGGAAATTCACGGCAATTGGCGCCGTCTGGTTAATCGTCCGGGCATTATCGCGTTGGTTGGCAATTCCCGTTGGGCGGTTGAGATAATTCACACTCGGATTTGAAAATCCAAGATACCTCGGACACTGACAATAGTTGTCATAGGCCATCACGGTGCGGTATACGCCAGCATAGTAATGTCCAAACGAATAGGGATACGCCCCTTGCCCGCTGGAATTGGCTGGATCGTGGGCACAGCCAAGGTTGTGACCGACTTCGTGCGGAAACGAGTTATTTGAAGTCGCAAACCGCCAGCAAACAACGGTAAAGGCATAGTCTTCAAATGATGGCCCCGGGTCTGTCATCAAATATCCGATCCCACCATAGGCCTGATTATCAACCAGCATTGAAACCAGATCCGCCGAATATTGATTCCGTAAGGTTGCAACTCCTGGATCATTGGCCAGCCAGGAGAGCATTTGTGAAAAGTTGCTAGACTCGGTGTAATTGACCTCCGCCGAATGTACCAGCCGGACACGGGCATTGATCTGGCTATTGATGAAGGCAGTATTGGTCGCATCAATTGAATTCTGGACTATGGTACGAATGCTGGTGACCCCGCCAGCCGCCACACGAGCTTTGGTGGTATAGACTACCAGCATATCCATCGTTGGAATGGTTGCATTTGGGCCAACCAGCTTAAGTGGTTCTCCGATTTCCGTTTGACCAAATCCAGTTCCTGGGATGTGTGCTGTCACTGGCGAACCGCCACAGGCTGGAAGACGGGACTGATCAATTTTCTTTAAAAATGACACATTCAACTGATCGGTTGGGGCAATTTCATAGAGTCCGGCTGGAGATTGGATTGTGCCGGCGCACAGGCCGTCAACAAAGGTTAAGGTGATGTCACCGCCATCATCTGGGAATTTCCCGCGCCAGGTGAAATTGGTCTCGCTGCGCACTTCAAAATCAGTACAGACTGCTTCAAATTCGGTCGCCCCCAGCGGAAAACGCAGCACCCGCGAGCGGGATTCGTTGAGCACATCAAAGTTGACCCGGATCAGGCGTGTTTCCACAACCTGGTCTGATTGGGTGATGGTCGAGGGGTTCGCCTTCCCAGTTGAAACATAAGTAAATAAGGCTGGGGCTGGTTCCGACGGGGTTTGGCCAGCCGTCATCGGTGTTGATCCAAAAAGCATCAGGCACAAAACAAAGAGTGAAAACACAATATTTTTGCAAGCCATCACTAACTGAGCAGGTTTTTGGATGGTGTGAAAATAAATGGACATCGAGGCCTCCGAAAAATGGTTGCTGCCAGGAATTTCTTGGCTCTTTGGTATTTGCCGTGAAAGATACAATATGTTGTGGTAGAGAGAAAAAAG
>CAZXCE010000119.1:0-4951 GCA_964639175.1 uncultured Clostridia bacterium
CGGAACCCGGAACCCTGTTTTACCCGGTTTTTCAAACCCGGCTATTCCTCCTGCCCGATTCCCAAATCCCGGATCCAGTTGGAAAGCGTCTGGTAGCTATTTAAACCCAATAATTCAGCGGCTTTGGTCCGGTTCTGGTTTGCTTCCACGAGCGCCCGCTTGATGTAATGGGCTCTCACCTCATTGGTAACTTCATCAATTCGGAACCCTTTTCCCAATGTGCGGTCCAAAATGGCACTCGGATTTGAAAAACGCGGCAAGAGCGCATCGCGGGCATCATCAATTGTAATGGTATCTCCCACCGTCCAGACCGCTGCCCGGCGGAGCGTGTTGAGCAGTTCGCGGATGTTTCCCGGCCAGTCGTGTTTCTGCAAAACCGTAATCGCCCCCGGCGCCAGCCGTTTGGGACGATAGCCAGGTTCGGTCTGGCTTTCCTGATTGACCTGGTCCAGCAGGCGTTCGATCAGGAGTTTTACATCGCCCTGGCGTTCCCTCAACGGTGGAAGCTTCAGAATCGCCACGCCCAATCGGTAAAACAAATCGGACCGAAACCGCCCGGCGGCGACTTCTTCGATCAGATTGCGGTTGGTTGCGGCAACGATTCGAACATCTACCGTTCGAGGCGTGTTTGAACCAACCCGCACAATTTCCTGTTCCTGCAGGGTTCGCAGGAGCGCAACCTGGGCTGGCGGAGGGAGTTCCCCGATTTCATCCAGAAACAACGTGCCCTGGTGGGCGGCTTCAAATTTGCCTTCTCTGGCAGTTGCCGCCCCGGTAAAGGCGCCCTTTTCGTGGCCAAACAGTTCCGATTCGATCAAGGTGGCCGGTATCGCGCCACAATTGATGGGAACGAAGGGTTTGTTTTTCCGTGGGCTGGCCTGATGGATGGCCCGCGCAAGCAATTCCTTGCCGGTTCCGGTCTCGCCTTCAATCAGGACCGGTACTGAGCGCGGCGCGACCATCCTGGCTCGGGTCACCACCCGTACCATTGCCGGGCTGCGATGGATGATGTGCTCAAATTCGGGCGCTTCAGGCGGAAGGTTCGGGCTGAGTTCCCTGAGTCTGGCATCCGGTTCTTTGAGCAGGTCCTGGATATATTCAGCCGAAAGATCAAATGGAAAATTGACGGTTTGCACCCCCAGTTTTTTGTCGGATTGGATCAACTCCGCTGGAAACCGGGTCTTGCCGATGATGATCCACACGGCGGCCATGGCTGGCGTGCCGGGGCTCAGGTGAAATACAAACCGGGCCGATGTCCAGTGCTGTTCAGCGACTTGCCGAAGTATCGGGATGGTGGCTTCATAGATTTCTGAAAAGTTGGTTGGACTCGAAAGGTGCTGGGGATACAAATTGACGGGGATGGAACTCCGACCTTTGAGCCAGTGAACGTACGCCTCAGACTCATCCACCGGATAATTGGTCAGCAGTACAACTTCAGCAAATCCAATCTCTTCCACCGCTCTGGCAATCGGTCCCACCCCGGCGGTTGCGATACCAAGGCTGGCATCAAGATCAGTTTTTCCAATCCAGGCAAACAGGATGCGGTTCGTCATGAGTTATCCAGGTACTTTAGCTTTGGAGTGCGGGGACTTGTCACCGCTTTGGTATTCTTTGGAGTGCTCAATCGCGTTCAAAAGTATGCTGGATTTTGAGCGTGTTGCAGTTTTCAGTGACAGTTCGCATCACCTGTTCTTTGATACCGCCAGGAACATGGACTTTGATTTCCATGGTGACTTCGACTTCGGCCCCTGGCAGCGTGGAAAGATGCTGGATGACCTCTTCGGCAATACGTCCGGCATCGCGGCCAATGCGCTGGTCGTTGAGTCGAACCGAACCGATAAACACGGTCGGCGGTCGTGGTGGCGCCTGGACTGCCAGTTCTGTCCTGCCCGGACTGGCGTTGTGACTCTTGCCTGGACCTGACTGGTGGATTACTTCTTTGGCCGAGGGTTCCACGACTTCAGGATCTGGTTGCTGGCGGGTTTCGGCTTCGATCTGACGCTTTGCCACCGTTGACTTGACCACCAGGGTGCTGCGATCAACAAAAACGGCTGAAGATTTGGTGTAGGTCAGGCCAATGTAACGTTTTTGAGCTTCATCGTAACCCGACGCAATCGCAAATGTTTCATCCAGGTACATTTGCGCAACCCCATTTTTAACGGCTTCGACAAGAACAGCGGCGTTTTTCACGCGCGGAAGATACAGATACCGGAAAAACCACTGGGTCAGCAGTCCCACGCTGACGTGATCTTTGTCGGTCCACAAATACCGATTTAGTGCCATCTGCAATGGAATGCCTCCCATTTCAGTGATCAAAACTTCTTCCTGTTTCAATTTGCTGCTGGTCCGTTGCGCCAGGCCACTATCGCCGGTCACTTTGATCTCGTCCCACACAATGGGTTCAGTTGGCGTCGGTTGGGTTGGAACCAGGACATGAATCCAGGTGGCGGCAATCCGCAGGTCAACCGTTTTATCGCTGTCAATTCGTTTGGTTCGACATTGATTGCGTTGAAAAGCGTCCAGATTCAGGGCTTCGTTTTCGTCGTCAATGGATTTCCAGGCCAGAAACTGCGCGACCCCGTCCAGCAACGCATCCCGTTCACGTTCATCTGCCGCCAGAAACACCAGTGTATTGCGTTCCAGCCGGGGGCCGCTGCCTTTGAATTCCAGAAATTGCTGAGCCGTTTTGAGCGCCGAACTCTCGGTTTGGCCTTTGCGGTGGGTAAATTGGGGCGGCAAAATCACCAGCCGCGCTTCTGGATCATCCGGCACATCTCCGGGCGTTTCCGGACAGGGATGCACGGCGGCAAAATCACCGCGTGCTTTCTGCTCGACCATCAACCGGCGCGCAATTTCGGCATACAGGGTTTCGGATTCACGGCGGAAGTTGCTCGCCCGATCTTCGGCCATCCGGTTGAGGTTGGGTTTGGTGGAAACCCAATACCGGTTGCCGTCTTGATGAATATACTTGGCTTTATCACTGACCCGCCGGAGCGCGTCGGTAAAGGTCGCAATGGTTTCTCCGGGCTGGACACAGCCCAGGCGGACCCGCCGGTTATCAATCCCCGGATTTTTGTTCTCGGCACCTGGTGCCGTGCCGATATAGAGCGTTCGGGTTACTCGCCGGCAGGCTGACAGCCGCCCAAGGGTCGGATTGGCACGGTCAAGTTCAAGCGGGAGCGAGTTTTCGCCATCAATATCCTGGGAAATGATCGGTTCCCAGACGTCTTCGAGATACCGCGTGAGTTCTGATTTGACAGCGCCGTCATCCATGGCAACCGAAAACGGGAGAATCATCAACCCGGCATCCTGACCTTCCCACAGCCGGTGGATCACCTTGGCCAGCAGCCGCAACACGCCACGCGTCCGCTGAAATTTATCGAGCGTTGACCAGTCGTCGTACAAACGCCGGAACAATTCCGGGTGGATCGGATAGGCGGCTTCCAGTTCGCGTTCATATGCCTTTTCGCTACACCCAGATGGAAATTCAGCCTGATGTTCGCGGTACATTTTGGCAAAGGATTGTACGACCGCATCGCGATAGGCATAGGCGTCATTCTCTTTGATTGGTTCAAACAAACGGCGGCGGACAATTTCAAAGCCTTCGTCGCCGGTGGCTGGCCGCCAGGGTTTCCCGACGCGCTCAAAGACATTTTTGAGCATGCCAAGGGCCAGTTCGCCGTTTTCACCGCCGACTTCGATGCGTGACGCCGGGATTGAGGCCACGACCAGTGCCCGTTCGGCATTTTTGGCGGCTTCGGTGATGGCCTGGGCAAACGTGACCTGGGCTTCAAAGTCACCGGAGGGCAAATCGCGCTTGCCGACGGTTTGGCGGGCATAGGCGACCCATTCGTCAATCAAAATCAGGCAGGGCGCATAGCGGCGAAACAACTCGGTCAGCAGTTGAGCGCCAGGGCTGACACCGCGCAGGTCAGAATCAGCAACCAGGGCATATCCGGCGGGGCCACCCAGTTGCCAGGCAAGTTCGCCCCACATGGTTCGAACCAGCGTTCCGTCCGGCTTTTGCAGGATTTCCCCTGGTGACAGGCTCGTTCCCACCAGCACGGCACGTTTTGCGGTGGGGGCTTTTTCAACTTTGGCTTCTTTTAAAACCGGTTCCAATCCCGGCAGTTTGGTGCTATCGGTGTCCCCAAACAAATGGAAGAGCGCCAGCATGGAGTGCGTTTTTCCGCCTCCGAAATTGGTTTGGAGTTCAACCACCGGATCCGTACCGCGTCCGCTCAGTCGTTGCAGTGCTCCAACCAGCAAATCGCGCAACCCGGCGGTGATAAACGTCCGGCGGTAAAATTCAACCGGGTCGCGGTATTCGTCGCCGCCTTCGTTGCGGGAAACCTGGGCCAGATCGGCGGCAAACTCGGCCTGCATATAGCGGCCCGAAGCCACGTCCGGATGTGGCGTGACGATTTCGCGCCAGGGTTTTAAGCCACCCTTGGGCATCCCTTCCAGTTTCAACTGATAGCGCGTCTTGTTGCGGGCCTGTTCGTCAAACACCGACCGCTGAAGTTCGAGCTTGAGTTTCCCGACTTCATCCGCCTGGGTTGGGGCTTGCAGGGAACTCAACGTGCGCTGCATGGTGTCGAGTGCGCGGTAGGTGTCATCTGAATTAAACGGCTCTTCGTGGGCCCAGCGGTTACGAATTTCCCGAAGCTCGCCAATCAACGACCGCTCATAGTTGCCCAGAATAAACCGAAATACGGCCTGCCAGTTCTCGGTAAACCCACGCAGGATCGCCGGTGTATCCCAGACCGGTTTGCCATCTTTGAGTTTTAAGCCCAAATTTCGGGAAACTTCATCCACCCAGTTGGGGCCGTACTTTTGTTTTAATTCCCGTTCGGCATATTGGATCAAAACCGGTCGGGTGATTTCCATTCCACGGGCAATGCGTTCGCGATTGTTCATAAGCTTTTGAATTTTTTGGAGTGCTTCGACT
>CAZXCE010000119.1:5051-16631 GCA_964639175.1 uncultured Clostridia bacterium
TGTCGAAGCTTTGGTATTTCGCGACTTGTCGCGGGGTTAAAAACTGGCGACAAGTTATTTGGAGTGCTTCGACTTGTCGAAGCTTTGGTATTTCGCGACTTGTCGCGGGGTTAAAAACTGGCGACAAGTCGCCGAATATGAAAGCTTCGACAAGTCGAAGCACTCCAAAGTTAAAAATCATCCACGACGTTCACGGTATCGGTTTTAAAGCTGTAGATCGTTTGGATAGCCGAGGGCGCGGCAACCCGTTCAAACCACGCGGCTGAACCCCACTGGTATTGATTGGCGACTTTGACCACTTTGTGTTTGACCGGATTTTGATGCACATAGTTCAGTCGAGCCAGGTAGGATTTCTCAAACGTCAATTGTGAATCCCAAAAGTTGAACCACACTTTGCGACCTTCGAGTTGGTCCAGTTGATTGACGGCTCGGGCCGTGGTCGCGTGTAGATGACGGATCATGCGTTGTAAATCTTTTGAATCCGTCTGACTGCGCGCAATGAAATGGTAATGATTGGGAAAGACGGCCCAGGCTTCAAGTTGCCAGCCATACTGTTTCGCCAGGGTCAGCAACTGATTTTCCAGCAACGACAATTTTTCGTCTGAGGTGAAAAAGTGTTCTTTATGGAGCGTGGCTGCCGTCACCATAAAGACGCCGTGCGTGTCTAACCGGTGGATTGGTGCATGAGGCCAGTCTTTTTCGATCATAGAACCTCCCTTTGCTTTGGAGTGCTTCGACTTGTCACCGCTTTGGTATTTTTTGGAGTGCGGGGACTTGTCACCGCTTTGGTATTCGGGGACTTGTCACCGCTTTGGTATTTTTTGGAGTACAGGGACTTGTCGCGGGGGTTAAGAACTGGCGACAAGTCGCCGAATATGAAAGCTGTGACAAGTCACAGCACTCCAAAGAGGGAGGGCTGTGAGGTGGTGGTGGTGAGTTGCGTGGCCAGTCGTTCGAGTTCGGGCCAGGCAATCACCAGCGAGTTATAGGCGCCGGCTTCTTCAGCCCAGCCGCGTCGTTCACAGGAACTGTACAGCCGATAGGCCAGCGCCCGTGCCTGTTCGCCAACCGGACCCAGCTTTTTGAGAAATTCCGCCGCCGATTGTTCGCCGTGCTCTTCGATGTGTTTGATCAGGTACTGCATCGCCTCCCACACCGTAAAGCGTTCGTCCTTGAGCGGGTCGTAGTCGGGCTGCAATTCCGAACGTTTGAGCAGGCGCACTTTTCCGGCGGCGGAATGCAAAATCCCGGCTTCGACCACGCCCGAGACCGAGACGTTTCGCGCTTTGGCCAGGGTTTCCGCATCGCCGTAACTGGCGGCATTGAACCCATAGTTTTCATACCACGTCACGGCAAACCGGGTGTCGTTGTCGAGTTCGCCTTCCTGTTCGCTGAGGTATTCGTCGAGGGCCCGATTGATGAGTTGCAGCGCCGTCCGCACCGTCATGGCCGAGCCGTCGGCCTCGATCACCTTTTTGGCACGTGAATACACACCCATTCCTGGTCCAATCGAAGCCTGGGCCAGATCCACCGGCGCAATGTTGCCGTGCTGCAATTTCTTGAGCGCATCCGGCAATTCTCGTTTGAGGGCGTTGAGGAATTCGCGGCGGGTGACAATCGAGGCGGTTTCAGGACGCGGGCGGCAGACGAGGACAACAGAAGTCGCAAGGGCATTAATATTTTTTTTCAGATTGGTGGTTAACTCTGTTCGCATGGGCCAGGTTCCATTGACGGAAAACCCGGCAGTAATTAAACCTTCAAGCATAGTCTCCCAACCAGTTGATGCAATATCTTCTTTCTGATTTTTTTCGTTTTCATTTTGCTCAGCTTCAGTTTGTTTAAACGCATAGTAAACAGTAAGAGGAAACTCAGAGTCTTGAAACTTCCGCATTTGCTCAAAAACCTTATATAACCCTCCCTCAAAGAATTGCTGGGCTTTTTGCTTACTTCCGTCAAAGCGATAGGGTATTGCAACAAGTTCTTTAGCCTTTGGAGTTGTAAGTGTTCCAAATAAATCGGGAAAGACTGTTCTCAAACAGCGTCTGAGCCAAATATAAAAGAAATCTGAAAGGTCAGCGTAGGCTATTGCATCATAATATGGTGGATCTGTTGAAAAACAGAAATGCCTGTTACTTTTAATTTGGCTGGTTGCATCAAGTTGGTCACAATTTCCTTTTGTTTGCGTACCAAGAAGTTCAAGTGTTGAAAGCAGATAATCTAATTGACCAACAAAATTGCCCGTCGAATCTGAGAATGGATTGCCTTCTGTATAATCCCAAGTCATCGGAATTGCTTGGCGTGCAAAGACTTGTTGAATCTTCTCCCCTCCTGTATCCCAAAAGCAAATCGTTGCGCTTCGATTTGCTAGCCGACTTACAGCAAGCCCTAAATACGTCGCTACAGCATCTGCATAAGCTCGTGCCTGTTCCGCTGATAATCCGGAATCTTCACCATCAATCAGGCTTTTTTCGCGGGCTTCGCTGACCAGATCGCTGAAGGTCGTGAGAGCAACGAGTTGGCGAGAGGTGAAGAGGTCGCCGAAAGTTGTCAAACCATAAGGAATACACCAAATATTACGAGGATCATTTGCCAGTTCTTGTTCTGGTCTCCAACTTGGTTTTGCTTCTTGTGCAATGGTTTCCTGGAATGTCGTTGGAGATAGATAAGCGCGTCCATTTTTCCCCTCAGCAACAATCGCCATCAATTGAGATCCCATTCGACCAGCCATTCCTTCGGCTTTGATGTAATCTCCTTCGGTCGGCATATTGCAGGCAATACATTTGAAATTTGCACCACGCTTGAGTTTAGGAGGTTCAGGCGGCGTCCCTTTTCCGGTTTTGACTTCGAACGCAATTGCCGGCGGGTTCCCACTGCTCCCAGGAGTTACAACTGGCTCAACCCAGGTTTCTTTTCCTTTCTTGGTCGAGAGCGCAAACGAACGAACCAGCGGCATTTGGGCACCACAGGCTGGATTGGGACACTTGACTGTCCGTGCCCAGAGCCAGGCGATCACGGTTGCTTCGCCGCCTCCGGGCAGGGTTGCTTTCGGGTAAAGATGCCCAATGCGTTTTTCGGCTTCATCGCGCATCCAGTGCCCGTAGTAGCGCACATCTTCCGCCAATCCCTGCGCGCCTTTCCAGGTTCCACCCTTGAGCAGCGAAGTACTCGCTTTTGGATTGATTGGTGGCTGACCGGCAAACTTCGGAGGAATTTCAATCAAGGCTTTGGTAATGAGCACGGCTACGGGGTTAAGGTCGCTCCCGTGGGCTTCAAGGCCAAGGCGTTGCGCCTCAAGCGGAATCGAACCGCCGCCACAAAACGGGTCATACACCGGTGGCGGATTGCCTCCGGTGGATTTCAGGATTTCAGTCCGGGCGGCATTCAGCACCGTTTCGTTGGTGATATTTTCCCATTTGACGAGGTCTTCGATGATTCGGAAGAGACGCTGGCGCTCTTTTTCCTGGGCTTCTTCGGTCGGAAACTGATCGGGATGGCTTGCCGGGTCGTCAACCAACTGGGCAAACAAAACGGCCCGACAGGCGGCCAGCGGTCGCCGCGCCCACCACAGATGCAACGTCGAAGGATGTCCGTGACGGATTGATTTTTCGCGGGCCGATTCCTTGTTGATGGCCTCAAGCGGGAGCGCAACTTCGATGAGTTTCATATATTTTGGAGTGCGGGGACTTGTCACCGCTTTAACTTTGGAGTGCGGGGACTTGTCACCGCTTTGGTATTTCGCGACTTGTCGCGGGGATTTAGGGCTAAGGGCTAAGGGAAATATAGTTTTCTCAACAGCTTAGCCAGTGAAATTGAGAAGGCTGTGATAATTTGTCAGAATTTAAGTACTGGCGACAAGTCGCGAAATACCAAAGCGGTGACAAGTCTCCGCACTCCAAAGAAGGCGACAAGTTGCCGAATATGAAAGCGGTGACAAGTCTCCGCACTCCAAAGAAGGCGACAAGTCGCCGAATATGAAAGCTTCGACAAGTCGAAGCACTCCAAAACTTAGCACGGGCTTTTCCCAAACCGCAATAAACTTTTCAACGGGTAGTTAGCACTGCTTTGCTCAAATCCTGGTTGTCCAAAGTCATAGCCGGTGATGTAGCGTGGAGGCTCCGGTTGTCCGTCTTTGACCAGCACCACCGCCAGTCGAAACCGCTCTGGGACATTGAACGCACACAAAATCTCGTTGCGGGTGAGTGTTATATCGAGCGCATCAACCACCCGGCCTTTGACTTCGATGAAGAAGAGTTCGCCCGTGATGGGGTCACGCGATTCGATATCGTAGCCAAGGCCCGGTTCGGCGCTCCGGTCACGGGGTTCACGTCCAAGCTGACGTTCGGCGTCAAAGACGGCTTTCATGGCCAGCAATTCAATCTGTTTGCGGTGTTCGGCTTCGGCGTGCTGGTCCTCGGCGGTGACTGGTTCGCCACGGAATTGCTTGAGCAATCCAGCCGGAAGAATCAGCGCCGTTCCGTGAAGACAGGGTGGTTCAGACACAATCGCCCGTTCCTGTTTGAGATCGGCGAGGCGCTTTTCCAGCCGGTCCGCCAGCCGCTCGGCGCGTTTTTGGGCTTCGGACGCCGGGAGGCGGGTTTTCTTTCCGGCACGTTCTTTGGCTTTGAGGTCTTCGGCGCGATGATCCCAATAGTTGATTTCCTTGAGCAAGCGGACTTTGACTTCCTGTTCCACTTTGTCAATCAGCGGCAGGCGATGGGCTTTGACTTCGGTGAGATAGGTCGGCACCAGTGTTTGGACGGCAAACCCCATCGCGTGGCGTTCCCAGTCCTGTTTGAGCCAGTCCGCTTCAAGTTCTGACTGGAGCAACGCTGTTTCTTCCTCCGTTGCCGCCCGGTAATCGAGATATGGTGCCGCCCCGGCATTGGCCAGCCGACCATCGGGGGTAACCTCGACAAATTGCAGTCGCTCGGCAATGACCTGATATTTCCCGTTGCGCAGCCGGCGACCATCGCGGATGGTGTGCTGGACATAAAACAGGAGTCGAGGCTGGATGCCCGGATCCTGTTCGTCAATCAGCACGGCGCCACTTTTGAGAACCTCCTGGTTTTGTTCCAGAATCAGATCAATCGTGGCATCAAGCAGCGGACTGCCAGGGCAAATCAGGTGGGCCCGTGGCTGGCGGTCAACAACGGCTTTGTCAAAGCAGACCCGTTCATAGCGTTCCAGCACCGGCGCCCCCGTTCCAATCAGGCGGTCCCGCTGCCGAATCTCTGCCGGAACGTGACGGATTTCAAACCGGCCTTCTTCGCGGCGATAGATTTTTCCACCCAAATGGGCAAATGCCTGGAGAAAAAAGGATTGGATAAAGTAAGGCTGTAACCGGCTGGCATAGGCGCGTTCCATTGACTCGCGGATCACATGGATGCGCGAAACATCCATGTGATCGTGGACCAGTGCGCGGCGTTCGAGCAACTGGCTCAAATGGGTACGGTCCACCGCGCCGTCAATCACGCGGTGCAATTTGGCGCGGACTTTCGGATCATTGCCATAGCGAATCGCTTCCACGAGCAATTCCCTGAGCGGGCGCTGTTCAAACAACTGGCCGAGGACGTCAAACACTTTGCCGCCGAGGGCGTCGCGTTCGACTTCGAGCTTTTCCAGGAGACGGATATAGACTTCGCCTTCGCGAGTATCTTTGGCGACGATATTCCACAGGTGGCAAACTTCTGCCTGACCAATGCGATGGATGCGGCCAAACCGCTGCTCAAGCCGGTTGGGATTCCAGGGCAGGTCATAATTGATCATCAGGTGTGCCCGCTGCAGGTTGACGCCTTCGCCAGCGGCATCATTGGCGACCAGGACCAGGACCTGAGGGTCGTTCATAAAGGCATGCACGACCGTTCGGCGGTCATCGCGTGGCACGCCGCCGTGGATTTCCACCACGGCTTCGCGTTTGCCAAATCGAATGCGAATCCGGCGCACCAGATAGTCAAGCGTGTCGCGAAATTCAGTGAACAGAACGAGTTTCCGGCGGTGCCCGAGATCGTCCACCATCAACGGATCATCCAGGATCCGGCTCAATTGATTCCACTTGGTATCTTCGGCAGCGGCGTTGACTTCTCTGGCAATCTGTTCAAGTTCCTTCAGGCGAGTGATTTCCAGTTCCAGTTCGGTAATGGTGCGCGAAGCGGTGGCATAATCCACCACGTTTTGTTCAGCCGCTTCGCGTTCTTCCTGGGGTGCTTCTTCATAGAGGTCATCCCAGTCAGACTCTTTGAGTTGGGGGCCAAGATCGCGGAGCATCGCCTCAGCCGATTTCCCGCGCAGCAACAGTCGCTCTTCGCGCAACCGGGATTCGAGGCGCTCACGGCGTCGCTGAATCGAGCGGAAAATGGCTTCTGGCGACGAAGCCAGCCGACGTTGCAGGGTCATCAAGGCAAAACCGACGTTGACCCGGCGTTGACCGTTGTTGTCGGAATTGCGTTCGACACGGTTCATCTCTTCGCGCACATAGTCGGTGACTTCCGTATACAGACGGGTTTCGAGCGGCGAAAGGTCATATTTGATCGTGTAGGATTTGCGCTCTGGAAACAGCGGTCGCCCGTCAAATTTGAGCAAATCTTCCTTCACCATGCGCCGCATCAGGTCCGATGGGTCTGCCAAATGGACACCATCGCGGAATTTGCCTTCAAAGCGGTCAGCATCGAGCAGCGCCAGAAAAATTTGGAAATCGGCTTCTTTGCCGTTGTGCGGGGTGGCGGTCATCAAGAGCAGGTTGCGGCAATGGCTGCCAACCGTCTGCCCCAGCCGATAGCGTTTGGTGTATTTGATTTCGTCACCGGCAATATGCCCGCTCATGCGGTGGGCTTCGTCACAGACGACCAGATCCCAGTCCTGGGCCGCCTGAAATTTGGCCTGCAGCTCTTCATCCCGGCTCAATTGATCGAGTCGGGCAATCAGGAGATTTTTTCCATCAAACGGGTTGGCGGTGCGGGCCGCCGAGATCATATCGCGTGACAGGATTTCAAACTCCAGGCCGAATTTTTCATACAATTCATCCTGCCATTGTTCGGTCAGGCTGCCCGGTGCCACGATCAAACAGCGCTCCAGATCGCCACGAATCATCAATTCCCGGATCAACAATCCGGCCATAATGGTTTTCCCGGCGCCCGGATCATCCGCCAGCAAAAACCGAAGCGGCTGGCGCGGCAACATTTCTTCATACACGGCACTGATCTGGTGCGGAAGCGGCTCGATCATCGAGGATGAAATGGCCACATATGGGTCAAAGAGCCAGGCCAGATGAATGCGATAGGCTTCTGAAACCAGCCGGAGCCGATTTCCGTCGCCATCAAACGACCAGCGCCGGGTTGGTTCGGCCACGCGCAGCGACGATTCATCTGCCCGGTACAGCAGGCTTTGCTGAAGGTGGCCTTTCACGTCGGCAAACACCACCTCGGCCACATCGTTTCCATACCAGGACACTGATTTCACCGTCGCGATGCCTTCGGGTGTCAACCCGTGCACCCGAGCACCAGGGGTCAGATCTTCCAATCGAGCCATATGCACTCCAGAAAAAAGAGAGTTGTGAGCGGGAAGTAACGGGCAAACGGAATGCCAGAAACGCACCTCCGCCAGCCCGTTTCATTCCCCAGCCTGACAAGATATTGATTCGACTATTGTTAGTGATTTGTTTGATGGCTGGTGATTCTATAACCTGTCTCGCACCTCACTGTCAATTGATGGTGTCCAGGTAAAAAATTTTATGCTTTTCAACCAATATTTTTTGTTGAAGAGGGAGAAAGGAGAAAGGAATCCGTTTCTGGCGGCTGCGATTTTTATCGCTTCGTTGAAAGCCCTGGCGAGTGACCTGTGCCGTCGAGTCTTCAAAATCAAATGAATTCCCAGGTTGTGTTTTTCCAGATTGGGAAAAGCGGTGGGATGATGACGGGCGATGATCAATTCCGGTTTAAAGGGCCAGGAAAGCGTTTTTTACCCCTCGGACAGCTTTCCCTGCCGCTCAAAACGCGCTTAAACGGGCAATGAGCGAACGCAATGAGGTCGTGCCAGCGAGGTCACCGGCCAGATATGAGCTATCAGCCGGAACGTGTTGCCAAACCCAAAGGGTTGTGAGAACCAGGTTTGGGTGATACCAATTTAGACTGGAAACTTCGTATGAGTAGACAGTCAAGTAATTCAACCAAATAAACTTAGCGAACTACTGACTACAAACTGGTATGATTCATCAGCCGTCAACCTGGGTGGGTGAGTCCACTTGCCTTTGAACCAACCATTCTTCAAAAGAAACCTGGCGGGCACGAAGTTCAGCCCTGACAAAACTTTCGATTGGTTCTTTCCACTACTCTTCTGACCAAAATCGGGCATTGGGCAAAACCTGAAGCAGTTTGAGACGTGCTTTGGCTTTCAGACCAGTTTGTTCTTGTTCAGAGAGCTGGTTGTATAGCTCGTTGGAGGAGTGGGTGCATTCAGTGTTCCATTGTTCCATCAAAAGCGACATGAAATCAGCTTCAGATGTTAATTCAACATTCGTGACTTTTGTCGTCATTTGCTCCAATTCGACGGTTAATTCTTTTCGCCAAGGTGAGAAGTCAGATAACCAGGTTCGTAACAAACTCGCCTGGTTTTTTATTTTTCCCTTTTCGAGAGTGTGGTCTAATCGTTGAAAAAGCAGGGGAAGTAATTGCAAATCATGGTCAGTCAGTGAAGCAAGTAACTCAGGAACCGAAGAAGGTGTAATTCCATAGGTGGTCAATTTTTGAAAAATAGATTCACGCAAAGACTCGTGATCACCACCATCCATGCTTGTTGTTGTCTTTTGTGTTGTCTTTTGGTGTTCTTTACACAGTATCTCAGTAGAAACTACTGAGGTACTGAGGTAGCCAGATTCCGTTTGATTGCCTGGTTTTTTTCCCAGCTTTGAAAGAGCCTTTTCGAGCGAGAGGACTCGGATAAAAAGCCCCCGAGGATTTCCTTTTTTTGAGGCCAATCCACTCTAATGAGTTTCATTTGTTCCAAGGCCACAATTGCCAGCCGGACTGTTTTGTCACTGCCGATTCCACAGATTTTCTGGACTTCGCGAGTGCGAAACCAATTCCCAGAGTGCCCCCGGCCTAATGTGTTTCGGTACAGTTCCATGTAGACTGCAAATTGATTCCCAGACAGGTATGGTATGAGTTGATCAAAGACGGCGTTGTGTACCTTGGTGAACTTCGTATCAGGTGGTATCTCTAGTTCATCAACCTGAGAGAGATCATCGCTTGAGCCTTGATCTGGCAGTTTCTCCGTTTGATTTGGCTGGGCTTTTTCATGGACATTAACTGAAGTTGGTAAAGTGAGTTGAATGCCTCCATGCGTATCTACTTGCAGTGAGTTCAAAAGGGTGTTGCTTTTTCAAACCTGGAAGGGAAGAGTGCCTGCTCGTTTAATTGAGCTGCCACTTGCAAATCCCTCTTTCGTCGCCGCTCAAGTCGTTCTGCAATCTCTATCTCTTTCAGTTTTCGTGCATGGGAGATGGCTTCCGAAAGGTTGCTATTTTTCATGATTCGAGGACTCCTGATCGCCCAGCAGTGATGGCAATAGCGACTGTCTCAGGTGAAATAAGTACCTTTTCATAAATACACTGATATAATAAGCAAGCAGAGATCAGGTACAAAGAAAGGGGAAGCAAGAAGGATGAAAGTGCCAACGAAATTTGTAGTGGAGTTAAGTGAAGAAGAAGAAAAAGAGCTGGAAACAATCCACCAGACGGACAAGCGAGCGCGAGTGAGGATGCGAGCCCATTGGATCGTATTGAGCCACCGGGGATACAGTATTGATGAAATCGCGGAACTGTACGAGGCACACCGCAATACGGTGAGTGAACTCATTGATGAGTGGGACGCGAAAGGAAAAGCGGGATTGGTGGATGAGCCACGGCCAGGACGCCCGAGGAAAGTCAGTGTGGAAGAGGCGGAATGGGTAAAAAAAACTTGAAACCGACCCGCGCTCAATCAAAGGAATTGCCCAGGAGTTGAGCGAAAAGAAAGGAGAAGAAATTGGACCGAGTGTGATCCGACGGTTGCTGCAAGGCGCCAGGGTAGGTGTGGAAGCGGATGCGGAAAGTCCCAGCCCAGGAACGGGACGAAGAGGCATTTCTCAATTGTCAGTGGGAATTGGAAGTCTTGCGGCAGAAGGCGGATACGGGAAAGCTGGATCTGTATTATTTTGATGAAGCGGGCCTGTCCAAATTTTTCTGGAGACAGTCAATTTGACCTGGAAAAACCAAATAGCAGGCTCTTTTTTTAACTTCTAAGTACTGGTTATAAACAGTTTACCTGAATTTAAAAAATAATCTAAAAAATCTAGTTTAACTGCTTATACAGTTTATTTGAGACCCTCAATATCAAATATGAATGGCTTCCGTTGGCGGCTTATGCTTTATTCCGGGCTTTGGCTTTTGAGCTTGAAACCGTGCTCCGACTGGTTGGCTTGAAATATCAGATTACTTTCGTTTAGGTACTTATTTGGTTCCTGGATGTAAAGTTATGGTGTTTGGATTCGCTTCTCTGATGAGAAGACCCAACGACTGCCTGCAGTCTTTCGTTTCACTCCTTGTCTGTGGTTAGGCAGTTTACCAGGATTGTTGTACCGATGACATCTGCGCGTAATGATGCGAATTAAGGGGTGAAATTGAGACTTCAAAATCAACAAGTTACAGGCAGCAGATTAACTGTCTGAAAATCAAGATTTTGAGAAGCCCTTTGTTTTCAACGAACAAATTTTTTAACTCTTAACTGGCATTAATGAGCAGGTTTCAGCTTTATATTGAAAAAAACCAGTGACTGTTGTCGTTTCGGGCAGTGAGCAACTTATCACCCGTTGCTGGATGCTGTATGGCAATGCTGTTTCGGTTGGTCTCATTATAAAGGAGTTGGAACCCACATTTTGCCATGTACTCAATCAGGTTAATGTTTGTCTTAAAAGCTCCAAGTTCAGGGTCAAGCAAATAAGATCCAGATCGGAAATAAGGGGCAGCACAGGGGATTTCAAACGATGTTTGCTTTGCCTTTTTTCATAGACAAGATGTTTCTGGCCGGCGATGGGCTTTTGACCTTTTCTACGTGCTGGTACTTTGAGGAGAAATGATTCTGTAACTGGGACAAGTCCCTGGTTGATTTGGCTGTTCGCCACTTCAGTTTGAGAGAGAGGGCTTAGGTGTTTTGAATGTGTTGCAGGGGCATCTGAAAGATTTTCTGTCTAACAGGCAAGCATAGTTGGAAAAGTGATAGAGATCACATGTTAGTAATTTACCAAAAATTTTCAGATATTCTAACCACGAAAACTACAAAATAGATCAAATACTTATCAAATTTAATATCTCAGGAAATTTATAGTAAAATACTTATCAACTGAAATCAGCCAGTGGCTTCAATTTGCGTTGAATCTGATACTCTAAAACCTTCAAGCGCTGTCAGGTCATTGGGTATCACGCTATCTTGACCAGAAATGATAGTGCCAGAAAATCAAGATTGGCTGGTTCCGTTGGTTTCCACTGCCATCAGAACCAGGTTGACTCCAGGCAGACAAGGGGGCCATCCTCCGGGTTGGTATCCATTTTTT
>CAZXCE010000120.1:0-10183 GCA_964639175.1 uncultured Clostridia bacterium
CCCGGAACCCGGAACCCGGAACCCGGAACCCGGAACCCGGAACCCGGAACCCGGTGTTTTCTTCATTCACTTCTGAGGTGGAAATAAAAACCGGAGCAAGGGTTTCACCCGTTTGGCCCAGGCTCGTTCGCCATGGCGCGCACCTTTGGCTTCGTAGTACCGCAAATCAACGTCCAGGTGATGACCTTTGTGCACCAGAGTGTCCCGAAAGTGTTGCACCGGGGCCAGGGCAGTGTGGCCTTCGCGCGTCCCCATGTCGAGCCAGATTTTTGAGGGCAGCTTTCCAGGAAGGGCCTGATACTGGCGCACCAGCCAGTGTTGGTCCCACCAGAGCGAAGGTGAAAGCGCCGCCAGTCGGCCAAAGACGTGCGGGTATTTGAGCCCCAGGTATAACGTTACCAACCCTCCCAATGACGAACCACCAAGCGCCGTGTGCGACCGCCCAGGAAGTGTCCGGTACGATGTGTCAATAAAGGGCTTTAATTCCTCGACAATCAGGCGGCCATACAGGTCAGCTTTCCCTCCGGCTTTGACCCGTGGATCGTGGGTCGGTGTGTATTCATCAATTCGGTGAACTCCGGTGTTGTAAATGCCAACGATAATCGCCGGCTCCATCCGACCTTTTTTGATCAGCTCTTCAGCCGTTTCATCAACCCGCCAGTCATTTCCAGGAATGTAAGCGGTGGCGGCGTCAAACAGATTTTGCCCGTCGTGCATGTAAAAAACCGGGTAGTGCCGCAGCACATTGGTTTCATAATCAGGCGGCAGATAGACCAGGACATTTCTGGTCTGCGGCAAAAACCTGGAGGGAAAGGCCGTGTGCATTCGGAAATTCCCGGTCAGTGTATGTTCGATCTGGCGATTTCGTCGCAACTGACGAACCGACGAAGTCGGAACACGTCGAGTTGCTCTTTTGGGTTTGGCAAACAATGCAAATTCTCCTTGGAAATACCAGTTGTGAGAATGAATTATGAATTATGAATAAGCCAACCTGTTATAATTCAATAGGATAGCTTATTCATCCTTCGGAATTTCAATTTCACACTGGTACCAAACGGGAACGACTTATGGGCTTGAAAAAAAGTTCAGAGTTCAAGCTTCAGCTTGCCTTCCAGCCTGGAATTCACTCAATTCAAGTTTTTTCAGGAACCTGAGCTGTACAACCTGAAAACCTTTACAAGCTAAAGCTTGAACGCTAAACACAAACCCGTATCCCGTTTGAATCAAAAAGGCCGCGACTGGCGCGACCTGGGGGAAAGAAATTGAAACTTCAGGGCGAAACGATTCAAAAATTGAGAGTTTCCGAAACCCTGAACCCTAAACGGGATTAGTATTTTACTGAGCAGCCATAAGGTTGGGTGGCGGCAACGCTTACGGGTTTGCCAGCCAGGGCTTCTTCAAGCGCCGCCCTGACATAATTTTTGCCCTGTTTGTCGTCAATCGCGCCGGCGTAGATGAGTTTTCCGCTCGGATCAATCACAAACATATGCGGCGTGGTTTTGGCCCCATAGAGACGTCCGATTTTGCCTTCTGGATCCAGCAGCAAAGCGGTCGGCGAAGCACCTTTCTCCTTCAACACCGCATTGGCCTGGTCTCCGGTCAGATGACCTTGTTTTCCAGGCGCTGAGGAATCAACCGAAAGCCAGACCACACCTTTTTTGGTGAAGAGCTTTTGTAATTCCTGCATGTGTTTTGGATCATATTGGGCCTTTACAAACGGGCAGTCTGGGTTAAACCATTCCAAAACCACAAATTTACCTTTGAAATCAGTTAATGAGTGGTTTTTCCCATGGCTATCAGTACCGGTGAAATTTGGGGCCGCGCTACCAACCGCCACATCACCAGCGCCACTCACCGGGCTGCAGCCAATCACCAAAAACACACCTAAAATGGCGAGTAATGCAAGGTTCTTCATCTTTGTTGTCATCGTTTATCTCCTAAAAACTAAGGTTCACAGATTTGAGTTGTGGATTTAATTCACTTTTTGCAAGGCATCCATCACGATGCTGGGAGTAATCACTTCGGGTAGAACCATCGGAGGTTGAGTCTGATCTTTGGTATAGAGCACATAGAGCGGCACACCGTTGCGTCCAAACTCGGCAAGTTTGCGGGTAATGGCTTCATTGCGCGATGTCCAGTCAGCTTTCATCGTCACAATACCGCGCTTTTTAAACTCAGCCGCAATTTCAGGTTTGCTCAGGGCGACTTTTTCATTGACCTGACAACTCAAACACCAAGCCGCCGTAAAATCAATAAACACTGGCTTGCCAGTAGCGCGAACTTCGGCAAAACGTTCTGGGGTAAAAGCCTCCCAGGTAATGCCTTCAGCCGTCGTGGTGGACTGAGTGCTGGCCGATGCTGACGGCGCCAGGTCTCTGGAATTGGTCCACACCAGTCCAATTCCCCCAGCGATCAAGACACCGGCCACGACGTGGGCAATCAACCGGGTCCGTGAGGCCATCATCAGGTTGCCCCAACGGCCCAGAACCCAGGCGCCAATTCCCATCACCACAAAGCCGCCCATCAGGGCAATCAAGCCATTAACACCGACCTGGAGCCCAAACACCCACGCCAGCCAGACCACCGTGGCCATCATTAAAAAGCCCATAAACTGTTTGAACGCTTCCATCCAGACACCGGGCCGCGGCACAAATCGCATCAAGGCCGGGAACAGCGAAAGGGCAAGGTACGGAGAGGCCATCCCCAGCCCCAGAGACGTGAAAATCAACATGGAAACAATCGGTGGCTGGGCAATCGCAAACCCAAGCGCTGACCCCATAAATGGTGCGGTGCAGGGAGTTGCCACCAGCGTAGCCAGCGCGCCGCTGAAAAATGATCCGGAATACCCGGACTGGGACGACAGATTGCCGCCGACGTTGAGCACAATTTCAAAGACACCAAACAGGTTCAATCCAAGCAAAAACAGCAATGAACAAATGAAAATCAAAAATCCCGGTGACTGAAGCTGAAACCCCCAGCCAATCTGCTCTCCACCAGCCCGCAGGATGAGCAACGACCCGGCCAGTCCCCAAAACAGGGTCAGGACACCGAGCGTAAACACGGCGCCGTGTTTCCAGACTTTGCTTTTGTCTTCGCCGGCTTGCTGGACAAAACTCAACACTTTGATCGAAAGGACCGGCAGCACACAGGGCATCAAATTGAGAATCAAACCGCCGATAAAGGCCGATCCAATCGCAATCAAAATGGTCAGAAATGAAGCCGGGGCACCAGGTTTGGCTCCGGCAGCACCGGGTTTGGCGGTCTCAGTAGCGGCAGCCAGATTGCCGAGTTTGGCCACTGGTTCAATATCAATATTGACTCGTAACGAGCGTTCTGACTTTTCACCGCGCCAGCCTTCTGAAATCAAAATTCCTTCGAGTTTGGCTGGCACCTTTGATGGATCAATCATTGACCGTTTCAGTTCAATCAGATAGCCGTTTTCGACCCGTTTGACGGGTTGGGAGGCATCGTCTTCGATGATCAGCCCTTCTTGAGGCAAAAATACAATCTGTTTGAGTTGATCTTTGAAATCAGCCGGCTGGGTCGCTTTCAGCAGGATTTTGTCGTTTTGAATGGCGGCTTGTAATTTCCAGTCAGCACCTTCAAGCGGGAGTTTGGCACGCGTGGCAGAAAAAGCTTCAGACCAGGTTGATGGTTTGGCAACCCCATCCGCCACGGTCAGGCCCAGTTTTAAATCAGCGTGACCAGGCAGACAGATTTCCTTGCACACGAGCCAGTCAGCCGTGGCGGCCAGGTCAATTTTGGAACCCGGTTTTAAGGTGGCAGGTGGTTGGATGCGGACCAGGAGGAAGGTTTCTTCTTCATAGCCGTAGCTGACCAGTCCTTCGGTGACGATCTTGGTTGGGAATGGCCACTGAATCGGGCCAGCGGTGAACCCGGTGGGCAATTTCCATTTGAGGGAGGTCGGAAGCCCTGGGCCACCAGGATTGAGCCAGTAGGTATGCCAGTGCGCTTCGGTCTTCATACGCAGGGCAACCCAAAAGGGCTGTCCAGCCTGGATGGATTCCACTTCGGAAACCAGTTCAACTTCAATATGTTCGTCTTTAAATGGCTCTGCCTTCACCATAAAAGTCAGGCTGGCAGCCAGTATCAATATGCACAGGGCAGCAGAACGGGCAAAAAAGCGAAGCATGGGTAATGTCATATGATCCTGATTTTGAAAAAAGACGGCTGCCGCAAAAGAGAGACTTTTACACGACACGCTGTCTGAAACGGTTAAATCAAATGAATGAACGTTGGATTTGAGATGAGAAACTGACGCAAAGTCAAGTCAAGTGTGCGCTACGCAAGTCTTTACTTCCCTAGATTGCTTTCAAATAATTGCTACTTAGGTCCGGTCCGGGCATAATCGGTTCGCTTACGTCAAAATTTCAACCGTCGCCATTCCACTCCTAAAAATTTACAACTTCATAAAAAGGAGAATCGGGTTTTGAAGAAACTTCGTGCCTTGTTGTCTCTCTTTTTGATTGCCGTGCTCTCGCCAGCCTTTGCAATGGTTCAGGCCCAGCAATCTTCCGATCCAAACCAAGCTTCCTCTGATTCCAAACCCAAAGATCCATTAGGCCCCGAAAAATTTGCTGGTCTCAAATTGCGCTCAGTCGGTCCAGCATTAACTTCGGGACGGATCATTGACTTTGCGGTTCATCCCCAAAACCGAGCGCACTACTATGCTGCCGCAGCCTGCGGCGGGGTTTGGAAAACCACCAATTCCGGGACGACCTGGTCACCTGTCTTTGAAAAAGAAGGGTCTTATTCAATTGGCACGGTGGTGCTTGACCCCAAAAATCCATCCGTGGTGTGGGTTGGCACTGGTGAAGACAACAGCCAGCGGAGTGTCGGCTATGGCGATGGGGTGTATCGCTCTGACGACGGAGGGAAGTCCTGGAAACATCTTGGACTCAAAACCTCTGAACACATTGGCAAAATCGTGATTGACCCACGCAACAGCCATCACGTCTACGTGGCAGCACTGGGCCCGCTCTGGGGTCCAGGTGGTGACCGTGGTCTGTACAAGACCACCGACAATGGCAAAACCTGGGACAAAGTGCTTTCAGTGAGCGAAAATACCGGCGTGAGCGATCTGGCCATGGATCCGACCAATCCAGACGTGCTCTATGCAGCGGCCTATCAACGCCGGCGACATGTGTGGACGCTCATCAACGGTGGTCCGGAAAGTGCAATTTATAAATCAACCGACGCCGGCAAGACCTGGAACAAACTCTCGTCAGGGTTGCCAACCGAACAGATGGGCCGCATCGGGCTGGCCATTGCCCCAACCGATCCCCAGACGGTCTATGCCCAGATTGAATCCACCAACAAAGCCGGAGGCATTTTCCGGTCAACGGATGCTGGCGCCACCTGGGAAAAGCGCAATCCATATGACGCCCAGGCTCAATACTATGCCCACATTTATGTTGACCCCAAAAATGTCGAGCGCATTTACATTATGGGCGTGTTGATCAAAGTTTCCGATGACGGCGGAAAGACGCTCAAAAATCTGGGCGAGAAAAACAAACACGTTGACAATCATGTGATCTGGATTGACCCCAACGACACCAGCTATTACCTGGTTGGTTGCGATGGTGGGGTTTATGAAAGCTTTGATCGGGCGGCGAACTGGAACTACAAGTCAAACCTCTCGATCACCCAGTTTTATGATGTGACGGTTGATAACGCCAAACCCTTTTACAACATTTATGGCGGTACGCAAGACAATTTCAGCCTGGGTGGGCCATCGCGCACCCGAAGTGCTTCGGGGATCGTCAATTCTGACTGGTTTGTCACCCAGGGCGGCGATGGATTCCGGCAGCAGGTTGACCCAGTTGACCCCAACATTGTCTATTCCGAATACCAGTACGGCGGGCTGACCCGCTATGACAAACGGACAGGCCAACGCACTGGAATCAAACCAGTTGAAGGCAAAGGCGAAGAAGCCTATCGCTGGAACTGGGACTCACCATTAATCATTAGCCCACACCTCAATACCCGACTCTATTTTGCGGCCAACAAACTGTTCCGCAGCGACGACCGTGGCAATACCTGGAAAGCCGTAAGTGGCGATCTGACGCGCCGGATTGACCGCAATTCCCTGCCAGTCATGGGACGCGTATGGGAAGCCGATGCGGTCGCCAAAAATGTCTCGACTTCACTCTATGGCAACATTACCGCACTGGCCGAATCTCCGAAAAAAGAAGGTCTGCTGTTTGTCGGAACAGATGATGGCCTGATCCAAATCAGCGAAGACGGTGGGGCCAACTGGCGCAAGCTGGAGAAATTCCCTGAAGTCCCTGAAAACACCTATGTAACGCGCCTGCTGGCTTCTCAGCATGATGCCGCCACGGTGTACGCCACGTTCGACAACCACAAAAATAGCGACTTCAAGCCCTATGTGCTCAAGAGCACCGACACCGGGAAAACCTGGACCTCGCTCAAAGCCAATCTCCCGGCCAATGGCCCAACCCTGGCGATTGCCGAAGACCACGTCAATCCGAACTTGCTCTTTCTGGGCACTGAGTTTGCGCTCTATTTCACACCCAACGGCGGTCAGAAATGGATTCAGTTAAAAGGCGGCCTGCCAACGATTGCCATTCGTGATCTGGCCATTCAAAAACGCGAAAACGATCTGGTGGTGGCGACCTTTGGACGCGGATTTTATGTCCTGGATGATTATTCAGCCCTGCGGAATATCTCAGCCGAAGCTCTCAATGGACCAGAGTGCCTGCTCTACCCGTCCCGTGAAACGCTGCTCTATATCCAGTCGCGTCCGATTGGGGAAAGCGGGAAGGGCTCGCAAGGGGCCAATTACTTCACGACGGAAAACCCACCCTTTGGCGCAACCTTTACTTACTATCTGAAAGACGAACTCCAGACCAAAAAACAAAAGCGCCAGGAAGCTGAAAAAGAAGCGGTGAAAAAGAAAACCACGGCGCCATATCCAACGCCAGATCAATTACGTGCCGAAGCCGAAGAAGAACCGCCAGCCATCATTTTGACGGTCACTGACGCCAGTGGGCGGGTGGTCCGCAAACTCACGGGTAAAAATCAGTCCGGATTTAACCGGGTGACCTGGGATCTTCGTGAACCAGAACCAGAGCTTCCATCAGAAACCCAACCCGATTTTGTTGACGAAGATAGTGGAACATTTGGGGCCCTGGTCATGCCCGGACGCTACAAGGTGAGCATTGCCAAACGAGTTGACGGCGTACTCACGCAACTGGCCGGGCCTCAGGAATTTTCAGTCGTGGCGGAAGGTGCTGACACAATGCCCCAGGCAGATCTGGCGGCACTCACCGAATTCCAGCAAAAGACCATGAAGCTGAAACGGGTGGTCTCAGGAGCACTCGAAGTTGCTGGCGATACCAAAGCGCGTCTCAAGAAGATCAAACAGGCCATTCACGAAACACCACAGGCTGACAACAAGCTGATGGACGATGCACTGAGCATTGAAAAACGGCTCAACGCCATCCTGATAGCCCTCAGAGGCGATGTGGTGCTCCGTGCCCGCAACGAAAACACCCCCACTTCCATCTCGGAACGGATTGACAACATCCTGAGCGAACAACGGATGTCCACCTCACGTCCGACCCAAAGCCACATTGATTCACTCAAGATAGCTGATGAAGAATTCAGGGTTGAACTCGACAAGCTGCGCACGCTGCTCGAAGTTGACCTTAAAAACCTCGATAAAGCCCTTGAAACCGCTGGTGCTCCCTGGACACCAGGCCGCCTGCCGGAATGGAGGTAGGGGCGGTGTGGCTTTGCACCGCGCCTGACATCTGAGCTTTGTGGGCGCAGTACACTTCTATCCTCAAGGCCGGATAACAGGTGTGCAGCGCCCTTACATCTATGTCTTTCTTTCACCCGTTGTTTCTGTCCTTCGAAGTCGCCCTGGCCGCCAGCACACTGGCACTGGCTGTCGGGGCGACTTTTGCCTGGATCCTGGCCAAACTCCGGTTTCCAGGGAAGGAATGGTGTGATGTACTGCTGACATTGCCGCTGGTGCTGCCGCCAACGGTACTGGGATATTATCTGCTGGTTGTCATTGGAAATCGGTCGGTGATTGGTCGAGTATGGGAATATTGTTTCGGCAATCCGCTCGTGTTTACCCCGACGGCAGCCATACTGGCCGCATTTATGTCAGCGCTTCCCCTGGTGGTGAAATCAGCTCGTTCTGCTCTGGAAGCCGTTGAGGCTGAAGCCGAAAACGCTGCCCGATTGCTTGGCGCTTCGGAATGGCGTGTGGCACGTACCATCACGCTTCCGCTGGCCTGGAGGGGGTTGGCTGCCGCCGGCACCCTGGCTTTTGCCCGGGCCCTCGGAGATTTCGGCGCCACGCTGATGGTCGCCGGCAATCTTCCCGGAAAAACACAAACGGCAGCGCTGGCGATTTATGACGCCGTCGCTGCCGGTCGTGATTCAGAAGCGTTGATGCTCTCAGGAGTGATGTCAGTTGTGGCGGCGGTGCTTTTGTATGGCGTCAACCGCTTGACTGCCGCCCGCCACCGGTGGTGATAAAACCAGGGTTCAGGGTTCAGGGTTCAGGGTTTTCAAGTTTTTGGTTGGATACGGTTTTTGCTGCATGGGGTAGTTGTATTGAGGCAGGTCGTTTACAGTCTGCCAAAACGGCATCAAGGACATACATCCGAAAACCCTGAACCCTGAACCCTAAATGGCTTATTTCCCTTCTTTTGCAGGAAGTTCCCGCCGATCCAGAATGGTATCAATCAAGCCATATTCCAGAGCCTGGGGGGCGGTTAAATACCGGTCACGTTCAACATCCTGTTCAACCAGATCAAAGGGTTTTCCGCTGTGGTGTGAGAGCAAGCCACTGATAATTTCGCGTAACCTGATGATTTCATTGGCATAAATCTTGATGTCCGTTGCCTGACCACGCATCCCGCGCCCGCCCATATGCGGTTGGTGGATCATCACACAGGTGTTTGGAAGTGCACAGCGTTTCCCTTTGGTACCGGCAGCCAGCAGCACTGCCGCCATACTGGCGCACATCCCGATCCCCAGCGTCACCACATCCGGTTTGACAAACTGTATAGTGTCGTAAATTGCAAGACCCGACGTGATGCTCCCTCCGGGTGAGTTGATATAGATGTTGATATCTTTCTCGGGGTCTTCCGCCTCCAAAAACAAAATCTGGGCCACGACGAGATTCGCCATATCATCGTCAATTTCACCATTGATGAAGATGATATTTTCTTTCAGGAGCCGTGAATAAATATCGAAAGCACGCTCGCCGCGCGCTGTTTGCTCAACAACCATTGGGACCAACATGGGGACCTGTCCTTTTGTGCAATGAAGGTTTGTGGGTGGATTCCGAAAATCAAACTCGATGTGTAAGGATGTTTTAGTCTACTCTGAGGCATTGAGACAAGGCAGGCATCCGCTTTATGCACTTTTCGGTGGCGATTAAAAAACAATTTACTTCGGGGCAAACTCCATTTGCCCTCAATGTGGCCTTTACTGTTCAGGCTGGGATTACCGTCCTCTTTGGGCCGTCAGGGTCTGGGAAAAGTACAACCCTCAACTGCATTGCCGGGATTCATCAGCCTGATTCGGGTCATATCCAGCTTGGGAATCGGGTGTTGTTTGAATCAAATGGTGGGTCACGTCCAAAGGTCAATCTTGCCTTGCGGGAGCGGCGAGTCGGATATGTGTTTCAGCATTTGGGATTGTTTGAACACCTACGTGTCATTGAAAATGTCGCCTATGGACTTGCTCATCTGCCGAAAACAGCGGCCCAGCCGACAGCCCAGGCCATGCTTGATCAGTTTGGAATTGGAACCCTGGCCGACCGCTTTCCCAGTGCCCTCTCAGGGGGTGAACGTCAGCGGGTGGCCCTGGCCCGGACACTGGTTGTGCGACCCGAAATCCTCCTGCTCGATGAACCGCTTTCCGCGCTCGACTCGGTTACCAAACGGTCGTTGATTGACGACTTATTACGGCTCCGACAGGAACTCAAAATTCCCATTCTCTATGTTTCGCACAACCTTGATGAAGTCCAGGCTCTCGGCGAGCAGGTGTTTGTTTTTGATCGTGGGAAAATTGTCTTTGAAGGTAAACCCGACGAAATTTTGTCGGTACCGCCGGCGTGAGCGGGTGGCTGCTTAACCCACCCGCCCACGCCGGTGGGACTGACTGATTCCTTCAA
>CAZXCE010000120.1:10193-16622 GCA_964639175.1 uncultured Clostridia bacterium
TTTTTCGTTGAAATTTTATTTTCTCTTCAAACCCCTCATATTTTGGGGGGGTCCCGGCGGGGGCCGGGGGGTGCTCAAACCCCCCCCCCCCCACGCCGGTGGGACTGACTGATTCCTTCAAGGTTTGCCCAAAAAGGTCGGGGCGTAGCCTTCGCGGGCGTGAACGACGATTTTCGGCAGTCCCTTCGGCGGCTTCACTTTAACCGAAATTTTATTCCAGTCTCGGGTAAGTACTTCATTTGATGGGATATAGCCCAGGCTGTATTGTCGCCGCAGGTCAAAGGCAATTTGGCGTAGCGACTCTTCCAAACTGCTGCTCGTCCAGGTTGAATAGCCACCGGTCAATTCAGAAAGCCACGGCATCCAATACACTTTGACATCCATTTCAGTGACCAGCTTTCGCAATTCCTTGAGCGAATACCGGCTGCTGTTGTCATCTAAATCACTCAGGACAATCAGCGCTTTTCTGGGGTGACGGGCATTTCGCAGCTTTTCCAGGCCAAAGTAGACGGCATCAAACAGTGCCGTGCTTCCGCCAGCTTTGGTCAAGGTCAAGGTGTTGATGATGGTTTCGCCGCTTGAAGTGAACTCACTGACCTGCTGGACTTTGTCGTTAAACGTCACCAGAAAAAATTCATCTCCTTCCAGACACGAATCAACAAAGTCTCCAACGATGTACTTCTTGGTATCAATGCTATGCCGCATGCTGTAGGAAACATCAAAAATAATACCCACGGAGATTGGTCCATCTACATCGCTAAAGTATTCTAGTGATTGCAATACTCCGTTTTCATAAACCTGAAAATCTTTTTTCTTCAACCCAGCGACAAACCGCCCCAGTTTGTCGCTCACGGTGACATTGACTGTGACCAGATCACTTCGTAACCGCAAAATTGGTTCCTCATCTGTTTGTTTCGGTGATTGTTTCTCACTTGTTTGACTGAATGAAGACACAATCGGAACCGGCATCAACTTCCACAGCCATCCAGCACAAAAAATCCCGATGAAGAGAACCACCAGGTGACGTGTGAGTTTTCTCTGGTTCAGACAACGACAAGGTGGCTTGAAACTCTGAGTTGAATCATTACTCATAAGGCTTTTCCTGATGACTCGATCTTGTTTTTACGGAGCGAGCGTTGCTGCTTCACCCATCGGTTGCGATACAGGTAATGTCTCGGTCTCCAGACATATTCCAGTTCAACAAATTTTGATTCAGTCTGCCCCGAGACGTTTCGACAATAAAACCCATAGCAGCTTAGTGATGGTGACCAGACCCAGATCGCGCCAGGGAGTTCAGCACGACCATACCCCCACAATCCCGAATACCCATCAACCAACCGGTCTCGCTTGCGGGTGTTATAAACCTGATCAAAATAGGCCCGCAGAATATGTGCCCGTTCCCGAGTCCATCGGTAAAAAACGTCTTCCGGTGGTTTGCTGACCCCAGCTTCAAGAAGTTGACCAGCTTTGAAGGCAAGTTGTTTGGGTGCCCCGTGCCGGTCTGCGTTATTGACACCGGTTTGGACTTCACCTTTGTAGACCAGACACCGTCCACGTTGCTCGCCCGTGGTTTCAAACCGATATCGGCCTTCAAGCTGAAGTTTCAGTTTTGTTTGGGCCACCGCCACGGTTGGGTTGAGTTTGATTCGTTCGTACCCTGGGAACTCAATGATTGAACTCCCAGTTTCCAGTTCCAGTTCAAACTGGTCAAAGGCCGTGTTTTTGACAACCCAGGTTGTGTCAGCGTCTAACCAGACGACTGAGCCAAATCCAAGCAGGATCTCAAGATAGCTGTGCGAGCCGGTGCGGATTTTGTCTCCGTCGGCAAGCAGATTCCCCACATCGAGCCATTCCCACACCGTTTCGTCTTTGCGCTGTACCTGTGCGGCGCCACGGGTAAAACTCACCAGACCAGCATGTGAAAGCACCTGAAACTGGATGTGGTCTATAAACCGGTAAGGTTCAAAATAGGAATTCAAGCCAAACCCAACCAGGGGTTTTTTGGGAGTGGCCTTTACCCGAGCCATCTGGAGGTGACGATTACTCGCAAAGAGAACCCGGCTCCGTGATCGGCACCAGTCAAAAAACAAATCTTTGGTTGGAAGCTTAATCGGTTTGACCTGAACCGATGCTCCCTGAAGGGTAACTTGTTTGACCCCAGTGATTTTGGGTTGGGGCGGATTTAAAACCTGAGCTTTGCCGCTCCAGAGGAAAAATTCGCTAGAGGTATGTGAACTCACATCGAGCCGGCATTGTGTTGTGGGAAAAACAACAATTTGATGCCCTGGGCATGTCAAGGAAACCACCATTTCGGTGTATTCAGTTCCAAGCCACTCCAGGTCAGCACTGCCAGTCTGAACATCAAAATGCACCACATCAAACTCAACCGCCGTCAAAGCCACAGTGGTCGCGCTGGCCAGCCGCAAATAGGACCCAGGAACCAGCAGGATCTCCACATTGCTTTGATCACCAGTCTTAATCGTGTCACCAATTTCAAGGTATCTCCCTGCAACCAGGGGCTGCCAGTTTTTTGATCGGATTCCCAAAACTGAAGCTTCACCCGTTACCAGATTGACGTAACCCGCTTCGCTGGTGACATTGAGCTGGATGGTTTCCGTCCCATTTGGTTTTTGCTGTTCAAACGGCACCAGGTGTTGATCAAACTGCCCAAAAACCGAATGGTTGAATAACCAAACCAATCCGACCAGGCAGCAGGTTACGACAAAGCCTTTCAACGATCTGGAGCGCACCGTCCACCGTGATACATCCATCATGATTCTGTCTCTTTCTCCGGGGTGAGATTATCTATCCGTTCGCGATTGAGGCGGACAACCTCAGCCAGTTTAAGGGCTAGCGTGGTTTTGGGCGGAAGTTCGGTTAAATACTCGGCAATCCGAATACCTCGCTGTTCGAGTTCGAGCAACTCAACCCGTGGCTCTGACTTTCCAGCACAGAGAATCAACCCCAACGGTGATTCTTCACCTGGCAATCGTTCGTAGCGGTTCAGATAGCGCAGGTAAAATTCCATCTGCCCAGAATCAGCCGGCATAAACTTGCCGAGCTTTAATTCAACCGCCACCAACCGCCGCAATCGCCGGTGAAAGAACAGCAAATCAAGGTAAAAATCTTCGTCGTCAACGTTGATGCGCTTTTGTCTCGCCACGAAAGCAAAATCCGACCCAAGTTCAAGCAGAAATTTTTCCAGGTCGCGCAGGATGGCGTTTTCCAGATCTTTTTCGCTGTAAGCCCCGGTCAATCCAAGAAAATCCAGCAAATACGGATCCCGAAACACCAGATCGGGCGTCATCCGGTCTTCGGTTCTTAAATTTTCCAGTTCCTGTTTGATGAATTCATCGGTGTTTTTGGAAATGGCGGTTCGTTCAAAAAGCATCCCGTCAATTTTGGCCCGGAGTGTTCGCACCGACCAGCGCTCAATCCGGCACATCTCCGCATAGAAATCGCGCTTGAGAGAGTCTTTCAGATAAATAATTTCTCGGAAGTGACTCCAACTCAATTGTCTACACAGTGTGGAGACAATCTCAAAATCAGGAAATGCCTCAATAAATCGAAGCATATGAAAAAGATTCTGGCGTGTGTAGCCAGCTCCATATTCAGTCGTAAGCTGTGCTGACAGTGTAGCAATCACGGTCTTGCCATATTCTGCACGTTCTGACTGAATGACATCTTGCCGAATCCGCTGGCCAATTTTCCAATACAACAAAACCAAAGCAGAATTAACTACCTGCGCAACTCGGCCACGGGTTTCTTCGATCAAGAGGCGAATATCGCTCAAGAGCCGCTCCGGCATAGGTTCTGGCGTTTCAACCAGTTTGGGAGTCAACGCTTTTGATTGACGGGATGCTTTTTTCTTCATTCAAAACCTCCAGCAACAGGATAATACCGTTTTGCAATGAATACCTCGTATCAGGAAACAGTCAAGCAATTCAATCAAAAGAGCTTAGGATTTGGAAATAAAATAACCTCATCATCTTTTCACCACTCCTTAGTGAACTACTGATGCCAGTTAAGGGTTGAAAAAATTGTTCGTTGAAAACAAAGGACTTATCAAAATCTCAAATTTCAGACATTCAATCTGCTGTCTGTAAGTTGTTGATTTTGAAGTTTCAATTTCAACCCTTAATTCGCATTACTGACTACTGACTACTGACTACTGACTACAAACCGATATACTCATTTTTTCGGATTGAGGTGTTGTTTCATCCACCGGTTCTTGAAAATGATCTTTGGGGAACTCGCCCAGGCCACGCGTGCATTTTGAACTGAAACGAATCGGCTCAAACCTGAAAAGTATGAGATAAAGCTAACTTGATTTCCCTTCAGGACCCATCGCCCAATTGGCGGTTGATTCACATAGCCTTCCATTCCGGTCAAAGTCGTCCCTAAGCGGCCAGGTTCCGCTGGATCATAAATCCAATTTCCAATCGGTGTTTCTTTTTGCAGTTTGGCCCAGTTGCGGTCGTAGGTCAGCTTATCCATACAGGCAAAGAGGATCGCTGCCCGGTACTGGCTCCAGCGTTCAAACTCAGTATTTGGGCTGGGTTCCTTTGACTTTTCTCTGACCCGACCATTGACCAATGAGATCTTTTGTGGGCCTTTCATAACCCCTGAAGTTCCTTGAATCGTGAGTTTTCCCGGTTGAAACTGAACCTCTGCCTGGTCAGGTGATGCAATTCGAAAGCGATAACTGCCTTTGCGCTGAAGTTGCACCCTGGTTTGGGCGACGATGACGGCTGGCTCAACACGAGTTGAATCATACCCAGGTAAATCAATAATCACTTGACCTTGAATGAGTTGTAGCATTATCCGCCGAAACGCTGTATTCAGGAAAACACAACTTGACCTGTCACCAAGTTGCACCACCGACCCCTGTCCAACCAGAACTTCCAACCGGCTGTAGCTGCCAGTGCTGACCGCGTCTTCATCATTCAAAGCATCGCCGACGTGTAAAGGTATCCATTGGGTTTCAGTCTTGCGTCTGACCTGGACCTGCCCTTGCACATAGCTCACCCGTCCACCCCGGCTGAGCGGCTGCGCTTGAAGGTATTTAACAAAATCGTGTGGTTCAAAATAGGAACGTAACCCAAACCAAAGAAAATGAGGGTTTGATCCTGGATTGGGCCAGACCTGGCGAGATGGTTTCTGATCTTCCATCTGCGGCTGTTTGTGGTTTTCAGCCGGAACTGTTTCTGTGAGTAACATCGGCTGAATCACAACCGATTGCGAATCAAATCGCAGGCATTGACCAGCTTTGACGTTGCCCTTTGGGATATTGAAAACAACCGCGTTGCCTTCCCACAGTTTGAATTCGGCTGGTTTGTCAGGCGTGACATTCAACTGGCAGGAAGAACCTGGAAACACTGCGAGCTGGCGATCTTTGGCCGTCAGTGCCACTACGGTTTCCGTGTTCTGTGTTCCAAACCAGTTCAGGTTGAAGCTCCCGACCTTGCTTTCAATGGCTAGAAAATCAAGACCAGCATCGGCGAAAATAGCTTCAGAGTTGGCTGACAGGTGCAGACATGAACCTGGGGTCAAAAGGATTTCAGCTCTGGCACTATCACCAGTTCGAAGTGCATCCCCAATTTCAACCATCTGTCCAAAGGTCAGCGACTGCCAGGTCGGTGACCCCTGACGGAGAATCGAAACTTCACCTTCGGCAATGCTGACAAACCCGGCTTCAATGGGTTGAGGTTGAGAGGTCGAAGCTGGTTCTGAATCCTGATGAAAACCAATGGTTGAAATAGAAGCTGCTTTGACCGCTTCGCCACACAAAACGGCTGCGAGAATGAGAATTGGTAAGGTTCTTTTCATATCCACTCCAGAGACCCGCTTATGAGCGGGCCACCGTGGAGGGAAGGCTCCGCAAAAATTCGGACGGGCCGGTGTCCATTCCCTTGCGCTGATGGGCAAAGGAAAGCATGAGTTTGGTTTGTGCCCGAGTCATTGCGACATAGAGCAGACGACGTTCTTCATCAACTTTGGCCGCCCGGAGCTTGCCTTCGGCCTTGATTGCCTGATAGGTCGGAATCACCCCTTGCTCGACACCAGCAATCCACACCCAGGGAAATTCCAATCCCTTTGCCGCATGAATGGTCATCAAGGTAACTGCATTGCGTTCTTTCCAGCTATCCTGTTGCTGAAAGAGACGCGTAAAATCAACGAATTCCTGTATCACTTCGGCCAGCGGTCGTCCGTCATAGCGTTTCAGAAGTTCCAAAAACCGCAAATAACTTTCCGTTTCCTGCGCGGCATCACGCGACAACTGACTATCGGCACATTCCTGAATCACCATGTGCCACGCCGCCTGCAATTGCTCGCCGCTCCCATCATCCCGGCCTTCAGCCGCAGCGGCCAGCGTTTTGACCAGGTCTTCGGTGTTTTCCGAGGTCCACTGCCGGCGGCCAAGTCGGA
>CAZXCE010000121.1:0-16584 GCA_964639175.1 uncultured Clostridia bacterium
CCTTAGCCATTAGCCCGATACCCTCAGCCCTAATATGAATTAGCCTGCCGTCGCTGACGCAGGTACAGGGCAATACCGCCAATAACCAGCAGTGGGCCTTCAATCGGAAAACTGACATCCCGGTCATCAAATTCCACTCTGGTGGGCAATTTGAATGTTGCCTGAGTGGCAGCCGGGACAAGTGTCCCATCCTGGGTAATTGGTCTCAGTTGCTGATCAGCACGAACATAGGCGGTGAGAAACAGATCATTTCCAACTGGGGCTTCTTCAGGCACTGGTACCGATGATGCAGCAGGTGGTGGTGTCGCGGGTTTGGCTTCGGGTTTTGGTTCGGGTTTTGGTTCGGGTTTTGCTGGGGCTGGTGCCGTCCCTGTTTTGGGCGTGGCATCAGGTTTTGAGGGGGGTGGAGCTGGCTCGGTTGGCTGAACAGTTGTCATCCGCAATCCAGGCCAGATTTTGGTATTCCACTCTTCGCGCGAGACCCGGTTGGCATACATCAAATGAGACTGATCAAAAAAGGACTGGTCTCCAACACGCACTTCAGCCCGCTCGGGCATGACGATAAAATATCGAAATACATTGTAGGGCCGCCATCCATTGGGGACAGCCACGGCTGGTCGAATCATTGGAACAAATGGTTTTTCTGCCGGGAAGGTGATCCGAAAAGGGGTCATCAAGACCTGTTCATCAGTGATTGAGTTTTGATCCACCAGATCGGCAACTGCTGAAATCGCAACAAAGGAAAATTTTTGCTCTTCGTAGGGTTTCATCCACTCGATTAAATCAGCCGGCGGCGTGTAATCAGGGTTTTCAAAGTTTTCACGGCAGATATTGAGGAATTTGTCTTTTTCGCCCGGAGCAATAACCCGCATCGTCTGACTGGCATTGCGCCGTGACACGATCACCTGTCCGGGTTTGAGATTGGCAAATGGGTCATTTGACTTTGGTGGTGCCGTCAGTCTCTTGAATAGATCAAGGAAAAAGCTGCTCACTTTCCAGTGGCGGCGAATTTTGACTTCAATATCAGGCGCCACCCGAGCCTTTAAATTTTCAAATACAAACTGATGACCAGTTCCAACCGACGGCGTTGCCGGAACCGGGACAATCCACACAAATTGCTGCTCGCGAAACCGATAGGCAGGGCTGAAAACCAGTGTTTCCTGTTTCTTGGCTGGATCATAAAAGATCAGGACCTGCTGTTCAGCCGGAGTAATCGGCGCCCCGGCAGTCGCAACCCGTTCTGCCCAAACCGGGCGTGTCAATCCGCCAACCCACAGCATTATCAGGAGTGCAACAAAAAAGCAGTTGAGTGAGTGTTTTCGAAGCATATGTTTGGAGATTCAGGGTTCAGAGGTTTCGGAAGGGATGAGGGGTGAAGGATGAAAAAATCCGCCTATCCCCGTGTCATCTGTCCAGGTTTTTGCCGCCGCAGCGGTAGTTGAATTGAGGCAGGTCGTTTACGGCCTGCAACTCGGGTTCAGGGTTCAGGGTCTTCGAATAAATGTCACCTGGTCACCTGTCACCGTGTCATCTGGTCATTGTGTCACTTTATTTGGTGCTGTTTGCTGTCCAACTTTCCAGAGCACAATGCCAATCAAGGCAAAGAAAACAATGGCCGTCAGGTCAGCATAGGTGCCGTGCTCAAGCCACTCAAAATGCTCGGCCACATTAATTTTTTCAGCCAGTGCGTGTTCGCCAACTTTGAAAGCATTGAGCGCCGCCACCAGCAGTCCTCCCATCGCACCACCCGCAATCAATCCGGAGCTAAACAAAACACCATTTCCTGATTCGGCTTCGGCTTCCGTGGCAGCCGCTTTGCCTTGCCTTGCCAGGATCAAATCCACCAGATAGCGTACCACCCCACCGATAAAAATCGGAGACGAGGTTGAAAACGGCAGGTACAACCCAACCGCGAACGGAAGAGCGGCCACCCCGCATAATTCCAGGGTGATTGAGATAAAGACCCCCAGAAAAACCAGGCTCCAGGGAAGTTTTTGGGTCAAAATCCCATCAATGATCAGTGCCATCAGGGTGGCTTTGGGGGCATCGTAGCGTGATTTGCGCGGCTCAAATTTGTACTGGATCTGCCCGCTTTCATCAACCAGATATTGGGTTTCAACTTCGCCGGCAGCAACCACAACTTGTTGATATTCAACCCCATCCAGCCCGCGCATCGTCCCCATTGGCTTCGCGTTTTCAGCGACTTTCCCCGAGGTTTTGATCAGTTGCGTTGATTCGCGACCGCCAACCCCTGGGTCAATCGAATAGCGAATTTTGCCGGATTCATCAACCAGATAGCGGCCCGGCAAAATACCGTTGGTGGCAACCGGAATGCTATGAATGCGATAGCTCTTGCCACCCGGCATCGTCTGTGTACCAACAAAATTTGAAGTGGCGGTGTACTGAGGAAAATCCTTTGGAAAATGGATTGTGGCTGATTCATTCAGGAAAAAGAGCACCCAGCCAATGGCAATCGCGGAACCAGTCACGCCGATCATGAGCCCCATTTGCTGGTATTTTGGCGTTGCCCCAACCAGAAAACCAGTCTTCAGATCCTGTGACGTTGCCCCGCCAATCGAGGCCGAAATACACACCACAGCTCCAACTGAAAGGGCCACCACACGCCACTCTGCTCCAGTTTTCCCAATAAACAGGAAAATAATGCAGGTCAACAAAATTGTGGCCACGGTCATGCCGGAAATCGGGTTTGAGGAAGCGCCGATTTCACCCGTAATGCGCGATGAGACGGTGACAAAGAAAAAACCAAAGGCCAGTATCAGCACGGCTCCAAACAAGTTGAGTTGCAGTTGCGGCAAAAAAGCCAGTATCAGCACCAGAATACCGCACCCAAAAAGAACATAATTCATTGACAGATCGCGTTCGGTCCGGGCTTCAGTCACGCCACCAGCCAGGCCAGCCCTTAGCCCACCCAGACTGGAACGGAAAGCCGATAAAATCATCGGCATCGAGCGCAGTAAACTGATGATACCGCCGGTTGCCACGGCGCCAGCGCCAACATACAAAATGTACGCATCCCGAAGCTGATCCGAGGTCATTTCAGCAATCGGAATCGTCCCTGGAAAGAGCGGCGTTGCCACCAGACTTCCGAAAAACTTAATGGCCGGCATCAAGACCAGGTAGGCCAGCACCGCACCAGCCAGCATCACCGATGCAACTTTGGGGCCGATGATGTAGCCCACTCCCATTAATTCCGGCGAGACTTCGGCACTAATCGAAGCCCCAGGAAAACTGCGGATGACTTTCTCAGGAACTTCCTTCCACAAATGAAGGCCCGACATCAATACCTTATAGACAATTCCCAACCCAAACCCTGAAAAAACCGTTTTCGCCTGACTGCCGCCTTCCTCGCCCACAATGAGCACCTCGGCACAGGCGGTGCCTTCCGGGTAGGTCAGTTTCCCGTGCTCTTTGACAATCAAGGCGCGGCGGAGCGGAATCATCATCAGCACGCCAAGCCAGCCCCCAGTCAAAGCAATGAGCGCGACGCGCGAGATTTCAAGCGAATAGCCCATAATCAACAACGCCGGAATGGTAAAAACCACCCCGGCGGCCACTGACTCACCAGCCGAGCCAATGGTTTGGACCATGTTGTTTTCCAGGATTGATGCTCGCCCAAAGGCACGAAAGATGGTGATCGAGAGCACTGCAATCGGAATTGAAGCACTGACGGTCAGCCCAACCTTCAGCGCCAGATATACGGACGAGGCGCCAAAAATAACACCCAGGATCGAACCCAGAATGACGGTTCGCAGGGTAAATTCTGGCAAAATTGTCGCACTACTCACAAATGATTTGAAATGGGAATGATCAACCATTTTTGAACGTGAATCGGGGTCAACGTGGGATGCCATGCAACCTCTCAGGAAGAAGATTTGCTTTTATCAGGCCGAAGGATTGGGCTGAAGAATGAAGAATTGAGAATCAAGAATTGAGAATGAAGAATGAAGAATGAAGAATGAAGGGGGTTCATCCGCTGAATTTCTACATTCTCAATTCTTCATTCCTCATTTTACTCTTCAGCCCCAAGATTTTTAGGATGTGTTGTTTTAGCCGACAGGATGTATTCTGGCAAGCAACGCCGAAAGAAAGTCTGGTCTCCGAGTTCAAAGTGTTCAAAATCCCGCTTTGGTGATATTCTGGCACTTACAATTTCCCCAACTTTATCCAATCCAAATCGGTTAGCATCAATCATGAAACAGTGCCCTGTCTGTCAGAAACAGTACCCTGATGATATTGCCTTCTGCTCCGCTGATGGGACAGCACTCAAGCTCGTCTCGCCAGATGCGGCCATGACTGTGGCTGGCGTGGGTCCGGCCCTGGTACCAATCTCAATGACCTCGGCACTGGAAGGATTAGTGGGCCAGGTTATTGATGGCAAGGTTCAGGTTGAATCGGTCCTTGGGCGTGGTGGCATGGGGGCTGTTTATCGGGCACGTCACCTCTTGCTGGATCGTGTCGTGGCCGTGAAAGTACTGCGCGCTGATTTGCTGGGGACACAAAATCTCGGTGATCGGTTCCTGCGCGAAGCCCGCACCGCTGCCCGGATCGAACACCCAAACATCATTACGGTCTATGATTTTGGGATCCTGGGTGATGGCAATGCCTATCTGGTTATGGAATATATTCAGGGCCAGTCATTGCGCGAGCTATTAAAGGCCCAAGGGGCACTCCCGCTTTCAACCACATTCCAACTCATTCAGCAGATTTGTGCGGGTGTTGATGCCGCCCATACCAAAAACATCATCCACCGCGACCTGAAACCGGAAAACATCATGCTCAAAGATAACGAGCAAGGCGATGTCCTGGTGAAAATCCTCGATTTTGGACTGGCAAAACTGATCGAATCTTCAGATTCAATTGCCAATCTGACCGGGACTGGGGAAATTCTGGGCACCCCGGCCTATATGTCACCGGAACATTGCGATGGTGGTGAACTCGACCACCGGGCTGATATTTATAGCCTGGGCGTGATTTTCTATGAAATGCTGACCGGACAACCACCGTTTCGAGGCCGGGTGGTCAGTGTTTTAAGTGCCCACCTGACCAAAAAACCGGAACCACCAGTTCAGGTCAACCCACACATTCCAGTTGATATCAGCGATGCGATTATGCATGCGCTCGAAAAAGAAAAAGATGCCCGGCCAACCTCCGTCCGCAAGTTCTTTGAGCAAATCGAACAGGCCTTTGCACGGACCCGAACGCATGCAACTCGGGCTATCGAAAGCGATGACACTCCAGTACCAGCTCGCCCGGCCTCAAGCTCGCTGGCGCCACCGGAATCTTTTTTGACGGTTCAGGGCAATGGTGCCGCCGCACTCACCGTCACCGGCCCCAGTTTTTCATCCGGCAACCAGTCGCCTTCAGAACACCTGGAGACACTGCCGCCGGCCCCGTCCGTGGCTGAGGACCATCCCGATGCAGCCGCCTATGTCACCATTCAATCAACTGAGCAGGTACCGATCAAAGACATTCCGCTGACCCAGGAACGAAAAGCCAAAGCCGCCGTCGCGACTCAGGTTCTGACCACACCGTCCACCAAAGCCATTGACGAAACCACCCCCTTGAGTTCATCAACCAGTCTCCTGAGCACTGAGACTCCAGCCGCCGCCACTGCCCCCCAGCCAAACCGGTGGCGACCGCTTATCATCGGCGGGGTGCTTTTGATTGGTGTGGGAGGCGCCGCCTTAGGCACGATGTCGTTGCTCAGTCCAGGTTCCTCCACCAATGGCATCCCATCGGTGAAACCGCCAGCCACCACGCAACCCGTTGAATCGGTACCACCAGCCACCACCATCCCGCCCTCATCCGAAGCTGGGACATCCCCTACGGAACCGGGCAGTGGAGCGAGTTCATCAGGCAGCTCTGGATCAACCAAACCGGCCACTCCAGTTAATTCCAATCCTGATACCGCACCAGAAACAACCGAGGTCAAACCCGAGCCCACCACCACACCGCCATCCAAACCACCAGCCACCACCAGTTCCAAACCGGAACCAGTTGCCCAAAAAGAGGAAAAGAAAGGGTTTTGGGGTAAGGTCGGCGGCGGTATTAAGAAGGGTCTGGAAAAAATCGCGGGCAAAGATGACGACAAGAAAAAGAAAGACGAGAAAAACAAGAAAAACAAATAGCCTTTTGGCTACGTCATCTGATTGGCTCAAATTGAACTCAAATTTTTCCCAAAGTTTTCAGTCCGAAAGCTTCAGTTTGTCCCCTTACGGTTCAACCCAACGACTTATGAACCTGCAGTGCCTCTGCCACGCGCAGGACCTCAGACAATAATCGGTAAGAACGCTATGGATTCTGCTGTATCTTCAATCAATAACGGCTTGCTGGGAACGGTTCTGGACGAGAAGTATCGGCTGGAATCGAAAATCGGTGCGGGCGGGTTTGGAACTGTATATCGGGCCACCCATCTCGGACTCAGTCAGGCGGTGGCGGTTAAAATCCTGCAAACTTCGATTACCTCACCTTCCCCGGAAGACCTGGCCCGGTTTCGACAGGAGGGCGCCTCGACCTGTCGCATCAAACACCCAAACGCCGTCACCGTCTACGATTTTGGGATGTCGTCGTCTGGTTTTGCCTATCTGGTGATGGAATTGCTTGAGGGGCATTCGCTGGTTCAGGAACTGAATGCAAAAGGCCCGCTCACGCCGTTGCGCGCGGCTGAAATCCTGATTCCAGTGTGTGATGTGCTGGCCGAAGCCCACGCCGAGGGTGTGATTCACCGTGATATTAAGCCTGACAATATTTTCCTCCATCAAACCAAGCGTGGTGAAATCGTCAAAGTCGTAGATTTTGGAATTGCCAAGTTAATTGACCACACCACCACCTCTGGCCGTCAGGGCACTCCAACCGCTGGATTGATTGGCACACCCGCCTACATGGCACCGGAACGGCTCCGCAATCGGCCCTATGATGGCAAAGCCGATGTCTATAGTTTGGGAATCACGCTTTTTCAAATGTTGACCGGTCGGCTGCCGTTTGAAGCCACCGAAAGCGGCGATCTCGCCGCCGTGATTCTGATGCAGGTTACCGAGGATCCCCCTTGCCTGCGCGACTTGAATCCAGCGATTCCAGCCGAAGTTGAAGCCGTGGTGCTCAAAGCCCTGCGCAAAGACCCGACGACACGCCCGACGACGGCAGAACTCGCGCATGATTTTGCGAATGCGGTTGGCCTGAAAATTCAAGCGTCGTCAGCCCCGATGATTTTTTCTGGGCTCAGTACCTCAAGCGACTTTGGAATGCGTCCAACCACTCCGGCCCAGCCCCACCCACTCATTGACACCGAAGCCATGACCGTCATTGCGCCCAGTACGCCACTTGAGCTGCCTCAAACGGAAGTCATTTTGGGCACACCACAAGTTCAAAACCTTGAGACCAGACCCAATGCCCCGGCGCCGGTCAAGCTCACGGATGCGGTAGGGACAAACCTCCTCGTTTCAACTCCCTCAGAAGGTGCGCCGCTCGCCACCATGCCGCTCGCCTCATCAGCCCCGCTGGTCACTCGCCCGGTCCAGAAGCCCGATACCAGTTCCCCCGCTCCAACTGCCGCGGATACCCTGGTGGCGGTGGCAAACACCCGACGACCAATGGCGTACAAAGTTTTGCTGGTGCTCCTGTTGCTGGTTGGTGGCTTGAGCGTGATGGCGTATCGCCGCTTTTTTATGAGCGAGCCAACACCAACACCGCCAGTTGAGATTGTGGTTCCAACACCGCCGCCGTCCCCCCCCAGGCCAGAGAATATTCAACCAGGGGGCCCCGTACTGCCCGGAGAACAATTTCCAGAGCCAGACCCAAAAGAGGTTCAGGGCATCAATCACCCGGAATTACCAGAGCCAGGTCAACCGCCGACACCGGCGAAGCCTCCAGCCTCCAGCGGCAGTGGCAAATCAACAACTGAACACATTACAGTCAGAGATGGGGACGAAGTGATCACGATTGATGCCCCAAATGACCCACCGGCGCCGCCTAAATCAAACCCAACCGTGAAAAAGAATTCGCCGCAACTGACACCAGAACAGCGTGAACAAATTCGACAGGCCAAGGAGTGGCAAATAAAATCCAAATGGCTTGAGCGGGAGATCAAGCGCCAGATGGCGATAGAAGCTCAGAAAAACCGGAATCGCCGCCCACCTGACCGGCCAAATAACTAGAGTGAAGTAGTGCATAGAATGGTGTGGCCAAATAATCAAAACCCCAGAGTTTCAGGATTTGACAGGTCAGAGCCACGAATGAATGCTGAATGACTTCGCGGCCTTGCTACTGTTGACGAGATTTTTCATGACGACAGAACAGACTTTACCGCTTTATATCGGACTTGATATCGAAGGCAAACACCTCCGGGCTGCGGTGTGCGACCCGACCGGCCAGATTCTGACCCAGCGTCGGCAAACGGTTGCAGCCACGACGTTTGCTGAACTTATCACCCTGGTCAGCCATACGATCCAGGACTTGCAGGCGGCGGAAAGCGACTCTGGAACGATTATCGGAGTCGGGTTTGGAGTGCCCGGACTGGTCAACTTGCAAACCAATCAAATTGAATCGTGGTCCGGATTTCCAGGGTTGTCGGCTGTGGCCATCTATGATGCCATCTTGCGGGCCACTCAGTTGCCGACCGTTATTGATCATCACAGCAATGTGGCGGCGTATGGCGAATGGCAATGCGGTGTCGCCCGTGGCTTCCGGCATATTTACTATGTGGACCTTGGCCACCGCATGGGATCTTCCATGATCTTAAATGGACTGATGTGGCGGGGCGCGACCGGATATGCCGGGGAAATTGGATTTACCACGATTGATCTGGATGGAGAGCGCACCCTGGAAAGTTATGTCTCTGGTGCCAGTATCGTCCGACGGGTTCAAAAACGACTGCATCGTGACCGAACCTCATCGCTTTCACGGCTGGCGATTCCCCGCGACCGAGAAATGGAACTTGAAGATGTGGTCAATTCAGCCCGCGCCGGTGACGAACTGGCCCAGGTCGTTATTGAACGAACCGGCCTCTATTTTGGCGTGGGGTTGTCAGGCATCATTAACCTGTTGAATCCAGAACTCATTGTGATCGGAGGCATTGGCATGGCGGCTGGGGACTTGCTGCTCAAACCAGTGATTGCCGAAGCAGAACGCCGTTCATTTGAACCAGCCTTTAAGCAATGCCGAATTGTCGCCGCTCAGCTTGGTATCAATTCCGGTATGATCGGTGCCGCCATGCTTGCCCGAGATAGCCTCTGCTAGACAAAGCGAGTGGCGAGTGGTCAACTTGTCACTTTGTCAATTCCGCTCAAACAGCACAAAAAGGAAACGGCCTGGGCTGTTTCCTTTTTTCTTTTGCTTTTTATTGAATAACTTAACTGCCTTTAGGAATGAAAGGTTGGGCTTTGCCGGTAAATAGGATATATTGTGTGGTTTTCATCACTACAGTTTGACAGTCTGGATGTGCTTTGTGGAAAGCACTTTTCCAGGATCGGGCTGCCAGAGGGCAGGCACATTTCTACTTCCAAGGACTTTTTCTCCAAACGGCTTTATGAACACAGAACGAATTCGGAATTTTTCAATCATCGCCCATATTGACCACGGAAAATCAACGCTGGCCGACCGCATCCTGGAAAAAACGGGGGCGCTTTCCTCACGTGAAATGTCCGAACAGGTCCTCGATGCCATGGATCTTGAACGAGAGCGCGGCATTACAATCAAAGCCCACGCCGTGCGGCTCAACTATCGCGCTCAAGACGGCGAAGACTATATCCTGAACCTGATCGACACACCTGGCCACGTTGATTTCTCGTATGAAGTTTCCCGCTCGCTGGCGGCGTGTGAAGGGGCACTGGTGATTGTGGATGCGTCTCAGGGAGTGGAAGCCCAAACCCTGGCCAATGCCTATCTGGCCCTCGAAAACAACCTTGAGATGATCCCGGTGATCAACAAAATTGATTTGCCTTCAGCCGACCCCGACCGCGTGCTGGAGCAAATCGAACAGGTCATTGGGCTTGACGCTTCGAGCGCCGTTTTGACCAGTGCCAAAACCGGCCAGGGCGTGGAAGATGTCCTGGAAGCCATTATTAAACACATTCCGCCCCCAACCGGCAGCCGCGAGGAACCACTCAAAGCACTGATTTTTGACTCCTGGTTTGATCCATATCGCGGTGTCATCGTGATGATCCGACTCATTGACGGCATTATTCGACCTGGAATGAAGTTCCGGTTTATGGCGACAGGCCGTGAATATCAGGTTGAAGGTCTCGGCGTACTCACCCCTAAAGCCCAGTCCATCAACGAACTGGGGGCTGGTGAAGTCGGATTTATTGTCTCGAATATCAAAACCATCTCTGACGTGCAGATTGGCGATACGGTCACCAGTGCCGCCAAACCAACCGCAGAACCCTGTGCCGGCTTTCAGGAAATCAAACCGATGGTCTTTTCGGGGCTCTATCCGGTTGAAAGCGATAAGTATGAGGAACTGCGCGACGCGCTGGAGAAATTGCGGCTCAATGATTCGTCATTTTTTTATGAGCCAGAAAACTCAATGGCTCTGGGCTTTGGCTTCCGGTGCGGATTCCTTGGGCTCCTGCATATGGAAATTGTCCAGGAACGCCTGGAACGTGAATTTAACCTTGATCTGATTACCACCGCGCCCAGCGTCCGGTTTCTGGTCACGACCACGGCGGGCGAAGTCCTCAGTATTGACAGCCCGGCCCGGCTCCCAGACCCATCAAAAATCGAACACATCGAAGAACCCATCATTCGAGCGGTGATTTTGACCCACGACGACTTCCTTGGGCCGATTTTGAAACTTCTGGAAGAAAAACGTGGCACCCAGCGTGGCTTTGAATATGTTGGCCCTCAGCGCGTGATGTTGACCTATGACCTGCCCTTGCTCGAAGTGGTGCTTGATTTCTTTGACCGGTTGAAATCAGTGTCACGCGGTTATGCCTCGCTTGATTACCATTTAAACGGATACCAGACCTCGGACCTGGTCAAACTGGATGTGATGGTGGCTGGCGAACCACTTGACGCCCTGTCACTCATTGTCCACCGTGATAATGCCTATCAACGCGGTAAATTGCTGGTTGATAAAATGAAGGAACTCATTCCACGTCAGTTGTTTGAAGTCCCAATCCAGGCGGCCATCGGAAACCGTGTCATTTCACGCCAGACCGTGAAAGCTGCCGGCAAAAACGTGCTGGCCAAGTGTTACGGCGGCGATATCACGCGAAAACGGAAGCTGCTGGAAAAGCAAAAAGAAGGCAAAAAACGGATGAAGCGCGTTGGCCGGGTTGAAATTCCACAAGAAGCATTTTTAGCTGTCCTTCGCGTGAGTGAGTAATCCATCTGAGGGTTCGGGGTTCGAGGACGTGTCAGTACCACCCGCGTGAGCGGGTGGTACTGACTCATCGGTTCTTCTGGTATGTCTCCAACACAAAATCTGGTAGCAGCCCTTTTGGTCTTTTTGCCCCTGAGGTCCTGGTTGTCTCCTGATTGCTGAACCCCAAACCCCATCCCCCGAACCCAAAACGTCCCTATGTCAATTCCTCCGATTCCGAGTTTAGAAGGTTCACGAACGCTGCCACTGTTTCCTTTACCGCTGGTGCTGTTTCCAGGAGCGATGCTGCCGCTCCATATTTTTGAGCCGCGATATAAGGAAATGATCAAGGACTGTCTGGACGGAGACCGGCTGTTTGGCATTACCTTTTTGGATAGCAAGGAAGGCTGGCCCCCGCCAACTGGAAGAATTGGCTGTGCGGCCTTTATCCTGGCAACGGTTCCACTCCAGGAAGGTCGCATGAACCTTCTGACCACCGGCGTGATGCGCTATCGAACCCTTGAATATATCGAGACCAGATCTTATCTTCAGGCACAGGTTGAATTCTTTCAGGATGCCGCCACCGAACTCAACCTTGCCGAACTGGCCGATCAAGTCACAACCCTGTACCGCCGGACCATCCGGGCCACCCAGGTCATCCAAAACAACGATTTGACGGAAGACGAATTACCTGATGACCCAGAGGAGTTGTCGTTTTCGATTGCCAGCACGCTTCAACTCAGCACCGCCCACCGGCTTGAACTCCTGGAACTCACATCGGTTCAGGCACGGTTGGAGCGCTTGAAAAAAATGCTCCAGGGTGTTGTCGGACAATATGAACTGCGTGCCACGGTCCATGAAAAAGCCAAAACCAATGGCCATGGCTCACACAAAACGCTCGCCCAGTTGCTGGAAGAAGAACGAACCTGAGAAAATTGCGATTGACCCGATCAGGTTGCCCGCCTTGTACCAGGGCTTGATACCACAACCCTCATCCTGATCACGTGGTTCTGTTTTCTTCATTCGTCATTCTTCATTCTTCATTCATTTAGGGGAGGAATCTGAACTTGAACACCATCGGTTTAACCGTCGAGGCGCTTCAGAACGCACTCGCCGCACGCGAAACAACAGCCACTGAAGTCTGCACAGCCGTGCTGGACCGCATTGAGGCTTTAAACCCGGAACTGAATGCTTTTATCACCATCACCCGTGATCGGGCCCTGGCCCAGGCGGCTCAGGTGGATGCGGATCTGGCCGCTGGAAAACCCTTCCAGGCGCTGACGGGTGTTCCGATTGCGGTCAAAGACAATCAGTGCCTCAAGGGTGTCCGAACCACCTGCGCTTCGAAAATTCTGGGAAATTTCCAGCCGCCCTACACCGCCACAGCGGTGGAAAAGCTCGAAGCCGCCGGCGCCATCATCCTCGGCAAAACCAATTTGGACGAATTTGCGATGGGTTCATCCAATGAAAATTCGGCGTTTGGCCCGGTTCGCAACCCCTGGGACCTGACCTGCGTGCCAGGTGGATCAAGTGGCGGGAGCGCGGCGGCAGTGGCCGCTGACCTGTGTGTCCTGGCGACTGGCTCTGATACCGGCGGGTCAATCCGTCAGCCAGCCGGTTTGTGCGGCATTGTTGGATTAAAACCAACCTATGGCCGGGTGTCGCGCTATGGGCTGGTGGCCTTTGGATCATCGCTGGATCAGATTGGGCCCATGGCAAAAACCACTCGCGATGTGGCCCGGATGCTTGGCGTCCTGGCTGGTCGCGATACGCACGACGCCACATCGGCTCAGGTTGAAGTCCCGGATTATCTGGCCGAGTTGACCGGCAATATTAAGGGGTTGCGGATTGGCATTCCGAAAGAAGCCTTTGGCGATGGGCTGGACCCGGAGGTCAATGCGATGATTCAGCAGGCATTCACCCGCTATCAGGAATTAGGCGCTGAACTGGTCGAGACGTCACTCCCCAATTCAGGCTATGCCATTCCCGATTACTACATCATCGCCACCGCCGAAGCGAGCGCCAACCTGGCTCGCTTTGATGGCGTCCGCTATGGATTTCGAGTTGAAGGCGTGAAAACCCTGCACGAGATGTATCAGAAAACGCGTGACCTTGGGTTTGGCCCTGAGGTCAAACGCCGGATTATGCTGGGCACCTACACGCTGTCATCTGGCTACTATGACGCCTATTACCTCAAAGCCCAGAAAGTCCGAACGCTGTTGCGCCAAGATTTTGAACGTGCGTTTGAGCAGTGTGACGTCCTGTTGACACCGACATCGCCGACACCAGCCTTCAAACTTGGGGCGAAAACCGAGGATCCGTTGCAGATGTACCTCACTGATATCTACACCGTCACGCTCAATATGGTCGGTGTTCCTGGCTTGAGTCTGCCCTGCGGACTCAGTGAAGCGGGTCTTCCAATTGGCATGCAGTTAATTGCCCCACATTTTGCCGAAAGCCGGTTGCTCAACACAGCTTTCGCTTATGAACAGGCCTACCCATTTCCAAAATCACCAAACCTTGCACACTAATCTCACGAAGGGGACCGTTCAGCTATTAAATGAGAGCCCATACCAGTTGTTAGTCAGCCTTTTGTCTTTCGTAGATAGTTAAATTGAATTTTCCAGATTATTTACTGATCTACTGATACAAAATGATGATTGAACGATTGAGGCTCTCACGGTTCCCTTCACTTGTATTTCAAGGTAGTATTTCTGGCCGTGGCCGGAGGACAAATATTTGCTTATTCAACTCAATCTAAAGTAAACTGGTTTTGTTTTTGGAAAGTACCTTCCTATAGTTTTTCTGAGTCCCCCCTGCTCAATTTTATCCTCGGGCTGAGGAATCCCCGGAACAAAGCCCGGTAAAATTCCATCATTGCAACAAAATCACAATACAAAAAATTGTTAATTTGTCCATTCGTCAGTATTCATCTGCAGTGTGTCGTGAAGTCTCTGTAAAAACTCAGATCAGAATTATTCGGCACACAGATTGCCTGAAAAATATACAAAGCCGTAGTCGGGAGTTCATGTTTCTCAGGACGATCACCCATCTCCGGCATTTGAGTCGTTTTGCCAGATTGATCAGTTGTCGGTTCCCCACTCCCCCCAAGCCAGGTTCAAAATTGTCTGGTCCCCTGCGATCAGTTCGTTCAGATTGCAAACTGATATTTTGCACCTGTACCAATCTAAAAATTTATCAGGTGGATCTTGCAGGATGGGTTCATGACAACCCGGATGGTGTTGTCCTCGGCATTTTGACGGAAAGAGATCTTTTTCAGACAGATCAAAATCTGGTAAAGCAGTGCCTGACTGAAACTCTGGCCACCCCGTCATAACCAGTTTCGACTGAGGAGCACCTACTATTCATGAAATCTATCCATCTGAAGCCGCTGAACGACAAGGTTTTGGTCCACACTGAAACCAACCTGCTCGAATCGCTGCTGGCCCAGCACTGTGAAATTGCCATGGCCTGTGGTGGTCAGGGAATTTGTGCGACCTGCCACGTCTATGTCAAAGAAGGCAAAGACGCACTCAGCCCGCCAACAGTCCGGGAACAGCGAACACTCAGCCTGATTACTTCAAGCAATAACAACTCACGCCTGTCGTGTCAGGCACGGGTGATTGGTGAAGGGCTGGTGGTGGAACTCCCCGAAGGAATGTACCTGCGTACGGCTGGGGACCTGTCCTCACTGATTGGCCGCCGAACTGAAATCCCGATTCTCCACCCGAAAGACGGTCGAGTCCTGGTTGAAAAAGGAAAAATTATTACCAAATCACGAATACTCGAACTTCAAGGCGAAAATTATGATGTTCTGGATGTGATGAACAATAGCGAACGCGTCTGAACTCACTCGATGAGCAGCCGCTGGCGATTGGCAACAAAGGTTAGAGTCTATGCCCTTTCAACAAGAAAAACCGCCGCTTCAAGGTTCGCACCTTTCAGTTGAAGCCGCACTCACACTGGCTGATGCCGGCGAAACGGAGGCAGCGCGGGCCATACTCCTTGAGATAACGGAGCAAAATCCGAATGATATTTCAGCCTGGTTATGGCTGGCCCAACTGGCCTTTAGCTGGCGTGGGCGGGCAGCCTATCTGCGCCGATTGCTCAACATCAATCCAACTCACTCACTGGCCCGCAAAGCACTGGCCGAAATGATTTTTACGGACGCCATCGAGGCAATCAACATCGGTGACTGGGATCAGGGGGTTCTGTTGCTCAAAGAGGCAGCCGAACTCAACCCCAAACACGAGCCAACCTGGATGTGGCTGGCCTCTCTCACCTTTGAAACCGATCCTGTCCAGACCATTGAGTATTTAAAGCATGTGCTGGACATTAACCCGAAAAATGAGAAAGCCGTGACCTGGCTCCACGAGATTTATCAGCGAGTTCTTGGCTCCCCGCTCCCCCCGACCCTGATTCGTCAGTCTGAAACGGAAGTTGCCCCTCATCACAACACGCAAGATTCACTTGCCGTAGCCTGAGGCTCCGTCAGGCCCCCCCTTGAACCTGCGTTTTTCTACTTTTTAATCCGCAAGGAGAACGTGTATCTATGCCGATCAGCCCAGCAGATGGTGGCATCAAAAATTACCATAACTACTTTGTTCCAGAAGAATTTACCCGACGTGATCCAGAGACTCAAAATCTCTATTTACGTGATGGCCAGCGGGCCGTGTATGCCTCAGAAGACTTTATTGTCGGCCTGCACTCCGGGTTGACCCAGGAAGTCGGAGATGCCGCCAACCTGATTATGTACAAGTGCGGTTATGAGTGGGGCGTCAATGACATGAAGCGTTTTTCAGAACGCATGCGGCACGAATTTGGCGGCGGCAAGCTCGATGTCTGGCAAATGAACCGCCAGTTTGTGATGGAATCCTGGTGGTGGCCGCTTACGGTTGAAGGGTGGGGCGGCTGGACCATTGATTTCGGGTTTGAAAAACAATCCATGGTCTTTATTACCATCCGCAATTCAGCCGTTGCCAAATCAATGGAGCAGGTTGGAAAACCCGTGTGCCATATGTATGCCGGTATGTTTGCGGGTGTGTTTAGCGTCTATGAACGCGAAGAACGCGACGCAATCGAAGTCCAGTGTTATGCCATGGGCAATGATAGCTGCAAATTCCTGATCAGTAAGAAAGATAAGGTCAATGCGGCTGAATTTTGGCGACGTGAAGGGGCCAATGCCCAGGAAATCCTGGAACGACTGGCATGATCCGGGTTCCGGGTTCCGGGTTCCGGGTTCCGGGTTCCGGGTTCCGGGTTCC
>CAZXCE010000122.1:0-16530 GCA_964639175.1 uncultured Clostridia bacterium
CAATTAACCACATGGCTCGTCCCGCTGGAGCGCAATCAAAAATCTACATGTGAAAGAGGCTTCCACCCCTGAGCTAAACCCGCTTTTCCCCGCCGGCTGCCTGGTCGAGCAGTTCGGCGATGTCAAACACTTTGACCTGGGTGTTTTCGTGGGCTTTGACACCATCGGTGAGCATCGTCATACAGAATGGACAGGCCGAAGCGACCACGTCCGGTTTGGTTTCAAGTGCCTGTTTGGCGCGCTCGACGTTGACACGAGTCCCGATATTTTCTTCCATAAACATCCGGGCACCACCCGCACCACAACACATCCCTTTATCACGGGAGCGGTCCATTTCAACCAGCTTCATCCCTCCAATTTGAACCAGCGTCTGGCGTGGGGCTTCATACACATCATTGGAGCGGCCCAAATAGCACGAATCGTGATACACGGCGGTGGCTTCGATCTTTTGGGTCAATGTGATGCGACCTGCTTTGACCAGTTCGGAAAGATACTGGCTGTGGTGCATGACTTCATAGTTGCCGCCAAAGTCCGGATACTCGTTCTTAATGGTGTTAAAGCAGTGCGGACAGGAGGTCAGGACTTTTTTCACGCCGTACCCATTCATGGTCTCGACGTTTTCCTGAATCAGCGACTGAGCCAGATATTCGTTTCCAGCACGACGGGCCGGGTCACCAGTACATTTTTCTTCTTTGCCCAGAATGGCAAATTTGATGTTGGCTTTCTGGAGCAGTCGGGCTACGGATTGGACCACCTTGCGATAGCGGTCGTCATAGGACCCGGCACAGCCAATCCAGAACAAAACCTCAATATCTTCGTTCTGGGCCTGGGCCATGGTTTTGATGTTCATGCCTTCAGACCAGTCAGCGCGAGCGGCGTGACTAAACGCCCAGGGTGAATATTTGTTTTCGAGGTTGGTAAACAACGTTTGCAATTCCCCTGGGAAATCGGCTTCGTTCATCACCAGATTTCGGCGCATATCCAGAATGGTCGGAACGTGTTCGATGTTGACCGGACATTCCTGCATACAGGCCTGGCAGGTGGTACAGGACCAGAGTTCTTCGGGAGTGATAAATTTTTCGCTGATGAGTTTTTCAGCCAGGATATCTTTCGCCGAATGCCCATTTTTGGAATCACCATTTCCATTTTCAGCCGCTGCCCCGTTGGTTCCAGCTTTTTTGAGTTCAATCAGGACTTCGCCCTTTTCCATCAACCGGTCGCGAATGTCCATCATGATTTTGCGTGGGGAAAGCGGCTTACCCGTCAGATTGGCCGGGCAGACCGAAGTACAGCGCCCGCATTCGGTACAGGTCAGGCTGTCGAAAAGCTGTTTCCAGGTGAAATGTTCGATATCAGAGGCGCCAAAGACTGGCTCCTCTTCAGCTTCCATGGCTTCAAAATCCATTTTCTTCAGCGCGCCACGTGATTTGAGCGAGGTGAAGAAAACATTTGGCACTGAGGTCAGCACGTGGAGATGTTTGGAGAAAGGAAGGTAGTTCAAAAAGCCGAAGACTGTGAAAATATGCACCCACCACGAAGCCTCAAACAAAATGTGTGTCGTGCCTGGTGACATTTTCGGCTCAATCACTTTGGCCAGTTGCTGTGACACGGTGCGGCCAGAGATATCGCGGGTGATGCGTTTTTCTTCTGTGGGAGCAAACGAGTTGGCCAGAAACATCGAGACCATCAGAGTAATGATCATCAGGAGCACGATGGTGGCGTCCATCCGGCTGTCTGGCTTCATTTCAACGCCACTAAATCGTTTGGGAGGGCTGACATAGCGTCGAACCAGCAACAAAACAGCGGCTGTCAGAACACAGGCGCCAAACCCTTCCTGGAGCAATGTCAGCACATAAAAGAGGTTGTTCCCCAGAATCAGTCGGTAGGAAAACCGACTATAAAATCCTTCCAGGATGGCTTCGATAGTGCCGATAGTCAGAACCATAAAGCCCCAGAAAATCAACAAGTGCAAAAAACCGGCCAGCGGGTCACGCAAAATCTTTTGCTGGGCGATGGCGACGCTGAGCATATTTTTCAAACGTTCGGCGGTGTTATCGAGGCGATTGCCCGGTTCGGGCTTGCCAAGTTTCAGAATTTCAAGGATTTTGCGACTGTTGAAGAGAAACAAACTGATCGAAGCGAGAAAAACAGCAATGAAAATGAAGTTTCCTGCAGTCATGCGGGGTACTCCGTCCCTTCTCGTATTGGATTGGATTTTGTAGGTTCCAGGGTAGCTGAATGATGGTTCATTCATCCTACTATAAACCATCATTGCTCTTCCAGGGGCAGTATTTGATTTTCTTCCAGAATTGAAACTGTCGGAGAGTTTTGAAACGTGGCGCCACTATACATCAGCCCGCATCGGTTGTCATACGAATTATGAAGTCCGAATTATGAAGTATTGATTGCAGAACTCTCTGTACCCAAAAGAGTTAAGCCATATTTTCAGTCAGAGAATATCTGGAAAAACACTGCCGGCCTGGTACGATATCGGTCTCGTCATCCGGTTTTCCACTGGCTGCCAGCGGCAAACCCGGATTCGACTTGCCAGAAGCGCTTGTCACCCTGTACTTTAGCTTTTCTAAGTCAGTAGAGCCTGAGTCAGTGGTCAGCAGTCAAATCCAGGCCTTGAAGAAAACAGCCTGCTTTCAAAAAGACAATCCATAAATAACACAGATAGAACCACATCCGTTTGAAGCCAAACCTAAAACCCTAACATTTGACTACTGACTACTCACTCATCAAAACGTTTTTTCTTTTTTCAGGAGGAATTCTATGTTTCGTGGCGTCAAAACGCTCATGACAGCCTTTGGCCTCAGCCTGGCTGTTGTTTTGAGCACAGGAACTGCACTGGCGCAAAAACAGCGTCCAATGGAGTTTGGCGATATGCTGCGCTTAAAGCGCGTTGGCAGTCCAACCCTGTCACCCGACGGGAAGTGGCTGGCGTTTTCGGTTTCGGCGATTGACCGCAAATCCCAAAGTTCAAACTCTGATATCTGGATTATGCCGGCGGCTGGTGGTCCGGCACATCAACTGACCAGGTTTGAAAAAGCTGACAGCGAACCCTGCTGGTCACCCGATAGCCAGTCTATTGCCTTTGTCTCAACCCGTGGCGGTTCATCCCAAATCTGGATGCTCAACCTGCAAGGCGGCGAACCGCACAAAGTAACCGATTTCTTTACCGATGTTTCCGGGCTCATCTGGTCACCAGATGGAAAATCAATGGCCTTCACGGCTGAGATTTATCCAGATTGTCCGCTCAATGATGCCGAATGCAATAAGAAGAAATATGAAGAGGCGGAAGAAAACAAAGTCAAAGCCAAAACCGCCACACAGTTGCTCTATCGGCACTGGACAAGCTGGAAAGAAGGCCGCCGCTCCCACATTTTCGTGGTTTCGGCTGATTCCGGCCAGGTCAAAGATGTGACGCCCGGCGATTTTGATTCGCCACCGTTTAGCATCGGCGGGGCTGACTATGCCTTTTCAGCCGACGGTAAAGAACTCGCTTTTGCCCGCAACACCGATGGCCGTGAAGAAGCCTGGAGCACCAACAACGACATTTTCGTGGTGCCAGTCACCGGCGGCGAACCAAAGCGCATTTCAACCAGCAAAGGCTCAGACATCAATCCACGCTATTCGCCAGACGGAAAATATCTTGCCTGGCTGTCACAGGCGACGCCTAAATTTGAAGCTGACAAACGCAATCTGGTGCTCTATGACCGAACCACCAAACAGGCGCGAATGCTGACCGAGACGCTTGATCTTTCGGTTGATGAAATCAACTGGTCGCCGGACAGTTCAAAAATCTACTTTGGCTGTGAAGAAAAAGGCCAGGGCCCGATTTATGTGGTGTCGGTGAAGGGCAATGACGCCAAACCGGTGTTTTCCAAGGGCTCAAACCACGAGTTCAACCTTTCAAATGACGGGAAAACGATCTATTTCACCCACAACACGCTGACCAGCCCGTCAGAAATCTACAGCCTGAGTGCTGATGGCAGCGGCCAGCCAAAGAAACTGACCAGCTTTAATGACGAAGCCCTGGCCGAAATTGACTTCGGCAAGGTCGAAGAACTCTGGTCGGAAGGTGACGGCGGTGCCAAAGTCCACTCCTGGGTGGTCAAACCGCCGAAGTTTAAGGAAGGAAAGAAATACCCAACGATTTTCCTGATCCACGGCGGACCACAAGGTGCCTGGAACAATGGCTGGAGCTACCGCTGGAATCCGCAATTGTTTGCTGCGCCGGGTTACGTTGTGGTTGCGATTAACCCACGTGGCTCAACCGGTTACGGCCAGCAATTCACCAATGAAATCAGCAAGGATTGGGGCGGCAAAGTTGTTACCGACATTCTGAATGCGGTGGATTATTCCATCAAACAGGGCTACGTTGACCCAGACCGGATGGGCGCGGCTGGCGGAAGCTACGGTGGCTATATGGTCAACTGGCTGCTGGGTCATTCAAACCGCTTCAAAGCGCTGGTTTCCCACGCTGGTGTCTACAATCTTGAAAGCATGTATGGCGTGACCGAAGAACTCTGGTTTGCCGAATGGGAATTTAACGGCAATCCGTGGGACAACCCGGAACTGTTTGAAAAATGGTCACCGCACAAATCAGCCAAAAACTTTAAAACGCCGACGCTGGTCATCCACGGCGAACTCGATTATCGCGTGCCGATTGATCAGGGAATGCAGTTGTTTACCGCGCTGCAACGCCAGGGGGTTCCGTCCAAACTGGTCGTCTATCCAGATGAAGGCCACTGGATTTTAAAACCAGCCAACAGCCGCTTCTGGTACAAAAACGTTCACGAATGGTTTGCGACCTACCTGAAACCGTAACCAACATCGAGGAGCAAGTTTCAAACTGGAATTTGCTCCTCACTTCCTTTTTGGAATGTCTGAATTTGGAAAGGAAAAAGGATGTCAAATTTTCAGCCGCAACACGTTCCAGTTGCTTTTTCCAATCTTGGGAGAAAAGCACAGATTCAAATTCCTATATCAAACAATTTATTTATTTTAAGCCTTGTTTTTTGTCTAACGGTTGGATGTGTTCAAAATGTATTTGGGCAAGCTTCGCCAGCAAGGAGTATCAATTCAAAAGGACAGCCAGTGATGTCGGATTCGGATGAAGCCAGTCAAAAAGCGACCAAACTGGTCGAAGATGCCAAACAGATCCTTCAGGAACGGACGCGACCCAATTTAGAACGGGCCGTCGCTTTGTTTCAGGAAGCGCTCACCCTCTGGCAAACCACCAAAAACCGTGCCGAAGAGGCCCGAACGCTCAATGAAATCGGGTTGCTTTTTGACGAGTTAGGGAAAAAGCCCGAAGCCCTGGAGGTATATGGGCAGGCGCTCACCATCTGGCGCGAAACGGGCCATGATCAGGGGCAGGCCGAAGTTTTGGCCAATTCAGGTAAGGTCCTCGATGACATCGGCCAGAAACAAAAGGCGATTGAGAACTACGAGCTTGCATTGCCGCTCTTTCGCAAAGTCGGGGATAAAACCGGTGAAGCCATTACTATCAACAATTTAGGGAAGGTCTATAACAATCTGGGCGAAAAAGTAAAAGCTCTGGAATATTACACCCAGGCGCTTGAAGCCCTGCAACAGCTTGGTGAATTCCAAACCGTGGCCGCTGTCAGCATCAACCTGGGCGTAATGTATCGCTCAGTTGGTGAATTTCAAAAATCGCTTGAATCCTATAACCGGGCACTGGCAATTCTGGAGAATACCAAAGGGTCACGCCCCAAAGCCTTTGCACTTGATGCAAAAGGCTATCTCTTTGATGCGCTTGGAGATAAAGAAAAAGCCTTTGAATATTACGAAGATGCGCTGGGAATGTGGAAGGCCATTGGCAACAAACAGGGCGAAGGTGTGACGCTGGCGCATATTGGAAATTACTACGCCAGTCAGGGATTGACTGCCCAGGCACTTGACACCTATCAGCAGGCACTGGCTTTGAGCGAAGGCGCCAAAGATCGCAAGTGGATTATGTTTGTCTTGAATTTTATTGGACAGGCATTACTTCAGGAGCAAAAACCTCAAGAAGCCGCTCGCTATCATGAACAGGCACTCGAAATCGCGCGCAACCTGCAAGATATCAATCTGCAGGCGTTTTCACTCAATCGTCTTGGACAGGCATCTCTGGCTCAGGGAGACGTGGAAAAAGCATTGAAATCGTTCCAGTTCGCTCTGGAACTCAGCCAGCGCGTTGGTGATGGGGCTGAGCAAGCTGATGTGTTATTTGGGTTGGCCAAAGTCAATATCCGTCAGGGCAAACTGGAAGATGCTCGCACCCGACTGGAGCAGGTCATTTCACTGGTCGAAACCACCCGTGCCCAACTAACTCAGGAATTTCGAACCAGTTATTTTGGGAAATCGCAACCATATTATCGGCTTTACATTGATGTGTTGATGCAGCTTCACAAAGCGAACCCAACAGCAGGCTATGACCGGCAGGCATTTCAGGTGGGTGAACAGTCGCGGGCGCGGAGCCTGCTCGAATTACTCTCTGAAAGTGGTGTCAATATTCGCGAAGGGGTTGACCCAAAGCTGGTAGCCCAGGAAACCGAACTCCGGCAACGATTAACGGGCAAGTTTGAGCGGCTGGCACGACTGCTTACCACCCAATTCACCCCTGAACAGGAAATGGCCGCCAAGAAAGAAATTGACGAAGTCACAGAAGCCTACCGGCAGGTCCAGGATCAAATTCGTGCCACCAGCCCGCACTATGCCGCATTGACTCAGCCGCAAACCCTCACAGTTGAAGAAATCCAGCATTCACTGCTTGATTCCAAAACCGTGCTGGTCGAGTACACGCTGGCTGAACCCCGCAGTTACGCGTGGGTGATTACCCCAACTGAATTTCTGAGCTTTGAATTGCCGAAACAGTCTGAGATCGAAGCGCTGGCCGAAGAAGTCTATCAACTCCTCCGCCGCCCAACGGTCGAACTGTCGGATTTTCTACCCAATCGAAAACTTCAATTGTCTGGTTCAAACCTTCAGGTTCCAAAAGAGAAGCGAAACCTGAAAAAATACCTGAATGAGTTATCAATTGTAATGACTCAGGATTTGGAGCGACTTGCCGGGATAGTCCTTCAGCCGCTCGCAGGGAAGATTGGTCGTGGACGGGTGCTGATTGTGCCGGATGGAGCGTTGCAATACATTCCGTTTGGCTGCCTGCCGGTGAAAAAAGCATCGCGTTCCAGGCAAACTGCTTCCCGGTTGCTGGTGGCTCAAAACGAAATCGTGATATTGCCATCGGCTTCAGCACTCTCAATTCTGAGAAAAGAAACAGCCGGAAGAGCCACCAAACCAGTCTCGGTAGCCATTGTGGCCGACCCGGTCTTTGACCCACAGGATGAACGATTTCAGGGGAACTCAACGACTGATTCGCCATCGCCAACCGAATCAGTGACGCTGTCAGCCCAAAAGCGCATCCATACCCGCATTTTGGAGCGCGAAAAGGAGGCTGGTAAGATCGGAGAGGCACCGGATGTGGTGAACCTTCGGATTCCCCGATTGCCATTCACACGTGTCGAAGCTGATCAAATCTCAAAACTGGTCGGCACTGAAAACAGCGCCCGTCTGGTCAGTTTTGCCGCCAATCGGCAAGCAATTGCCAGCGGAGAGTTAAGTAAATATCCCTATATCCACCTGGCAACTCACGGGTTAATTGATGCTGATCGGCCTGATCTATCAGCTCTGGTTTTTTCACTGATTGATGAAACTGGAAAACCGGTAGATGGTTATTTACGGGCGCTTGATATCTATAACCTGTCGCTTCCAGCCGAACTGGTGGTGCTCTCTGCCTGCGAAACCGGGCTTGGGAAACAGATTAAGGGCGAAGGGATGGTCGGTTTGACGCGTGGGTTTATGTACGCCGGTGCGAAACGGGTCATCGTCAGTCTGTGGAGTGTCAACGATGAAGCCACTGCCAGCTTGATGGCCAGTTTCTATCGAAAAATGATCCGCCAGAAACAATCTCCGGCAGCGGCCTTGCGTGCGGCTCAACTGGAGATGCTCAAGAATCCAAAGTGGAAAGCTCCGTTTTACTGGGCACCGTTTATGATTCAAGGTGAATTCAAATAAGTCAGTACCACTTGTGTCAGCGAGTGGGTTGAGACAATCCCCACCCGCTCACGCAGGCGGTACTGACTTTTTGAGAAGTGGAATCGCGGCGATAGCGCCGACCGCCGCCAGCCAGAACGGAGCACTGGGGCTCACATAATCCCACAGAATTCCAGCCATCAGACTGGCAAAGAGCGTTCCGAAGCTGGCGAGCATGGTTTGCAATCCAATCGCTTTGCCACGGTCTTCATTTGGTACCAGGTCTGCAATCCAGGCTTTGGCAATGCCTTCAGTTGCCGCCGCATACAGGCCATAACATGCAAAGAGCACCCAGGCATGCCAGGATTGGGTCAACAGGGCAAAGCCGACATACACCGCTGCATAGAGAATCAGCCCGCTCACCAGCACCCGTCGTTTTCCAAATGTGTCGGCCAGCACGCCCAGTGGGTAAGCCGCCAGCGCATACACCAGATTATAAAAGACATATCCACCAATTGCTGCTGCCGTCGAAAATCCAACCTTTCCCGCTTTCAAAATTAAAAACACATCACTGCTATTGACCAGGGCAAACAGCGTCAGGCCAATGACAATGCGTTTGTAAGCCGGTGGTGATGTGTGCCAGTAGGAAAAAACCGCAAACGGAGCAAAAGGCCTGGTGTCAGATTTGGGGGTGAAGGGGACTTCAGAGACAAAAAATGTGGCAATCACCGCCAGAATCGAAGGGATAAACGCCAGCAGGTACAATTCACGAAAGGCATTTGGATACAGGACCAGAAACCCAAGCGCCAGGAGTGGTCCCAGCGCGGCACCCAGTGTATCCATCGCCCGATGGAACCCAAAGACGGCGCCCTGAGATTTCTTTCCGCCATAGCTGGCCAGAAGTGCATCCCTTGGCGCTGAACGCATCCCTTTTCCAAGCCGGTCCACGATTCTTCCAGTGACGACACCTCCAACGGCTGTCCAGATACCTGGAAGCGGTTTGGCCAGTGCCGACAGGGCATATCCAGCTCGAACAAACCCGGCTCGCGACCCTTTGCGGTCTGAAAGTGCGCCAAAATAGCCTTTCAAAAGCCCAGAGACAAATTCGACAAACCCTTCTAATGCGCCAATTAACACGGTTGAAGCGCCAAGGCTTTTCAGAAAAAGCGGCGCCACCGGATAGAGCATCTCACTGGCAATATCAGTAAAGAGGCTCACCAGTCCGAGAATCAGAATGGGTTTGGTGATGTGGGGGAAATATTTGCGCACAATGAAAAACCCATCGGGCTGAAGAACGGGGCTGAGGGTATAGGGCTGAGAGCTGAAGAACGGGGCTGAGGGTATAAGGCTGAGAGCTGAAGAACGGGGCTGAGGGTATAGGGCTGAGGGCTGAAGAAAACGGGTTCAATACCCTGAGCCCGAAGATTTCAGCCCCAAGTCTGCTATTCTCTCCCAAGCTTTTCAATTCCCATCAGATCCAGCATGCGTTCGTCATTGCGCCAGTGGGGCTGAACTTTGACAAAGAGTTCGAGGAAGATTCGGGTGTCGAGCATCGCTTCAATGTTCTTGCGGGCGGCAATGGCAATTTTTTTCATATTGGCACCGCCTTTGCCGAGCACAATCGCGCGTTGGGATTCGCGTTCGACATAGATGACACAGGCCAGATGAACCACGCCATTTGGGCGGGTTTCCCACTGTTCGGTCATCACGGCGATTGAGAAGGGAAGTTCTTGTGAGAGCGCCCGCAACGCCTGCTCGCGAATCAATTCCGCCACCAGCATGCGGTCGGTCTGGTCGGTCAAGGCATCTTCTTCAAAAAGCGCCGGGCCAACGGGCAGGTGTTCGAGGATTTTCTGGACCAGGAGTTTGGTATTGTCGCCTTTGAGACCCGAAAGTGGGATGAATTCCACAAATTCATATTCGGTTCGGTAAAACTCCATCAGCTTCAAGAGTGCGGTTTTGTCGGCAACTTTATCAATTTTGTTGAGCAGCAAAAACGTCGGCTTCCCGGCCTGTTTGACCATGTCCAGGACAAATTTATCACCGTTTCCGGTTGAAACCGAAGCATCACGTAGCAGGAGCAAAAGATCAACTGTTTGAATCGTATCCAGGACTGCCTGCATCATCCGCTTGTTGAGTTTGTATCCTGGTTTATGAACGCCGGGCGTGTCTACGAACACAATTTGGCCTTCGTCAGGCAAGGTCACAATACCCTGGATGCGAGTGCGGGTGGTTTGGGGTTTATCGGAAACGGCGGCGATTTTTTCACCGACCAGATGATTGATCAGCGTTGATTTGCCAGCGTTGGGGCGGCCCAGAATGCCAACAAACCCAGATCGAAATGAGGTTGGAGTGGGGTCAGCCTCATCCATTTCAACGTCTGACAATTCATCCTCATCTTCATCTTCATCTTCAAGATCATCAGCGTCAGCGTCATCAGCGTCATCGGTCTCAACTTCACTCACCTCAACCTCATCAGTCTCAGTCTCATCAGGTTCAACTTCAATTTCTGCGGTTGGGTCGGGGTTGACTTCGAGTTTGACTGCTGGTTCGGCATCAGTGAGTTCGACTTCGGGTAAATCATTCGGTTGTGGAGGGTTCGTCATGGATTTCCTGGGAAACTGATTCAAAGACTTCGTTGAGTCGGGTTGAGGCTGTGACCGGAGGTGGCGGTACCATTTCGGCTGGAATTGCGGTTCGACTGCCAGCCGCTTTGGCATCGGCGTTGAGTTCATAAAACATCTCGATGACTCGGCTCCAACAGGCCTGGGCAAACCGGTCGGCATTGGGGTAGTCCGCACATCGCATGGGGGGATCCAGCTTGATACGGACATCACTGGTTAAGTCAGTGAGCACGTTTTTAGAGCCGTGAATGGCCATCGGGATCACATCAATTTTGTCGGTCCAGGCAGCAGCCATCATCGAGAGATACGGTTCAGCTTTGGGAATCCCGGTTTTGCTGCGCGTGCCCTCGGGAAAAATATAAATCGAGTTGACTTCCTTGATTCGCCGGAGGGTTTCATAGACGACTTTTTTACGGGCAACGGGATCCGAACGATCAAATGACACATTTCCAGACATCAAACCTGCCCAGCCGATGATTGGAACCTTCATGACTTCTTTTTTGGCAACAAACGGAAGTGGATATACTGTGACCAGAATCGGGATATCGGCCATGCTCAGGTGATTGCAAATGTAGAGGTGATGTTGTTCATACTCGCCCCCGATATATTCGCGACCGGTAACCTGAACCGTCGCTCCAAACAGCAGTTTTAATGAATTGGCAAACCCAAACCACGGGTAAAACATGACTTTGCGCCGCCATTTGGGTGAAAGAGGCAGGGCAATTACCAGCGGAATCGAAAAGAAAATGGCCGAAAGCACCATCATAACCGCAAGTCGGATGGCAGTAATGAATTTCACCTGGGTACCCCCTGTGTGGAGTGCGGCGGCTTGACGCCGCTATGTCTTTAGTCAAACTCCGGCGTAATGTCGCCCCAATGCCTGAGTTTTGCCAGTGCCTGATGATCAGTCAAATCATTGCGGAGTGGAGTGATGGAGATGAATCCTTCGTGAATGGCTTCAAAATCAACGCCGGGTACTTCGTGCCAGGATACACTGTCTTCCCCAATCCAAAAATATTTCATCCCACGCGGGTCGCGACCTTCAACAATTGAGGTGGCCGCTATTTTGCTGCCCGTTGGGGTGATTTTCACGCCTTTGATCTCGCCGGGTGGAATGTTGACATTGAGCAGGGTGCCTTTGGGCAACCCTTCGGTCAGAACTTTGTGGGCAATCTGGCGGGCAAATTTGGCCGCCTTTTCAAAGTTGAATTTCTCACGCCCAACCTGTGAGATGGCAATGCTGGGGAGACCATAAATCGAACCTTCAAGCGCCCCCGCCACGGTGCCGGAATAGGTCACATTATCACCCAGATTGGCACCCCGATTGATCCCTGACACGACCAGGTCCGGCCAGGGCTGATCTTTCAGAACCTGGTTGAGGGCTAAAACGACACAATCAGTCGGAGTTCCGTCCACCCGATACCAGTTGGGTCGAACCTCAATAATCCGGAGCGGGCGGATCAAGGTCAACGAATGTGACGCCGCACTCATTTCAGAGGACGGCGCCACCACAATGACTTCTCCGAGTTGTTCCAGTTCCTGGGCCAGCCGGATGATGCCTTCAGAAAAAATCCCATCGTCATTGGTAACCAGAATGCGAGTCATTGAACACCCTTTGAAAGTGAAAAAGGTGAGCCGCGCGAAAAATTGCCCGTAGCTCACCTCAAGAAAACTGCCACTATTGTGTGTGCAAATTTGATGGTCGGGACGACTGGATTCGAACCAGCGACCTCACGCACCCCAAGCGTGCGCGCTACCAGGCTGCGCCACGTCCCGACAAGGAAAATCCAGGATGACAAAGAGAACTTGGGCTTATAGCACTCCTACCTCAGCAATGTCAATAAAGCTTCCAGTTCGGTCCGAATCTTGCGGAGCGCGGCTTTTTGTGTCGCCGAGAACTGACCAGCGCCTGGTTCTTCATAATCAGAGGCGACAATGGTGAGGATGTCCGGTTCAGCCAGCAGTGCCGACGGGGCAGGTTCACTGATGATTTCAACAACTGGTTCCGCCAGTTCAACCGTCATTGGCGGTGGCGGTGGCTCAACTGGCGGGGCCGGGCGGGCAACTTCCGTCGGGCGCTCCATTGGGACCACCTTCAGTTTTGAACCAGACCGCATTTCTTGCGCCAGACGTTTTTTGGCGCCAGCAATGGTAAAGCCTTCTTCTTCGCGCAAGGCTTTAATCCGCATCGCGATCTCAACATCGCGCCGCCGATAGACCCGTTGTCCGGCCTGATTTTTTTGTGGTGTAAGTTGCGGAAATTCCTGTTCCCAATAGCGCAGCACATGTGGTTCGACTTCGACCAGTTCGCACACCTCGCCGATTTTGAAGAACAGTTTGTCCGGAATCTGTTTATTGATTTGCACTTTGGGTTGCGTCATGTCGCACCTGTGTTAGATGGTGAATGTGATGAGGGATGAGAGGTGACCCCCTTGTACGACATAAGGCTAGATCTGACAGGATGTTACGGAGAGTGATAAAAAATGTCAATGGGGACTTGGGATTGATCTTCGTCTGTCTTTCAGCAAAGATGGCTGTTTGCCCAGTTTTGATAAGGGTATAGTAAGAAATTCTTATTGAAGATATGTAGTTTGTTAAGGAGTATTTATGAATTTTCCTGTCTATCTGTATCGTGCCGGGCTGACACCGGAAGTTGAAGCGATACGAACTTTTTTTCACAACCAGGCCATCCGATTTACTGAAATTGATGTTCGAGAAGACAAAAACGCGCAGGCCAATGTTGAGCGCTGGACCGAAGGTCAAAACGATGTTTTTCCACTGGTTCGGGTCGGTGAAAAAATCCTGGCACTGTTTCTGCAGCCAGCACCCGATGTGTTGTCGCGGATGTTTGAGCGGGGAAGTCTGGTTGAAGACAGCGACATTGACCGGCTACCGATTACGGTTTTTAGCGCCGGGTGGTGTCCAGACTGTCGATTTTTGGAAAGTTATTTGCAGCGGGCCGGAAAATCGTTTGCCAAGGTGGATATTGAATCAACGCCAGGCGCGCCGGAAAAAATCATTCAGTGGAGTGGTGGACGGCGAGTGATTCCAACCGTTCGGCTGGGAGAGAAAATTATCTTCTTTAATCCTGGAACCCAGATTTTCGGGAATTTTCTGGGAGTGAGATAAGAGGTGGATGAAGAATGAAGAATGAAGAAACCCGGTACCTGGTACTTAGTACTTTGGAGTCAATATTTTCCAAGAACCAAGAACCAAGAACCAAGAACCAAGAACCAGTTTATTTCTTCATTCTCAATTCTTCATTCTTCATTCTCAATTCTTCATTCTCAATTCTTCAATGAACATGGCCTTCATCGTGAGCGCCAGTCATTCCCGAGCGCTCTTCATCCAGTTCGCGCAACACATCCAGAATCAAGTTGGTGTTGCTCATGGCGTTGATGTTTTGCTTAAACTCGACTGCTGACTTTTCGACTTCAAACATTCCTTCGTTGACATCAACAAATTTCCGGAAGGCATCAATCCCGCGCAGATTCCCGGTGTCAGCATCGGCAATCTGGCCGCTGTTGAAATAAATACGCCCCACGACTTGAGGTGAGTGAAGTCCAAGAATACCGGTAATTCGGCTATTTTCAATTACTTGAACCACATCAAAAAGACTGACACTGCTCAGATCGCCAGAAATGACTTTGACGCTCGGGCGACCATACATCCCAGCCATGGGAATCGGCGCCGCATACCCTGGCATCACTAATCCTGGTTGGGAATGCTGAGGCATCATTTGACGCGGACGGGGATTTTCAGCTTCTTTAATGGCATTCAATCGAGCGGTAATGGATAGTTGCGGGTTCAGGCGCTTGGCCTGCATCAAGACATAGTTTGCCCGATCCAGTTTCCCACCTTCCAGATAGAGGGATGAGAGTGCCAGCAAGTGCTCAATGGCCTTTTCTTTTAAACCCTGGTCAACACAGATTTCACACAGTTTTTCACGAAGTGGAATACTGCGGGGCAAATCAGCCAATGCACCCTCAAGCGTTGCCAAAGCACGGTCAAACATTCGATATTTCAAGAGGAGTTCAGCGTCAAGAATGACTCCTTCTGCATCTGGGCGATTGGGTTGCATGAAAGTTAGTCCTCTACTCTTCTTTTGTTGCTTTCTCAGCGTGGAGCGGGGCAAAAAACAGATCAATCTTGAAAAATATGGACCAGTGAACCTGGGATGGCTGGTCCAGTGGTCATTGATTATTGCCCAGATGGGTCAGTTGCGCTCAGTGTGGGGGTGTCCCCAGATGGTGGCGTGACTGACGAAATTACCCAATCGGCATAACCTTGAAAAGCCTGACTTACCGGAAAAGCCAGAATTTCTGGAGTTGTGTATGGATGTGTTGAGCGAACCGCAGCTTCAAGCTGTGGAAAGGCCTGAGCAGTGGTTTTGGCAATCAACAGCACTTCAGAATCCCGGTGGAGTGATCCTTCCCAGACATAAACTGATTCAATGGCAGGAATGATATTGACACAAGCGGCAAGGTGGTTGGTGACAAGATGTTGTGCCAGTGCGCGTCCTGCTTCAACAGTATCAATGGTGATAAAAACAAGTCGTAATTCGTGAAGTTCCATTTGAAGTTATGGGTATTTCCAGAATGCACATCGCGCTTAACCCAACGGCAAGCCTGGTAAACCGTTGGCTATCGGCTCAAAAGCCGCGTACCCGTATACTGTGCGAGTGTGATTGACCAGGGTGAATGGTCGTTCAGAGAATGAGTGGTTGATTCCAAGGCAGAATCAGTCACTCTTCAGTCGCATATTGAATTGCTTTGTGAAATGCGCTGCAAAAAATTTCGATAAAAATTTGGATCCGCAGGAGACAAACTGGGCAAACGCATTTTAACAATGAAATCACGCTGAAGCACGAAAGAAAAGCAGTAAAAACAATTCTCGCCGCATTAAAAAACAATATTCATATGGTGCAAGATTTTTCTAGTTGTGATGAAAAGAGCGATCATTCCAGATTGGACGTTCATTCTGATGTGAATCCGGTACAGATTCTTATCGAGCAACTCAGTCAGGTTACCGCCGAATTGAAGCGACCAGGCTGTTCACGATCACACTTTCATCGGGTTTTAAGTGAGTCAACCCAAACATTGCTGACTGTACCTGAATTTGCAGGCTGTCGAAGTGGGCAGGTCAGGCGCAATCTCCTCTGGGGCGCGCTTGAAACATTCACTGACCAGACATCAACCGACAATTTTGGATCCCAAACAACTGCAGTTACTTATGAGGAAATTGAATCCAAAATCAAGCAGTTTTTTCCAGATCGGCAAGTGCGAGATACAAAGAGGTTAACAGGTGTGGAACCCGGAACCCGGAACCCGGAACCCGGAACCCCATCGTTGTGGATTGTCTCTGGAATTCCAGGGAGCGGCAAAAGTACCTGGATTTCAACCTTTATTGCAACGGCCACCTCACCCATTGTGATTGTTTCAACCGATGAGTTGCGGGCGGAACTCCTCGGAGATGCGACCGAGCAGGGAGCCAACCTTAAAATCTTCAAAATTGCCCATTCGCGGGTTCGGGCTGCGCTTCGAGCTGGCAAATCAGTCATGTTTGATGCCACCAATCTTTTGAAGAAGCACCGGTCGCAGGTCTGGCGAATTGGTCGGGCTTGTGGCGCCAGGTCAATTGCCGTGGTTCTCGCCACACCACTCTCTGAGGCATTGCGTCGCAATCAGACCCGAAGCCGTCAGGTGCCCGAAGCCGTCATCGCCCGATTTTTCCTTCAATGGCAACGACCATCTGTTTCTGAAGCTGATGAGCGATGGGTGGTTGAGGTGTAGGGCTGAAGACAGTGGGCTAAGGGAGCGTTAAAAAACAAGTTCCCGTTATGTTCCAGAACTTCTTTTATATT
>CAZXCE010000123.1:0-16492 GCA_964639175.1 uncultured Clostridia bacterium
TTTATCTACTGACTACTGACTACTGACTACTGACTTATCAACAACTGACTCCATCAACACAATCCCGTAGCCTGGATTTCTGGCCAGCTTTCAATCGGGTCGGTTGAATTGACGATGTGCATTCCGGCATCCTTGAAGTTTTGGAAAGCCCGTTCGGCTTCGTCAGTAAAGTCAGGACCACCCGGAACCACCACTGCCGCCGTACAATCACGCAAAATGTAGACTTTTTTGGCCAGCTTTGGATCCTGGCGCTGAATTTCACCCAGGAAATCGGCGATGCTCCCGCGCACACAGTGGCTTGAAGCCAGACCCGCCATCAACACGACATCGGCTTCCATCAGCGTTTTGACCAGATGGGTGTTCTTTTGGGCGCCTGGAATTGGGCGACTATCCCAGCAGGTTGTGACTTCCGGAGCAAAGATCGAATAGTGCTCTGTCAAAGGGTTGCCGCCTTTGATTTCGGGGCGATTTTCCGCACCACGCGCAAAGCTATGAAACAGCCGGGCTTCTTCGACCACACCCGCCAGCCGATGTCCGTTTGACCCAAGCAGACAGTGATACGGCCACAAATAAAGCTGGTACTTGCCGCTGGCTTCGAGCTGCTCGCAGTAGTGAATAAACTGCCGCCGGAGCCACATCAAATCTGCTCCCAGTTGTTTGGCCATCGCCGGGTTTGGCTGGAACTTTCCGCGCCGGTATTCATCGGCTGAAACGATGGTGTGGGCATCCGGATGGCTCCCGTCGTCACGCAGGTGAGCACTGGTGAAAAACACCTGATAGGGCAGGTGGGTGTCCATGGTGCAGGTAATCTGTGACAACACGTGAATGTACCGGTAAATGAACTGCACCAGGTTGTTTTGAGCGTCCATGGCACCTGTTCCAGAGCGACCAGCCACAAACAGCGACCCTGACGGGAAGGTAAAGTCCACCTGATCGTCAATCACCAGCATATGAACTTTGGTTTTGTCGCTTCCAACGGGTTTTAATCCGTGTTTTTGCTTCCAGATCTCAGCTTTGCGAATCAGCGCATTCGCATCATTGACGTTAAATTCAGACCGCTGAGCGTGTTTGAAATCATAGTGATCCGGAACGGGTAACATCTGGATTTGCGGTTTCATTTGAGTATTCATCATAAAAGGGCTCCTTAAAATCGAGGGCTTGGGGCTGAGGGCTTGGGGTTGAAGAACTGATGAGTCCGTACCACCCGCGTCAGTGGGTGGGATTGATTACATATCACCCCACCCGCTCACGCAGATGGTACTGACACGTCCTTCAATCTAAGCCTTCAATTCCAACAAGCGAATTTCCTGTGATGTCACCACATACAGACCCTGGCGACCAGCAATCAGTTGACATCCGGCATCCACAAAACTTTCGGTGTCAGGAAATTCACGCGTTTTGAGTATCTGGTTAAATTTTGGCTCCATTCGAATAATGCCATCATCAGTGGCAACCAGCAGAAAATTTCCAACCGCGCATTTTCCGCGAAGCGTCGAAAGCCAGCTTCCGTCGCCGGCTTCGGCTTCCGTCGTGGCTTCAATGGTTCCGTTGGGCCGGATGACCGTGCAGCGGTTGACGGTGCGGCCCTGAATGTTTTCTGACGTGAAAAACCATGCCCGGTCATCAGTGAACAGGCAGTTGGCTTCCAGCAATTGTCCACGAAATTTCGGCAGGGTGACATTGTCGTTAAGTCCTGGTTGGGCAATGTGAAAAGTGAAGGCGACACTCAGTTCACCAGCCCGATAAAAACCAAAACCGAACTTTGACCCAACCCAAAACTGGGTTTGCCCGGTGAGGACTTCGCCGACCAGTTCCGGGCCATAGCTGCCATCCCGCATCAACTGCCCACTGGTAACCCAGTACCGGGCATTTTCGGTTGCCGCGACTGCTGGCTGGTTGTGGTACATATCCACACTCAACCGATCAATCTGTGGATTATCGGGAGTCAGTGTCAGCAATAATCCATCTCGGGCGAGCAAGGTGCGGTGGCCACACAGACCGAAGTGCATTTTGGGGTCCAATCCTCCGTGTAGCACCGTGCCACCATCTTCCCGGCGATAAGTGCCGTTTTCGTGAACCAGCCAGCGAAGGTCACCATTCTGGTATTCAACCGCTAAAATCCGGCCACGCGTTGTAAACAATTGGGTGGCCGTGACAGTCCCACGAATGACAGTTACTGATTTCACGGCTGCTGGCGCGGCCTGGGCACAGTTTGGACAGACCATCCGGGCGTGTTCGGTGTTGCAAGCCGTGCAGGTTGTCCAGCGTAACGTGTCGAGGAGATCAGCCGGGAACTGACCACGCGAATCTTTTTCAAAGACCAGGTGAAAATACTGTAACAACTCATCTGGCAATACCTTATAAGGAATGGCCGGTTTCGGATACCGCACCGCCGGGTTAAACACCGTGATCCGGTGCAAGGGGCGCAAATCGTGCGGAACGGCTGGTTTGCTTCCGCCTTTGGGTTTGTAGATGCCTCCATACGGATCAACAAACAACAAACACTGCATCAGCATGACCGCAAAGGCATACCAGTCTGAATCAACCGTGTGCGGACGAAATAACATCAGGCTTGGTGCCTGTGGGTCGCACAGCAGGGGGTCTACGAATCGCTGAGTAAACACCTGACAGAAAAATTTGCCAAACTGAAAGCTGTCGGCGTCAATCAAATTGGCTTCTGTTCCAAGCACCATCACGTTGAGGTCATTAAAGTCGCCAATCACAACACCTGAGCGGTGCAAATCACCCACCGTGGTGTGTAAATCCTTGAAAATACTGACCACAGATTCATTCGTGACACCAGCCTGACGGAAGGTGCGGTCGCTATAGCGCAGCAACAATTCGCCTCCGGCCAGAAACTTCATCGAATAACCAACAATTTGCTTTCCAGTCAGGTCAGTTGCCAGATCTTCCGGTTTGACAATCCGGGCTGGCAACGAACGTGGAAACGCTTTGAGTTTTTCCTGATGAACTGCCAGCCGTTCCTGGGCGGCCTGTTGTTCGTGAGGTAGCCCGTGATAGTCAGGGTGCGACGCGTTTTTAAAAATCTTGAGCGCCCGATTTTGCCCAATATTGAACACATCAGCTTCGCCACCTTTGCCAATTGACTGGGCCGGGTTCAATTTGGTTCGTTTTCCATTTAAGAGGACTTCCATACTGCCTCACTTCCACTGTCCCAGATCCTGTTTTCAACTCACCGCTTTGCATCAACCAGAAGCGAAAGATGAAAAAGTTGTATTGCTCCGAACCCTGAACCCTGAACCCTAAATCGTATTTCGTTTCCGAATCACCACCAGCGTTGTGTCATCAGAGAGCAGGCCGGGTTCTTTCACCATGCGCCGGTTTTCCCAATCTGGACGGCGGCTTTCAGCATTCATCAGCGACAGTTTGCGGCGGATGGCATCCGGGTTTGAAAAATAGTGGTCAGCTTTCCAAAACTGACTGACGGCACCCACGACATCACTTTTCCCAGGCAATTTACAGCCAGTCGAACGCAGCAATTCTTCGAGGCCATCGGTTGCGATCAACACTGATTGAACTTCAGCCGTTGGTCTGACGGCTTCAATGCTGAAGTGCAGCCGATCCGGGTTTGAGGTTGCCAGCGACGAATTGACCAGCCCATAGGCCAGGTACGGAGGCATATTGTCAGGAAACGGGCCGATGGTCTTCACATCGCCATTGATGGCATACACCCCATCTCCAAGGGAAAAAATCACAGTTTTGAGCGGCGTCACGATGACGCCGACCACGGTAAACAACAAATAATCACTCACGACTTGAGGCAATGACCCACCCAGGGCCGTTGCCACAGTTTGAAGCTGATTTAAAGTTGCTTCTCGAACGGTATGCCAGAAGTCGCCTGCCACAATCACCGTGCTCAACGCTTCGGCTTCGTGAGGTTCGGTTTGTTTGAGAATCGCCTGCGTTAAAAACCTGGCTCCCAGTTTGGCGCCGACTTCGCTGTGTTTCCCGCTTCCGCAGCCATCACAAACCACCGCCACGAGCACTGTTTCACTCCCGGCGCAGTGCCAGGCATCCTGGCAATTTTTACTGACGGCGGTGTGGTCACGGCCAATCACTGAACCATAACCAATTTCAAATGAAGCCGTTCCAATCTGGGTTTGCATATGTCACCGCCTTAGTGTTTGAATTACACAAAGAGAATAGTGTTAAAATTACACTATGTCAAGAAAAAAATAGTTACCCGGTGGAATTGCTCCAAAAAGGGGCCGGTTTGGTCTATCAAGTCCAGTTTGTGCTGTTTGAAAGGGACTCAGTCTTTTTTTCAATCAACCAGGCTCAGGTGACGTCATCAAACTGGCCCGCGTTTTTTCCAGTCAATCTTCTGAATGACAATTCTTTCCTCAATGGTTTGATTCCAGGTAACTTCAAATCCGGCGATGGTCAGTTCCTCAACAATCTGGGTTCCAATCTGAATTGTGGTGGGCTCGTCTTCAGAGAGCGCACCAAAAGCAAGCAAGAGTTGTTGATTTGAAATGGCATCTTCCAGATCTTGCCAGTGATAGAAACAAAACCCGGTTGGTTCAAGTCCTGTCTCCTGGCACAGTTCCAGGGCTTCGGAGACGGCTGTGATTCCATCTGAAAAGGAGTTCCCGGCGTTTTCAATGGCAATGATTCCACGTTGATTCAGCCTGTCAAAAACCAGCTCCAATGTCTCACAGTCAGTTGGATACGGCCAGTTTGGCTCGGCTGCTTTTTTGAAGGCGATTTCAGCCTCAAGCATCTCCCCAAGAAGCTTTAAATCCGATTTTGAGAAGGAGAAAATTTCTTTTCCGATGATATGGAGGATTTGTTTTTTGGAATAAAACCCGGACCAAACAAAGTGTTTGATGTAGTGAATCAGGTCAGGGTTTTTTTCAGAAAGAGTCTCAACCGTCACCAGGCTATCGTCTCCGTTTAGGGCTTCAGCTCTTTAATGAATGGCTGATAACACATGAGCAAATTTCAACATCGGGTCTATTCATTGTATGCACGTAGATAGAGTTTGCCTTCGTAATCAACCACCCCTATCACAAAATGATCCAATCCCCCGAACCGCCCGATGACATTGCGATTAAAGTGTTCATCAGCAGCAAAGTACACCAGGGTGTCAAATTCGATACCTGCAATATTCAGAGTTACAAAATGACCGAAAGTCAAAAATGTACCAGTTGCAGTGCTGAAAGTTTGCTGATATTCGTTTTCAATCACCAGGCCAGGTTGTTCTCCGTATTGACGGGAAAAGATTGAACCACCTGCGCCCGTGTCAATTTTGACCGGTACTTCGACACTGGTTTTCCCAAGTTTCAAGGTAATTTGCAAGCTGATTCCTTGATTGCCAGGATCATACTCCACCAATCGTTCAAAATGGAGCTGGTACAACATTCTTACCACCCTCCGCTGAGGATTTCTTGTTCAGAAGTCACACGAATCAAAATCGGCGTTTCAACGCCATTTTGCCTGGCTTGTTCGTGAGCATCGCGCATAGTTTTTCCATAGCCAACCAGTTTGTTTTCAGAGAGAGCCACATACTGGCCAGCAAAAGCTTCGCGATTGGCCTTTAACCACTCCATTTGTTGCACCCGGTGAAGGACTTGCTCCTTTTCGTCTTGATCCCCAGTTGGAAATAAAGGGGTAGAAGATGGTGTACTTTTCATTTGCTCGATTAGGAACTGCAAAATCTCTGTTTGCTCAGATTTAGACAGTGTACTCAGTTGTTGTTTGATCGTTTCAGTTGACATGACAGGTGCACCTCCAGCTTTCAGATTGTAGCGTGAGAATCCAAATTGACGAGGTCTTTTTTCTGTTCATTCTATAGAGGCTGATGTCCGTCATTTTACTGATTTTCTTTTTTCTTCCCCTTCATCAGCTTGCCGATAACAGTCACACACGCCAGGATCAATGCCCCGGCGATGATACCAATGACTGCATCCAGCAGCATCGGGGCAATTTTGGCCAGAATTCCCCCAACCATTGGAATGCCGTGGGTGTGATGTTCGACGATATGAATCAGGTCGTGCGAGCCGGGAATACCGTGGACCAGAATGCCTCCGCCGACCAAAAACATCGCGGCGGTACCGGCAATTGAGAGTCCTTTCATCAGGTACGGAGCACCCAACAAGATCCATTGCCCAAGGCGGCGCTGAAATGCCCCGGATTGTTTGTTCAGATAGATGCCGGCATCATCGAGTTTGACAATGCCTCCGACCAGTCCGTAAACGCCAACCGTCATAATCAGGGCGATCCCAACCAGAACCGCGACCTGGGTGCCAAACGCCACTTTCTCGACTGTCCCCAATGTAATGGCGATAATTTCTGCCGACAAAATAAAATCAGTTCGGATGGCACCCGCGATTTTTTCTTTTTCCATCGCCACCATATCTACGGCAGGGTCAACCAGGGCTTTGACGTGTTCGGTGTGATGCGCTTCGTCCTCAGCGTGGCTGTGGAGAAACTTATGGGCCAGTTTTTCAAATCCTTCAAAACAAAGGTAGGCGCCGCCAATCATCAGGAGCGGCGTAATACCCCACGGCGCAAAGGCGCTGATGGCCAGCGCCGCCGGCACCAAAATCGCCTTATTTTTGAGCGAACCCACCGCGACGGCCCACACCACGGCCAGTTCGCGGTCGGCATGGACTCCGGTAACCTGCTGGGCATTGAGCGCCAGGTCATCGCCTAACACGCCGGCGGTTTTTTGGGCCGCGACTTTGGTCATTACCGAAATATCGTCAAGTACCGAAGCGATATCATCAATCAGGGCTAACAGACTGGTTCCGGCCATTGGATAAATTCCTTTGCTGATGGAATAAAAAACTGAATGAAAAGGAGTGTCTGCAAAGGCCGTCAAAAAACCATGGATTTCGCAAACGGTCAAGCCGTTGGGGCTGAAGAAGGCGGGCTGAAACGGTTGGGGCTGGGGGCTTGGGGCTAAGGGCTGAAGAAAACGAGCTGAGGGCTGAAGAAAATGGGCTACTGTCTTCCACCCACTGTCTTCAGCCCTCAGCTTGCGAAACTTCAGCCCAAAAGAGCGTTATTGACCTGGTTTGCCATCAACTGTGGAGGTTTCTTCAATTGTTTTAGTACTTTTTAATTTCCATCCATCATCGGTTTCAACCCAATGATCTTTCGAAATCGTGACGACAACCAGTTCATGTGGTTTTCCGTCCTGGCCGTTGATCGTTGCTTTCACTGTTTGTTTCACGGTTGCAATGAGCGTTGTTGCCGTCTCACCTTCCTCAACTTTTTCAACCTTGCTCACTGACTCGTGGACGGTCTGCAGGGCTGCAAACAATTGCTCTGTCAATTGCAGGGTTTGCTTGTGGTCGAGTGACTTTCCATCTTTGGTTTCGAATTTGAAATCTTCGGTGATCATCGAGGCCATAACATCAATTTTTTTATCTTTGAAGGCCTGATCCATGTGAGCATAGTGTTCTTGTAATTCTTTTGCTTCTTCTTGAACTGGTGCCGCCTGAACAAAAAGTGGCGCCATAAACAGAAAGAACGCAGTGAGAAACATCATTGGTCGGCGTGTAATTTTCAGCGTGTGCATAGGTGCGAATGACTCCTTGTGTGACGTAACGTTTGGTTTCCTGAAAGCAAACAGGGGAGTGAGAAATTCACTGGATTGATTTCATTTTTTCTTGCCCAGTTGGGACAACACTTTCCCTAATTTGTTTTTATCCAGGTTGGCCAGTGGGAAGTCTTCTGGTTGAACCATCCGGGATTGGGCGGCAAGTTGAGTTTGGGAAATGAGTGTTGTCAGTGTATCCAGACACAGATGAGAAAGTCGCGAAATAATTACAGGACTATGTAAATTCTGGCTATAGGTCCACACTATTTTCAACTTTCCGCCTGTGATGCTGGCCTGAACTTCAATCAAATGACTTCGAATACCCTGTGCGTCGGCAGGTGATCCTGGTGATTCTGGTGCCACTCTGAATCCAGGTACACCCGTTGCCGTGCCAGGGTGTGCATCAAGTTGACCAAAATAGTTAAAGGCAATCTCAGCGTGGGCGGCTGCCGAGAATTGTGCCTGCAGTGAGTGATCTTGATTCAGGTATCGGAGGACTCCATAGCCAATCCCACGGTTTGGAATTTGCTGAAGCCTGTGCTGAATCGTTTTGAGGTGCTCGGTAACGGGTTGGGTGGTGCTCAGTTCCAGACGAACCGGGAACAACGTCGTAAACCAGCCGATGGTTCGCGAAAGGTTGACGTCGGGGAAGAGTTCCTCACGACCGTGGCCTTCGAAATCAATCAGGAGAGCCGGGCTCTGGGTTGCTGAGGGTAAGTCAGTCACCTGATTGAAAGTTGTTGATGTGGGAAGTGTTTCAAGTATCCAATCCGAAAGGGCTCTGGTGACTGCTGTCAGTAACACTTCGTTGATCTGAGTTCCAAAGGCTTTGGGCACCTGCCGCAACAGGGCGGTGGTTTGCGCTTCATCAAGTGTCCCCACTACCTCAGCCGCCGATGCGACCGTGTTTTCACCTTTAATAAAATCAACCGGAATTCGAGCCACAGGTGGTTTGATCGTGTTGAACCAGAAGGAGGCTTCCTGGGTCAAGGCTGGTGATTGAGCATATATGTGCAACCGTTCGGCCCAGTCCTTGAACGATGTGGTTTTGGCTGGAAGTTGAACCGGCTGGTTTTGACTGAGTTGGCGATAGGCCGCAATCAGGTCTTCGAGCAGGATCCGCCACGAGACGGCATCTATCACAAGATGATGGATGACCACCAGCAGCCGATTGGTCCGCCCCAGGCCGGTTGCCAGGTAGGTGACCCGTACCAGCGGGCCTTCTGAGATATGAAGCGATGCCTGTTCAGCCTGAGCGAGCTGTTCAATTTCAGAAGCCAGCCCCTCGTCCGGTACATCTGAAAGATCGTGGAATCGGACGACTTCTCCAGGTTCTGCAGACAGGTTGGTTTGGACATAGCCCGTTTCCGTTTTGTGAAAGCGCATTCGCACGGCATCGTGATGATCCAGCACGTGTTTCACCGCGAGGTTGAGCTTTTCAGTTTCGAGGGCGAGCGGCACTTCAAAGAGAAATGCCTGATTCCAATGATGGGGGTTTGACAAGGGTTGTTCAAAGAACCAGTGCTGGATTGGTGTCAGTGGCACCGTTCCCGAAACCAGTCCCTGTTCGTTGGAAATCAAGGCGCCAGCTTCGACAATTGTGGCGAGTTCGGCAATCGTCTGGCGTTGGAAAATATCCTTTGGACTCAGTTTGAGACCGGCCTGACCTGCCCGCGCCACGATTTGAATGGTCAGGATCGAGTCTCCGCCAAGTTCAAAGAAATTATCGTGAATCCCAACCTGCGGCACCCGCAGCACCTGTGCCCAAATCCGGGCCAGGGTTTCTTCAATCTGGGTTTGCGGAAGCGTGACTTCTTTGGCTGGCGCTTCAATAGCAACCGGTACCCGGAGCAATGCTTTTCGATCAATTTTTCCATTCGGGAGCATTGGAAATTGCTCAAGTACCACAAATGCCACCGGAATCATGTACTCTGGTAACTGGTCGCCGAGGAAAACTGCCAAAGCCAGGGTTCCGGGTTCCGGGTTCCGGGTTCCGGGTTCCAAAGCCGACGGCTGGGAAAGCTCGGGGTTGAGTTTGACAAAAGCAATCAGGCGTTTGTGGCCTGACTCATCAGGTTTGGCCAGGACGACAGCCTCGGCGACCTGTGGGTGCTGCATCAGGACAGCTTCGATTTCGCCCAGTTCAACCCGATATCCGCGAATCTTGACCTGATCATCAATCCGGCCCAGATATTCGATGATCCCATCTGGCCGAAAGCGGGCGAGGTCTCCGGTTTTGTAAAGACATGGGCTTGGGGCTAAGGGCTGAGGGCTAGAAATCATCAATGATTGAAAACCCCCAGCCCCCAGCCCCCAGCCCTTAGCCCCAAGCGCGAAGCGCTCCGCCGTCAGTTCTGGTCGGTTCAGATAGCCACGCGCCACGCCGTCACCGCCGATGCACAACTCGCCAGGGACACCAATTGGCACCGGTTGTAAATTCCGATCCAGAATGTATGCCTGGACATTGGCCATTGGACGGCCAATCGGAAGCTCGGTCCAGGTTTCCATTTCAGGCGACCAGGCTGGCGGGGCGTAGGCAATGCAGGTCACGGTTGCTTCGGTGGGACCATAGCCGTTGATCCACGATGCACGACCCTGGCCAAGCTTTTGCCACTGAGCCGAAGTTACGGGTGACGCCTTTTCGCCGCCGACAAAGGCCATCCGTAAACTGGCTGGAAGCGGTGTGTTTGAAGCGGTCAATTCCCGCGTCAGCTCGCTAAAGTACGCTGTCGGCGGATCAATCACCGTTACTCGATGGCGGTCAATAAATTCAACAAATTCGGCACAGGATGGAACCACAGTGTGGGTTCTAAGGACGACCGTGGCGCCACAGGTCAGGGCTGAAAATACCTCTTCGGCAGCCGTGTCGAAATTGAGCGAGGCAAATTGCAGGAAACGGTCGCTGGGGCTCAGTTTCAGCAGGTGCTGAACCGCAGAACACAAATTGACGATGTTTCGATGGGTGATCAACACCCCTTTGGGCAGTCCCGTTGAGCCCGAGGTGTAGATGACATAGGCCAGATTTTTGGGTTCCGGGTTCCGGGTTCCGGGTTCCGGGTGCCTGAAGGTTGAAGATTCAAATGTGTTGATGTTCACAATCTCTGACTGGTGGACGGGTAAAAAGGCTTCGGATTCAGTGTCAGTGACAATCACCGGAAGCTGGGCATCCTGGATCATAAAGATCAGACGTTCCAGCGGATAGGTTGGGTCAAGTGGAACGTAGGCGCCTCCGGCTTTGAGAATTCCCAGCAGCCCGACCACCATTTCCAGCGACCGTTCCACACAGATTCCGACCAGCGTATCTGGCCCGACACCTAGTGAGCACAGGTACCCGGCCAGGGCATCGGCCCGCGCATTGAGTTCGCCATAGGTCAGTTCCGCATCGCCAAAGACAACGGCAGTGGCCAGTGGCGCCCGCACCGCCTGGGCTTCAAACAACTGGTGCAGGCATTTGTCTTTTGGATACTCAAGATGGGTGTCATTCCATTCAACCAGAATTTGATGGAGTTCTACCTCAGTCATCAATTGAGCAGTTGTTACCGGTTGCTCTGGATTGGCGACCAGGTTTTCCAGCAGGGTTTGGAAATGGCCAAGCATCCGCTGAATCGTCACGCGGTCAAACAAGTCAGTGTTAAATTCGAGGTTTCCGGCCAGCGAGTCGCCGGTATCCACCATCGAAAGCGTCAAATCAAGGCGGGCAATCCGGCTTTCAAACTCCACTGGTGTGATCGAGAGTCCCGGCAACGCCTGGCCTTTTTGACGATTTCGGGCCTGATTTCCAAAGTCAAACATGACCTGAAACAGTGGTGTCCGGCTCATGTCGCGTTCGGGTTGAACCGCATCCACGATTTTTTCAAAGGGAACTTCGCTATGGGCAAAGGCTTCGAGCGTGGTCTGGCGAACCCGGTTGAGGACGTCCAGAAACGTCGGCTGGCCCGAAAAATCAGTTCGGAGCGCCAGCGTGTTGATCAAAGGACCGATTAACCCTTCCGTTTCCAGGTGGTTGCGATTGGCAATCGGTGACCCAACCACAATGTCTTCCTGTCCGGTGTAACGTGAAAGCAAGGTCTGAAAAGCCGCCAGCAGCGTCATAAACAGCGTGCTTCCATGCTGACGACTCAGCGCACGCACTTTCTCGGAAAGTTCAGGAGACAGGTTGAAAGTTTCATCCGAACCCTGGAAGGTCTGTACTTCGGGCCGTGGCCGATCTGTCGGAAGCGATAAAACCGGAAGCGGAGACGCAAACTTTTGTTTCCAGCAGGCAAGCTCTTCCTCCAGCCGTTCGGGATTCAAAAAGTCTCGTTGCCAGGCGGCATAATCAGCAAATTGAACTGGCAACGCCGGCAGCGATGATGGTTGCCCGGTCACGCCAGCCCGATAGAGTGCTGCCACTTCGCGCAACATCACACCGATTGACCATCCGTCTGAAACAATGTGGTGCATTGAAATCAGCAGCAGGTGATCGGTTTCGGCCAGTTTCACTACCTGGACTCGCAGCAGCGGCCCGGCGGCAAGGTCAAACGGGGACCACAAAAATTGCAGTATTTCAGTTTTAAACTGTTGAACGGTCGCTGATTGAGTATCCGTCAGGTCAATCGAGCGGTTTGACGCGTCTTCGATTGCAAAGGTAAACCCGGCTGATTCAGCGATGTGGAGTGTCGGTTCACCATCAGTGGTAACAAACGTCGTGCGCAGGATTTCATGGCGCTTAACCAGTTCTGAAAAGGCGTTTCGGAGGGCTTCCAGGTCGAGTTCGCCAGTTAATCTGAGGGCCGCAGGCATAATGTAGGCCGCGCTCCCTGGTTCAAGCTGATCCAGGAACCAGAGCCGTTGCTGAGTGAAGGAAAGCGGCAATTTTTGATTGCGGGAAACGGGTTGTACCGGCGGCGCACTGGCTCGAACCTGGGTTTGCGCGCGTTCAAGATCAATCGCCCCGGCCAGTTCGGCCACGGTTGGATGCGAAAAAACCTGCTGCAATGGAAATTCAATCGCAAATGCTTCGCGAACACGGGTTGCCAGCCGCGTGGCCAGCAGGGAATGCCCACCAAGCTCAAAGAAATTGTGGTGAATGCCAATCTTTGGCTGGAAGAGAAGCTCAGCAAAGAGTTCGGCCACCAGGGTTTCGGTTGCTGTTCGTGGAGCAATACCCTGGTCAGTTTCTGATGAACCTGCATTTTCTGGCGCTGGCAGGCGGTTGCGATCAATTTTCCCGCTTGGAGTCAACGGCATTTGATCAAGGTGAATGAAAACCGACGGCATCATAAAGGCTGGCACCTGACCTTTGAGATACGCTCGGAGTTCAGTTTCGACCCCGGTGGGCACAATGTCTGAATCAGATCGGATGGTCACATAAGCCACCAGAAACGCATCTGGCTGACCAGTTTTCAATACCCGGACTGCGGCGGCCTGAACGTCAGGATGCTGCTGCAAAATGGTTTCAATTTCGCCCAACTCGATACGGTGTCCGCGCACCTTGACCTGATCATCCAGCCGTCCCAGAAATTCGACATTTCCATCCGGGAGCCAGCGGACACGGTCCCCGGTGCAATACAGGGTTCGGGGTTCAGGGTTCAGGGTATGAAAACCTGGTTTTGAAAGATTAAATGTTTCCTGGAATTCTGAATTTTCAGGTTGATGAAATATCTCAGGTTCAACATCCCTGAACCCTGAACCCTGAACCCCGAACCCTGTATTCTCCGGTCGGTTGAGATACCCACGGGCGAGACTGGTTCCGCCAATATACAACTCACCGGGGATGCCTGCCGGGACGGGATTGCCCCACGGATCCACAATAAACAACTGGGTATTGGCAATTGGGCGGCCAATCGGAGGCGGTTGGGTCAGGGTCCCGTGGCATTCAAACATTGAGGCACAGACGGTTGTTTCCGTCGGACCATAGGCGTTGACAAAGCGTCGCCCAGGTGACCACTGGTTGGCGACTTCTACCGGACAGCGTTCCCCAGCCACGACCAGCAGGCGCAGGGCCGGGAGGTTCGTTGCCGGCATCGCTGAAAGCATCGTCGGCGGGAGTGTGGCAATTGTAATGGATTCAGTTTGTAAGAACCGGACAAGCTGTTCTGGTGATGTCACCGTTTCACGGGTTGTCACAACCAGGGTGCTTCCGCTCAAGAGTGCCATGGCGACTTCCCAAACGGCAGCATCAAAGCTCAACGAAGCAAATTGCAGTATCCGATCCTCTGGTGTTACCTGGAATGCCCGTTGCTGGGCAACAGAGAGGTTACACAGCCCGTGATGAGTCAGAAGCGTCCCTTTGGGTTTCCCGGTCGAGCCCGAAGTGTAGATGACATAAGCCAGAGCATCGGGTTCCGGGTTCCGGGTTCCGGGTTCCGGGTTCCGGACTTCAGATTCGGAATTTGTGTCCTTTATGTCCTTTAAATCAATCAGGTCTATGGTGGTAATGTGACTGGTTGTCGGTACCCACTGGCTTGACCGGGTGTTGGTGACGATGACCGAAAGCCCGGCATCCGCGACCATAAATGCCAGCCGGTCTGCCGGGTAGGTTGGATCCATCGGCAGGAAGGCCCCGCCGGCTTTGAGGATTCCTAACATCCCAACCACCATTTCAACCGAGCGTTCAAGACACAGGCCGACGATGACATCCGGCCCAACACCAAGTATTTGCAGATAGGCTGCCAGCCGTTCCGCTTGCTGGTTGAGTTCTCTGTAGGAAAGCGCTGTTCGTTCTCTGCTTTGCGGGTTGATAACCTCAACGGCGGTGACTTCAGGGGTTTGCGCAACCTGTTGTTCAAAGCGCCGATGAACCAGCAATGGTTCGGCGAGTTCGACGGCGGTGTCATTCCATTCAACCAGAATTTGGTGCGCTTCGGCAGGTGACATCATCGGCACAAGCGATACCGATTCGTCAGGCGAGACGAGCAGATTCTCGACCAGCGTCCGGAAATGGCTGATCATCCGGTCAATGGTCGAAGCGTCAAACAGGTCGGTGTTGTATTCCATCCCGCATTTCAAACCGTCAGCGGTTTCAATCACCGAAAGCAACAAATCATATTTCGCTGTATTGTCAGTGCCGCTCAGGAGTTGTACCTGTACGTCTCCGAGCGGTACTGTCTGGAGTGGTGTGTTTTGCAGCACGAAGGCCACCTGGAACAGTGGCGAATGGCTCAACTCGCGTTTGGGATGCAGGACTTCGACCAGTTTTTCAAACGGAACATCCTGATGGCTAAAGGCCCCAAGGGTTGTTTCCCGAACACGTCCCAGAAGTTCCCTAAACGTCGTCCAGTGAGTTGATGAATCTGATTCAAGCCTGGTCCGTAGAACCAGCGTGTTGAGAAAGTATCCGATTAAGCCTTCAATTTCCTTGCGGTTCCGGTTGGCCGTGGTTGTCCCGACACAAATGTCTGCCTGTCCGCTATAGCGTGCCAGAAAGACGTTGTACGCCGCCAGCAGCGTCATAAACAGCGTGACGCCTTCACGTCGGCTCAGTGCGTGCAGCGATTGGGTGACTTCAGCCGAGAGGGCAAATCCTCTGGTGGCGCCATTGAAGGTCTGCATGGCTGGCCGTGGCCGGTCAGTCGGAAGTTCCAGCACGGGCGGTGCATCCTGGAGCTTTTCTTTCCAGTAGGCCACCTGGGTTTCGAGCACCGTTCCTTGCAGCCAGCCGCGTTGCCAGTGGGCAAAATCGGCATACTGCACCGGCAGTGGGAGCAGCAGTGGCGACAACCCCTTTGAATAGGCCCGGTAAAGGGTGCCCAGCTCACGCACCAGAATGCCCATTGACCAGCCATCAGCCGCAATGTGATGGAGCGTCAGCGCCAGGATATGGTCATTTTCCGCCAGCTTGAGCACACCGACACGCAGCATTGGCGGATGGGTCAGATCAAACGGTTTTTGAGCTTCGGTGACCAGCATCTGACCAATGCGACGTTTGCGAGCCGGTTCGTCAAGGGCCACGAGGTCAGTGGAAAGATCCTGGTTCCAGATGTGGAAGGCCAGGGTTCCATCCTGAATATCCTGAATTGGCTGGCCATCGCTGATCAAATAACCGGTGCGCAAAACTTCGTGACGGCGGATAAGTTCGATCAATGCCCGTTCCAGTGCTGATTGGTCAAGCGCACCCGTCAGCCGAAGCGCAAACGGAATGTTATAAGCTGACGTGTGTGGGTCAAGCTGATGCAAAAACCAGAGCCGTTCCTGGGCAAATGAAAGTGGAAATTGCTGTTCACGTGAAACCGGCACGATTGGCGGCAGCGCCGAAAGCATCGCTTCACCCGGTTCGCCCGCCATAAGTGCCGTTTGGATTTCAGCCGCCATGTCTTGCAGCACTGGAATTTCAAACAAGCGGCGAAGCGGAAGTTCAACCTGGAAGCTGTCTCGAATCCGCGAGACAAGCTGTGCCGCCAGCAGCGAATGTCCACCCAGGTCAAAGAAATTGTCGGTCACGCTCAAACTGTTGAGGCCGAGCAGTTCGGCCCAGAGTTCGACCAGGGCGGCTTCGGTGGCGGTTCGTGGGCCGATCTGTTCGCTGGTTGGAAGTGCAAAATGTTCTGGGTCAGGCAGTTGACGGCGATCAATCTTTCCGTGGGCCGTCAATGGAAACATGGTGAGCACTACAAATGCTGACGGCACCATATATTCCGGAAGCACGCCTTTGAGTCTGGCTTGAAGCTCGTGAATCAACATCTGCCCGTCAAGTTCACCTTTGGGTACAACATAGGCCACCAGTCGTTGCCCACCCTGCGCCTCATCTTTGACCAGGAGCAGTGATTCAGCCACTTCGGGTTGTTGATTGAGGACCGCCTGGATTTCGCCCGGCTCGATTCGGAATCCGCGAATCTTGACCTGATCGTCAATTCGGCCCAGATATTCCAGCCTGCCGTTGGGCAACCACCGGCCAAGGTCTCCGGTGCGATACCGGGTTCCGGGTTCCGGGTTCCGGGTTCC
>CAZXCE010000124.1:0-16480 GCA_964639175.1 uncultured Clostridia bacterium
CCCGGAACCCGGAACCCGGAACCCGGAACCCGGAACCCGGAACCCGGAACCCGTTATTCTTCCTCTGGATCTGGCCGGTCTGGTCGGTCCCTGGCCAGCTCGATCATGGTTTGAGAAAATTTTTGAATCTCAGGTTGAATCTGTTCCAGCATACGGCGTGCCGCCAGGTAGTCAGCCCACGGATGCGTTTCAGCCAGCTTTTTCACCTGCGCTTCACCAAGGGCAGTTGCCATCAGGGCAATCAAATCGCTGGTGGCGTGAACGTAGGTCAGCAGATGGTTGATAATATGGTAAGCGTCTTCAGCCGTTGCCCATTCAATGTCTGGCTGGTGGTTGAGTGGTGCAGGTATTTCCGGATGCTCAGGGTGCGACATAAAAATCCCCAATGAAAAGAAAAGTATAATGGCAAGCGAGTTCGGGCTGAAAACAGGGGGCTGAAGACAGTGGGCTAAGGGCTAAGGGTATTGAACGCATTTTCTTCTGCCCCCAGGCGCTTGCGAGTCTTCAGCCCTTAGCCCTTAGCCCTTAGCCCTTAGTCCTCAACCCTCAGCCCAACGTCTTTCAGTTGTGCGCTGACTTGCGTGCCGTCATCGTTTTTGATGGTGAGTGTTCCCCCAGCCTGAAGAACCGACGACCGAACATATCCAAGTGCCAAGATGGCACCCCCAAGCTGCGGCGAATAAATGGCACTGGTGATCGTGCCGACTTCTTTTTCACCTTTCAAAATTCGGCTGCCACGCTGTGGCAAGTTGGTGCCTTCAACGACAATCTGAGTCAACTTGCGGGCAACCTGGTCGTGCCCGCGCCAGTGGATTTTGGCGACGGTTTCCTGGCCGACATAGCATCCTTTATGGTAGCTGACCGCCGAACCCAGGTTGGCTTCGAGGGCAATCACATTTTCATCCACATCCACACCATAGCGGGGAAGGCCAGCTTCAACCCGCACCAGTTCCAGTGCTTCCCAGCCAACCGGGCGCAAGTGAAAGGCGGTGCCCTGGCTGGTGAGCCAGTTCCAGGTTTGAGCCAGCGCTTCACGGTGGATATAGAGGTCGTATCCGTCAACCGTCCCACGTGCTCGTCGAACCACAAGTGCTTCGGTTTCGCCAAGTTGGAGCTTCTTCAGCGGCAATACCGGAATGTCTTCCGTGCCACCGCCAACTTTATCAACCTGATGGGTTACCGGCCATTGGTGTGGGTTTTCCCCGGTGATAGCCGCCAGCAAGGCGCTGGCCTGTGGTCCCTGCAGGGAAAGCAAGCCATAGGTTTTGGCGAGATCCTCAACTTTGAAGTCGCCGGCAAAGGTAAAGCGGAACAAGGATTTATAGATCTTTTCAGCCAGAGCGGCGTCCAGATCAATCCAGAACGTTTCATCCACACCGAAAATATGACAATCGGCAATCACTTTTCCCTGGGCGGTCAGAAAGAGCGCCGGTACCCCAAAGCCGTGCTGTAAGGGTTTGATATAGTTGCTGACCAGTCCGTTCAGAAATTGAACGCGCTCTTTTCCACCGACCTGGATTCGCCCGTGGGCGCTTATATCAATCAGTCCAACCCCAGTTCGTAAGGTATGGTATTCGGCTTGAACGTCACCATAATGAGCGGGCACGGGTCGGGAGGCATATTCAGTCATCGTTGCCTGGAGTGTTTGGTGGATTATTTCCAGTGGATTCCCCACGACAGTTGTTTCAGAAACGGACATCACAATCCTTTCCAGCGTTCGAGCAGGTTAGACCGTCATTTCAGAACGTGATCTGTTCTTTTCAGTGGAAGCTTGCAAAAGGCAAAGAAGTGGGGATTGAACCGCAGCTTGCCGGGTGTGTCAAGACTTCCGCCCAAGTCATTTTTTAACAGTGGGTTAGTTTGAGGACTGGTGCCAGGGAAGTGCCCGAAAATGCAGAATAGGTCACCAGCCAATCAGGTTGGAGCGGAAGAAGAATCCAAAAAGTCCAGGAACCTGGCTGGACAAATCCTCAATCCAAAAGTGTGAACATTGACAGGGTTGAGTTGAACTTGGTACGGTCAGGCACACACCTTGATTTTCTTCAATCTGTTGCAATCAAACCACGGGTGGAGGCGGCATTCATCATGGCTATCAATTCCCAAGGGACGTCTGTCTGGCGATTTTCCCAGGCACTGATGTTAACGGCTTGTTTGGTTGGCGCGAGTGGCTGGCTGGTGGCGACTCCGATTTCCATTCAGGCGCAAACCAGTCAGGAGTCACTCCTGGCAAATTTGAAAAATCCAGATCCAATCGTTCGCCGAAAGGCAGCCAAAGAGTTGGGCGAAAAGCGATTTCGTGAAGTCAGTGGGGCTCTGGCTCAGGCCGCGCAAACTGATACGGACCCCGAAGTTCGAGCCAACGCGCTTGAATCGCTTGGACGGCTCAAAGACGAAGCCGTGATTCCAGCCATCATTGATACCTTAAAGGATCTTTCGCCACAGGTGCGCCGGGCTGCTGTTCGGGCACTCGTCTCCTATTACATCGAAAGCGACATCGGGTTTGTTTTTGCCGAACGCAAAGGATTGAATGTGCTCAATCCCTTTCTGGATACCGACGGCCCAACCATTGTTGAACCCTATGTTCAGGTTGACCCACGGATGACGGAAGCCCTGGCTCAGATGATGCGCGATGATGCTGAAGTGAGCCTGCGTCGGGCTGGTGTCCGTGCCCTCGGCGTCCTTCGGGCGGATTCGCAGGCGCCAGCCTTGATCGGTGCGCTTGATTCAGACCCGAATTTGCGAATTGATATCTTTCGAGTGTTCATCAAACTGGGGCGGACCGAATATGGTGAATATGCCATCCCGTACTTTTCCAGTGACGACCGGGAAATCCGGGCCCAGGCCATTGCCACGGCAGGGCTGTTGCGAACCCACAAAGCCGTTGAGTCGCTCAATAGTGTCTATCGGTTAGGTGAAGACAAGCGGGGGTTCAAAGCCAACATCAACGACTTTTTTAAACAGGTGCCGGAACGCCAGCGCATTACCCTTGAAGCTCTTTCCCAAATCGGTGACCCGGCCAGCAAGGACATTTTTGAAGGAAATCTGCGTCGCGACGAAGATCGGCGCCAGTGGGCCAATGAAGGTCTGGCACGAATGGGAGATACCAGTTTTGTGGAAACCATTTCGCGCAATCGCCTCAAAGAGGGCAGCGGCAGGGTCAAACTGGCCCAGGCCTTTGCTCTCTACAAACTTGGACGGCCTGAGTACCTGGATGCCATCATCAAGGAACTTGAAGCCATCACCCTTGGCGATCAGGCAACCGGGTACTTGTATGAAGTCCTCAGTCCCGCAGATTTGCACGGACCGGTGCGGGTCGCCACGACTGGCGCCACCGTGAAAATTCTCAAAGTGCTCGGTGTCATTGGTACCAGCGAAAGTATTCCGGTTATGGAGCCGTTGTTGCGTGACACCAATGCCCGGGTTGTGAATGCCGCCAACCTCGCCATCCAGCGTATCAAGCTCCGCGAGCAATATCAGCAGGGCCAGTTGCCGGTAAAACCACCGCTTCCACAACCTCAATCTCCATCCCGTCCACGACGTACCAACCCGAAAGATGGTGGCCAGTCATAAAAGAGCGGGTCGTGAGTAGCGACACGCTACTCACGACTCACCTTCCTGTGATCCTTCGTGCCTTCACTCCCTCCGTATGAGTTCTCCATCCCCAGATCTTGCTTCAGCTTCTGATTCAGCTTCAAAAACAACCCCGCGATCACACAATCCTTCAGCTTCAGCGTTTCTGGTAGCCGCTGGGATTTTGCTCAGTCGCATCTCCGGATTTGCCCGTGAATGGTTTTTTGCCCGGTATTTTGGCAATTCCGACGTGGCCGGGATTTTCCGAGCCGCACAATCCATTCCTAATTTTTTGCAAAATTTGCTTGGCGAAGGCGTGCTTTCAGCCTCATTTATCCCGGTCTATTCCCGCCTGCTGGCTGAAGGAAACGAAGCCGACGCCCGCAAAGTCGCTGGTGCGGTGGCATCACTGCTAGGCGTGGTCGTGTCAGTTCTGGTGCTCATTGGAATTGGGCTGGCGCCAGTTTTGACGAAATTGATCGTGCCTGGCTTTACTGGCCCGCACTATGACCTGGCAGTCCAACTGGTGCGGATTGTGTTTCCTGGGACAGGCATTCTGGTGATGTCAGCCTGGTGTCTGGGTGTGCTCAACAGTCACCGGCAGTTTTTCCTGTCATACAGTGTCCAGGTGGTGATGAATGCCACCGTGATTGTGACGCTGGTGGTGTTTCGGCACCAGCCGGGTGAAACACTGGTGGTCTATACCACCTGGGGCGCCACCCTTGGCAGTTTCCTGATTTTTCTGGTCCAGCTCCCCAAAGTACTGGGGTTGCTCAAGCGATTTGAGCCGTCTTTTGATGTGCGCTTTGCGCCGGTCTGGAAGGTGATTCAGAATTTTTTGCCAGTTGTTGCCGGACGAGGTGTGGTTCAAATCAGTGCCTATGTGGACCGGATTCTGGCCAGTTTTATTTCACCCACGGCCCTGGCGGTTCTGGCCAATGCCCAGATTGTCTATATGTTGCCGGTGAGTTTGTTTGGCATGTCATTTTCAGCCGCTGAACTCCCTGAAATGTCGAGCACGCTTGGCACCAGCGAGGAAATTGCCGAGCAAATCCGTCAGCGACTGATTGCGACACTCCGTCACGTGGCGTTTTACGTTATTCCGTCAGCCGTAGCCTTTTGGGTTCTGGGAGATGTTGTGGTGGGAGCGTTGTTTCAGAATGGGCGCTTTCAGCGCGGTGATACCGTGCTGGTCTGGTGTACGCTCGCCGGGCTGACCATCGGGTTGCTGGCGGCGACGATGGGGCGGCTCTATTCTTCAACCTTTTATGCCCTCCACGAGACTAAGATTCCGTTGAAATGCTCGATTGCCCGGGTGGGTATAACGGCTGTCCTTGGCTATGGACTGGCGTTAGAAGTTCCTCACCTGCTTGGATTAAAGCCGTTTTGGGGGATTGTTGGATTGACGATTTCTTCGGGGGTTGCCAGTTGGGTCGAATACCTGTTGTTGCGGTGGATTCTTCGGCGCCGGATTGGGTCGTTTCGCCTGCCCTGGCGATTTGGACTCACGTTATGGGCGATTGCTGGGAGCGCGGCGGTGCTGGGGATTGCGATCAAATCAGTGTTGATGTGGCTTCCACCCTTTGTACTTGCCGGAGTGGTTTTGGGAATTTACGGAGTGGCGTATCTGGCGGGAACGATCTGGTTGGGGGTACCTGAGGCTGACTTTCTGCGGACCAAACTGCTGGGACGGCTCAAACGGTTTTTGAGGTAGAGCAGTCGTAAGAAAAAGCGAGTCGCAAGTCGTGACGATCACGACGTGCGACTCGCTTTGGTTCATTACTGAACCTTAATGTTCACCGTGGCCGTGCGTGTTCGCACGCCATCATTTCCGGTAATGGTAATAACTGCCGCTCCGGTTGGCGCATTTGCCGCAACTCGGAAGGTGGCTGAACTTGATTTTCCAGTCCCGGCGATTGGATTTGGGCTGAAGGTTGCACTGCTAAACAACCCTGATTTGCTGGCAGTTTGAGACAGCGTAATCGCAGCATTATGACCGCCGGTACGGACGACATTGACCGTGACCCGATACGATGAATTTCGCCGCCAGGTGCCGGTCTTGGGGGTGGTGGTCAGGCTGAAATCGCCGACTGGTACCGCCCCAACGGTCAGCGTATAGGTGGCCGTGTGGGTGAGCGCACCATCTGTCCCGGTGATCGTCAGGGTAAAGATCCCCGTTGGCGTTGATGCGGTGGTGTTAATCGTCAGCGTTGACGTGCCAGACGTGGTGATTGAGGTTGGTACAAAGTTCGCCGTGGTGTTGGCTGGTAATCCGGTAACCGACAGGTTGACCGTTCCCGTGTATCCGTTGGTCGGAGCCACCGTCACCGTCGTGGTGGCCGAGCCTCCCTGGGTGACCGCACCTGATGCCGTTGGATTGGCACTGATGGTAAAGTCAGGTGTTGGGGCAACCGTTGTGCCGTTATAGACGACCAGGGCATAATCTTGATCGGTTGTATCGCCATTGTTGCGTACGCCATCGCCTGCAATATTGGTGGCTTTGACGGTGACGCTAAAGGCGCCGGAAACACCAGCCGGCAGGAAGACCGACTCCATGTTGTTTTTGGTGTCAGCCGTGCCACCCGTAATTGAGTTGCGGCCTGAAAACACATTGCCTTTGTAGGTTTGTCCGCCCGCTGTCACTTCCAGATCAAGGTTATTGACCCAGGCATTGCCAGTTGTGGAACCGGCAGCATCGGTCCAGGCCAGGGTGACCCGAAATGGTTTGCTATTGTCCACGATAGTTCCACTCACGGTCCGGGTTTGTCCCGTCGCACCAAGTACTTCGGTCTGATCCACCATCGTCCGCTGTACGCCGTCAAAGCAGGTCGCCAGATGGGCGCTTCCCATGCCCTGGTTGTTGGATGGCAGGGTATCGTTGGCGCCTGTTCCCGTCATATACCGGGTGGCACTGGCCATATAGGCTTTGACCATCGCCGGGCTCGGAACCGTCCAACTCTGATTGATGAAGTACTGCCGAATCAACGCGGCCACGCCGCAGATAGCTGGCGCCGAATGCGATGTACCTGATGACCAGGCATAGAGCGTCTGCCCGGTTGGCCAGTATTTGTTGCACACGCTGGCGCCGTCATAATTGGTTGACCGTGATGCCGCACCTTGAATATGCGTTCCAGGTCCACCGAGATCTGGTTTGACGCGTCCATCGGATGTCGGTCCACGCCCTGAAAAACCAATCACATCATTGACACTGTTGGCGCCACTATTGTCCGTTCCACAACCGTCCGTACCCGTTTGCCGGTCATTTTCAAATGCGGCAACACAAATGATGTTTTTGGCAGTCCCTGGAGGCGATACCGTGAAGGAACTGGAGCCGCTGTTTCCAGCCGCAAACACAACCGTCATTTCCTGATTGCCGCTGGCGACGTTGTCAGCATCACGGACGAGCACATCGTGTTCCTGTGAATCCGCGTTGTAGTCATTGGCAAACCGGTATCCCCAGCTATTGTTGCTGATACGGGCGCCGCCATTATAGGCCGCCCGCAGTCGCACCGTAGCTTCCTGGGTAAACTGGGCACCAGAACCGTTGCTAAAAACCTTGGTGTTTCCAACTTTCACCCACGGGCAAATACCCAGACCGTAATTGTGCCCGCCAGCATCTTCAACTGTGCTTCCGGTTGAATTGTTGTATCCAAAAATGATCGAGGCGTTGATGCTGCCGTGGCCGCCACCGCTATCCGCTTGTGAGTCACCCGTGTAGTTGTTGTTGAACACCAGGCGACTGGCACCAGCCGACTGACCATTGACCTTGAACTCGTTATTCACATCCGTGTTGCTGCCCCGGTCAACCCCGTCATCCGTGACGTCAACCGTAAAGTCAAACTGCCCGGTCCCGCTAAAGCCACGAGCTTGCAGCCACGCCAGATAACCAGGGGCGCCGACCGTATTCCCGCTGATATTTCCAGCCAGAATCTGACCTTGCCGTTCATCCATCAGCACTGGTGACGTGTAATAAGCCACGGCAAAAACCCCATCCATCCGGCTGATATCCGCAATCCGGTCGGTGGGAACGGTGAGTGTGATGTTGCGATATTCGAGAACTTTATTTTCCTGACGCAGCACCTGGGAGGAAATCTGCTTGAGGGCATTGAGTGTTTCCGTTGCCCGTGGGCCATCCACGACCTGAATCGTGACATCGGTCAGCGCGCTGGCATTGCGCTGATACATGTCGCGCAGGGTGGGGGAGACCCGGAACGCTGGCTCATAAAAGCCGACGTACTGCACGGTTTCGCTGTGGTTCGCTTTCCATTTTTCAAGGGATTGGACCTGGCTGGCATTGGCCTGAACAATGTAGGCGTTGTTGGAGGTATAGGTCACGATGTGAACGCCAGTCTTTTCCAGTTTGGCATACCACTCATCCTGAATCGGCCCGGTAAACTGGACCAGATAAAGCCCGGCTTCAGCACCGGTTTGAACGCCTTTGGTCAAGTCAGCCTGTCGGCTAAAAGCTGGTGGCAGCGTGGCCAGCGTAGCTTCTGGATTGGTGGTGTCCAGATGAAAGCCATTGAGGGTGATGACGTTCATATCATCCCGAATTTCAGCCCGGCCTTTGAGGCTGCTCACGGTATCGGTGCCAACCGTGACGACGCGAAAACTCCCATAGTCCAGGACCTGCTTGACGCTGCCCGTGGCCATGAGTTCATCAAACAAAGCGGAATCTTCAGCCGAGATCATGACCTTATGCTGGTCGCTCAGGCTGACATAATCACTTGAAAGAAGTTGCGGTTGGACGGCTTCCAGTTGTGAAACCGCAGTTTGGGCTGCTGGCGGGGCTTGATAGACCGCGCCCGACTGCATTTTCCCGGTGCCCACGGCCACAACGGTCATGGCAAACAGCACCAGGCTAAGAAGTGTAAGAAAACGCTTCATTCGGCAAACTCTCCCTTGAATTGCTTTTCCTGTGAGGTGAAAAGGAAATCGAGAATAAACAAAAATGATGATTGGTTCGCGAGGCCAAGGAGGCCGAGGCTGAGACCAGAAGGCTGGCACGTACCGTCTCTATAGACGGGTTCCAACTGCAATTTCTTCCGTGAGAGAAAAGTTGTCCTGGCGGAAGAATAAGAAATTTGAGGCACCCAGGGAACACATGTGCTCTGCGATAACAAGAAAGGTTCAGACACCTGAGGTGATGAAAGAGCGGCTGATTCCTGCAGTTGGAAGCCCTCTTCGGCTGATATCTGACAATGATGATTGAGTATGGTTGTCAGTACGGGCTACCAGACCGGCAGACCGAAAATGAAAAATGGGCCTGAAGCTTACCACGGATCGAAGGTGGGTCAAGGCAGGGGCGGTCTGATTCACCCAAAGTAAGTGATAACTTACTTATGCTAAATGATTTAAAAAATTCAAAAAAATGAAGGAGGTTGTCAGGGAAACGCTGATTTGGGTAAAAAGCCAGGGATTATTTCAAAAAGCGGGAATTCCAGGCGGTGCCACTAAGATGTATTGAGATTCATACATTTGTACTGCCAGCTCAAAAATAGAAAAAATCAAAAATAAGTACCTTGTCAAAAGTTTCCTGAGATATTGAGTGTGGTAAGTGCTTGATTTTCTTCCGTGTTTTCCGTGTTTTCCGTGGTTAAAATGTCTGGAAATTTTCGGTAAGGTACTTAGTACTTTGGGAAGAAGCCACTGCTTCTGTCATCGGCACCTCCTCTTTTCCTGATATGGGGAGGTGTTTCCTCATTTCAGGAATTGTTCACTGATCAAAGTCCATTGCGAATTTGTCTGGCCTGAAATAGCGCTGTGGCCATAAAAGCTTTATTTAAACACGTTATATGGATTTTAGTGGATTTCCGTGGCCGAAAATGAAGGGGCTGGCACCGTGACCTGTGTCTGGTACCCATTTTGCACTCAGGCATATCCGGAACCATCGCACATTATATTTTTAAGTTAAAAACGGAGCCTTCTCTCAATGAGCATCTTGAGCCGAATTACGACCCTTGTAGCCATTACCCTGATCATTCTGGAAATCGGTGTCTGTCAGGCCGCCTCTCGATTTTCCCCATCCCAACATTCGTCAACGACCAGTTCACGTGATGTTGAGACAATTCTAGAAAAACACCTGGCTGCCATTGGTGGTCACACCGCGTGGAATTCAATTCAATCGCTTGAGCGATACAGTGAAATCGAAGTCTTTGGAAATATCCAGAAAGTCTATCGCCTCGAAGATCGCAAAAATCATCGCCGGTTTGCCCGGATCGAAGGGGCGCAAGGCACACAGGAAAACGGGTTTGACGGTAAACGATCCTGGCGGCGGGCGCCGTTTTTCAAAGGCTACCTGGAAGATTCTGACCCTCAAGCCGTGGCTGACCGTCAACCCCAGCCTGAACTGTATGAATATCGGGAAAAGAAACTGAGCTTTACCCGGCAACCAGATGAAACCCTCGATGGGGTGAAGTGTCTGGTCCTGACCACCAGCGAAAAAGACCCTCTGGGGCACGACATTCCAATCAAATATTATTTTGATGCCACTACCTATCTGCTCAAACAAATCGTCAGCGGTGATGCGATAAAAAATACCGAGCAATTTGATGATTACCGGACGGTTGATGGTCGCGTTCTGGCGTTTTCGGTCAAATCCATCAACCCTCAGGTAACAATCAAAACCAAAATCACCCAGGTCAAAGTGAATGTCCCGGTTGACCCGAAGCTGTTTGAATTGGGTGAAGTTTCCTCAACTGGTCCGTCACCAGCCACCACACCGGCTGTGACACCAAAAGCCGCGCTTCCCTCGATTGCTCCAGGTGCAAAGACCTTGCCTGAAAACGTGCGGCTTGAGACGTTTGAACTGGTGTGGAAAACCATCAACGAATCATACTGGGATGCCACGTTTGGTGGGGTGGATTGGAAAGGCATTCACGATCAGTATTTGCCGAAGGTGAAAGCAACCGAAGGCAACAAAGAGTTTCACACCCTGCTCAATCAAATGGTTGGTGAACTCAAGCGTTCTCATTTAAGCGTGGTTGAGCCAGGTCAGGTTCAGGGGCTTCAAACCCGGTCAACCCAGCCAGCCGTTGGAAATATTGGGCTTGATTTGCGCTGGATGAAGCAGCAACTGGTGGTCAAAGAAGTCAAGCCAGATTCACCCGCCGCCAAACAGGGAATCCGCCCTGGATACGTGGTGTCAAAAATCGAAAACAAAACTCCAGACACGTTCCTCAAAGAGTTTAAAGCCGAGCGTGGCGGGTTTGCCCTCCGCGAAGAAGTCGAGCGAGTTCGAGCTGCCAACAAATTCCTGCAAGGTGAAGCTGGCACGAAAGTAAAACTTGAACTTTTGGATGAACACGATCAGCCGCGTACCTTTGAGGTTGAACGTCAGGCCCAGCCCGGGGGAATGGCCCTCAGTTTTGAGCATCGCAAGCTGACGCCTCAGATTGGATATATTCGGTTTAACCTGTTCTTTGGGGATTTGCTTGACCAGTTTCAGAAGGCGCTGGCCGAACTCCAGACAACGTCTGGGTTGATCATTGATTTGCGTGGAAATCGTGGAGGCGCCGCACAATTGACCAATGCGCTGGCCAGTGCCTTGAGTGCCACCGATGGCACGCTTGGCACAATGACATTTCGCTATCAATCACAACCGGCTGCGTTTCAAGGCACCGGAAAAGCCGCCTATCAGGGAAAAGTTGTGATTCTGGTGGATGAACTGACGGGAAGTGCGGCTGAAGTTTTTTCCACCGGGATGCAGGATATGGGGCGGGCAATCGTGTTTGGCCAAACGACGGCGGGCGCGGTACTTCCGGCGTTGAATCAGCTTCTGCCAACCGGCGGCTCGTTGATGTACGTCATTTCAAACTACACCTCACCCAAGGGAATTGTGCTTGAAGGTCGCGGAACGGTTCCACAGGTCAAAGCCGAACTGACCCGGCAGTCATTGCTGGCCGGTCAGGATAATGTGCTCCAGATGGCCATTGATTCATTGAAAGAGTGAAAAAGCAGGGCTGGGAGCAATCGAAGGGATGAGGGATGAGGGATGAGGGATGAGGGATGAGGGATGAAAGAAAACCAGTTCTTCAGCCCGAAAATCTTCAGCCCTCAGCCCTCATCCCCCAGCCCAGGTTTTTTCAGCCCAGGTTTTCTCACTGTTCCTGCCACAAGACCGACCGGCCAATATGGCCTCGCAAAAAGGGATTGCTGCGGCGTTCTTCGGCGATGGTCGTGGGTAATCCATGGCCGGGGTAGACTTTGACCTTGTCTCCGAGAGAGAGAATCCGCTGATGGATGGTATCGAGCAGCGTCTGGGTATCTCCGCCAGGCAGGTCCGTTCGACCAATTGAGCCTTGAAACAGACAATCGCCCACCCAGGCATCGGTGGCGTTATAGAGCATGACGTGGCCGGGTGAATGCCCTGGCACGTGGCGCACATTGAGGGCTTCGTCGCCAAATTTCAGGACATCGCCATCCTTTAAATAGATATCAATCGGCGGCGGTGTTGGAATTTGGAACCCGAAGAGCAACCCCCATTCGGGCATATTCTGGTAAATTGGCTCGTCATCTGGATGGAGATAAAACGGAGCGCCGGTTTCTTTTTTCAGCCGACCGACGCTCCAGACATGGTCGAGGTGGGCGTGCGTGCCCACCAGATGGGTCACGTTGAGTTGATGGGTGCGAATCATCTGCAGGATCGGTTCCGGATGTTGTCCTGGATCAATCAGCAGCGTTTCGCGGGTGCGTTCGCACATGAGAAAAAAAGTGTGCGCCTGAAACGCACCGGTGGTGACGTGAAGAACTTTCATAAACAAATGAAGAATGAAGAATGAAGAATGAAGAAAAGACAGGTGACTGGTGTTTGATACTTGGTACTTAGGACCCAATACCTTCCAAGCCCCAAGCCCCAGGGACTAACCACTAACCACCTGTTCTTCATTCAAATGGATTAAAGCCTCAAAATAGCAACATTTGACTCCAGTCCGTTGACCACCACGATAATCTGGTTATCACCGGATTGAAGCTTCAGTTTTGCTGGTTTGCCTTTGACCTTGAGTTGCTGGTCAGTGATGGTTTTGAGGAATTTGGTCGCCAGGACATTGCCATTAACCCGCACGGTTGGGCCTGGCGTCAACCCGACACCGCTGATGGTCATAAACTTGCCGTCATAGGTCACCGAATTGATCACCGGTCCGGCTGAAGTGACAGTGACTGTGAACGTCACGGCGCTATTGAGGGCCGGAGTTCCTGCATCAGTGGCCGTCAAAACGATGCTGTAGGTTTGTTTCGGTGTGTTGATTGGCGGCATGATCTGAATCGTCCCTGTGCCGTTAAAGTTGTCAAACACCTGTACAAACGCCGGGCCAGTCAGGCTAAACCGAATGGTATCACCATTTGGGTCAGTCGCTGAAATCGCAACACTCAGAGATCTTCCTTCAACCACCGATTGGTTGGCGACCGGAGTGATGACCGGTGGCTGATTGACTGGCGGTGGCCCGCTCAATTGGGTCAGTGCATACACCACGCCGGCATCAGTTTTTGGCGCCGCGATTTGTCCATCCGAAAGCGGACATCCCAGCACCAGGTCACCTTTGCGGTCACCTGAAATGTCCCCGATGGCAACCGGGGTACCGGTTCGATTGCTCGGTGCCGTTTCAATCGGCGACCCAATTTGATCCTGTGAGCGGGCGCCATACACGATCACATTTGAAGTTGACGGTGTTGCCAGATCACGTGGCCCAGCCAGTCCAGCGTTCCCAAGCACCACATACACGTTGCCTGCATCAATCCGGCTATTATTTGGCCCGTCTCCGCCATTGGCAACCATCAAAATGTCGCCGATGGTATCGCCGTTGATGTCGCCAACAGCGGTTCCAAATGGAAATCCAAGTCGGTCACCAATCGCAGCGCCAAAAAATGTCGCTTCTGGTCCCTGACCCTGGATTAACAGATCACGAATCTGGCCCGGAGCAAAGCGTCCACCGAGTAACATATAGACTTCCCCAGCCCCACTTCGCTGATTACTGAGGCTAAAGGCACCGGGTGCGCTGGCGATGACATCGGCCAGACTGTCGCCGGTTACATCGCCCACCGAAATGCTACTGCCCATCAGGTCATTGGTATCAATTCCAAAGCCGATAAACGGGTTTTGCAGTTCACTATTAAAGAGCACGACGACCGCGCCGCTGTTGAGTCGGGCACCATTTGCCCCGTCAAAACGCGGTGCTCCGGCAATGATATCGCCGCGCCGGTCACCGTTGACATCACCAAACCCGACTGAAAAGCCAAACTGGGTATCAGCGGTTTGGAATCCAAAGGCGTCGTCCTGATTCTGGGCAAACTGGGTTAAGTCATAGCTGGCTGGGAAGCTGGCACTTGGACGACCATAGATAATGAAAATCGCGCCACCCTGGGGGGCGCCATTCACAGTTGAAAAGGGCGACCCAATGATCAGGTCGGTGCGTCCGTCGCTGTCAAAATCACCCGCTGCCAGTGAATTTCCAACCCGATCACCGGCTGACATCCCAATAAACTGAACATTCGGAGGGGTTTGGGCATTTGCGAGATCTCGCGTTTGTGGTGTGATCGGGCCAAACAGTACCAGCACTTTACCGGCGTCAGATCGAGTGCCGCCAAAATCGGCATTTGCAGCCTGCATAATCAAATCCGGGCGATTATCAGCATTGATATCAGCAATCAACAGATTGCTTCCGAGATTATCGCCAGTTTGCTGGCCATAAATTGTGACTGCCGCCTGGCGTTGATTTAAATCAACCTGATCATTGGCGGAAAACGGTGAAAAGAAGACCCGGACGACACCAGAGGCCAGTCGTCCGGTTGGGTCGTTAGCTGGGCCGCGTTCACGTGGACTCCCTACCACGACATCGTTCAAGCCATCGCCATTGAGGTCTCCGACCGCAACACTATTGCCCGTCGCATCGTTGGCCGAAGCGCCATAGATACCAAGTTCGGGGATTTTTACCCCCAGATCAATTGTGGTTGGATTTTGAGCAAAAAGTGATGGTGTGAAAAAAATACTGGTGCAAAGCACGGTCAGCGCCATGAACAGCCGCTGACGCAATAGGCGTGTGAAATTCAGATGTTCAGACATAAGGTGGGATCCTCCTCGATTGGTTCAATTGACCCAAGACGCAAGGGGCGAAATAAAATCAGTTGAGTTACATCAGTGCGGAGCGCACGTGAGAAAAGTGTGAGAAAAACTGAAGTGTGAGTGATTTTCTGCTTTTTCTGCGTGTAGAAGCAATCAAAAATCAACTGAATCAGGAATTTTAAGGCCAAAGCTCACTGAAACACGATACTTCTCTCTTCTATGCGCCAAACCCGTGTTTTTCAGCTCATCGGGTGCCCCCTGCTGTAAAGATTTGTGCAAAAAAATAACCTTCCGCCACTTCACCCAGTTGTAAAAGGTAAAATCGGATTTATAATAATTTTCTGCCGTATACTGATAGCTAGTACACCAACATTGAATTTCCAATACAATATTGATCACTCGCATGAAGAAGGATTACTTTCACCTGTATTATGAATGATTTGAGGTGAATTTACTATGCCACAAGCCTGCTATCGAGAACTGAGAGCTTACAAATATCAGTTGGTTGAGGACTATGAGATTCAAGTTAACATTACTCCACCACGGGATCTGATATTTGAATTCGTTGTTTTGACCAGTCAAGGGAAGTTGTGGATCAAAAAAAACTATGCCTGGGATGGACCGAGCGGCCCGACGATTGATACCAAAAACTTTATGCGTGGATCGCTGGTTCATGATGCACTGTACCAGCTTATGCGACTTGGAGCACTGGATTATAAAGTATACCGCCAGCGGGCGGATGAACTGCTGCGGGATATCTGCCGCGAAGACGGCATGTCATCCTTTCGATCCTGGTATATTTACCAGGGCGTGCGGTTGTTCGGCGAGGGAAATGCTCACCCGGTCCCAGAACCTGAGGTGACAATCATTTGTGTCCCCTAGCCAGCCTCAAGCCAGAGAACTCTACTTTGATGAGTCTAAGTTTCAATCGGGAGGGACGCTATGAAATGGTTGGTTTTGTTTGGCCTTTTGGGAAGCTGGTTTGGGTCAGAGTGCCATTGTGCCCTGGCGAGCCCGTTTATGGTGTGGCCACAGTCGGTTGAACCTTCTGAAGAACTCAATCAGGAAGCCCAGGCGTTTGCTCAACGGGAATTTGAAACCTGTTGGGTGAAAAATGGAGAAAGCTGGTTCACAAAGGAAAAAGAAGGCGGGACATACTGGCAAGTCAATGAAGTGGTGCTGAAGACAGGCGTTCAGCCACTATCCAAAATTGACCAGTTGAACGGGATTTCCTGGAGAGGATTTGTTGATTGTTCCTCACAAGCTCAAAGGGTGTATTTTCCTGATAAAGGCTGGTCCGAGTGGATTCCTGGAAGTTTTACTTCTTACCAGCTTGTAAAGAAGCAGGGGCGATGGAAAATAACCTCATCTGCCGGTTCAGCGTTTTCCAGGTTCAAACACAACATCGGCTCAATAGAAAAAGATGTCGTCAAACCAGGTCCTAATGAAATACTCCAGGTTCTGAAAGAGCCTCAACTGAGCGAAGAAGAATCCGCCGAGTTGCTTGCAGTTCTGATGTTTGGCAGCAGCACAATGCCTGACACGCGACCTCAAATTATTTCTCAACCAAAGCCAGGGTACACCGAAGCTGCCCGGCAAAATAAAATTGCTGGAAAAGTGGTGTTATCGGTTGAATTTCGCGCTGATGGAACGATTGGTGAAGTCCAGGTTGTCCGATCACCTGGCTATGGCCTGGACGAATGTGCGGTTGAGGCCGCCCGGCACATCCGGTTTCGGCCAGCCATAAAAGATGGAGTTCCCGTGGTGTACCGGTCAAGAGTCGAATTTTCCTGGAGCTTAAACTAATGTAATATATTTAATACCAATTTGGTCTAATCTTGGTGGATGATT